>NZ_DDCI01000006.1:0-5433 GCF_002335265.1 Cupriavidus sp. UBA2010
CCCACGCATGCGGGGAAGGTGCGTGACCCCGCGGTGGGTTGATAAGGCGAAAGCATCCGCCACCAGAGGCTGGTGGCCGCTCGCGGAAGGATGCGGTGCGAGCTGGCTCGGTCACGCAGTGGGAACTGCGCCGCAACCTCGAAGACCGATGGTTGCCTGGCATGTCGCTGACGACGTCAGCAGGCATGGGGCCAGCATGGCGGGGCCTCGCGCGCGCGGCAGCAATCAATCGGCACCCGGGCGCTTCCCTTTGTCCGCGCCACCCGGCGCCTGTCACAGGCACTTGGCGCCGCGCAGGTGCTCGGGGGTATCGGCGCGCGGACGGCCGGGACGGCTCCAGGCGCCGCCACCGCGCGCGCCGATCAGCCGCCAGCCGGCGGCGCGCAGGCTGGCGCCACCTTCGTCGGGCATGGTGTAGGTGAGCAGGCGTATGTAGCCCAGCGCCCTTGCCGCCTGCCAGGCCGCGCCGTAGAGCTTGCTGCAGGCGCTGGGTGTGCCGTCGGTGCACAGCCGCGTGACTTCCAGCGTCCAGGTGCCGCGCGACCGGGCGGCCGACAATGGCCACGCCGTGGATCAGGTCGCTGTCGCTCAGCGTGACGGCCAGGGCGAACTTCGCGCCCTGGACCGGGCGGTGGTGGCGATGGTGCGACAGAACGAATGCATTGGCCGTGCGCAGCGACACCGGTAGGAGGTGCAGCCTCGGCGAGGTCGATGGCGTGTTCATGCGGTTGTCTCCGGTGGCATGCCGGCGTTGTGGCCGGCGGGGCGTGCCTCGGCGGCTGGAGACAAACGCGCACGCGCGGCGATGGCGGCGGTGCGAACAAAAGAAGGCCCCCGATGCGGGGGCTGCGAGGCGGTTGCCGCGTCAGGCGGGAGGCACCACTGCTAAGGACAGGTGCGTGGCGGTGGCGGAAAGCACGAGATCGTCCGCCGAGTGCTGGAGGCGCGTGAACAGGCCGTCCTTCGGGTCGAAATACTCCGCGAAGTCATCGCCGCCCAGCTCGCGGCCGGCGAGGTGCCACCAGTCATCGAACGGGTCGGTGTCCGGGTTGCATCCGACGGCGTAGGCGAGCAGTGCCTGGCGCCCATCCGGGCGACGCTCCCCACGCTCGGCGAGGAAGTACACGCCCTGATCCTTGACCAGGACAATGCGGCACTGATTGGGGACGTCTCAGAAAACGGAAAAAATCGTACGCTAAGCCGGTTGCAGCGGTCGTAGCGGCCTGAACTTGCCCGCGCCGATCTTGGCGCTGCTGCGCCAGAGGTAATCGCCGGTCAGGTTGATGTGCTCCCAGCCCAGCGGCGACAGGTACTGCAACAGGGCGTCATCGACAGTCTGGCCGTGACCGCGTAAGGCGTTTGAGGCCCGTTCCAGATAGACCGTGTTCCACAACACTATGGCCGCCGTCACCAGGTTGAGGCCGCTGGCCCGGTAGCGCTGCTGCTCGAAACTGCGGTCGCGGATTTCGCCCAGCCGGTTGAAGAACACGGCGCGGGCTAGCGCGTTGCGGGCTTCGCCCTTGTTCAGTCCGGCATGCACGCGGCGGCGCAGCTCGACGCTTTGCAGCCAGTCCAGGATGAACAGCGTTCGCTCGATGCGGCCCAGCTCGCGCAGCGCCACGGCCAGGCCGTTCTGGCGCGGGTAGCTGCCGAGTTTCCTGAGCATCAGCGAGGCCGTCACCGTGCCCTGCTTGATCGAGGTGGCCAGCCGCACCTTGGCGTTGATCGCCTTGCCGGACGCCTGGAACTGCTGCTGATGCTTGTGCTTGGCAGCGTTGAACAGCTTGCCCAGGATGCGGTCGTGCAGGTCGATGATTTCGTCGGTGACGGTGGCCATGCCCTCGATGGCGAGCGCACCAGGGTCGCGTAGCGGCGCTGTGCCTCGAACTTGGCCAGATCGGCGGGCGTCATCTGGCCGCCTTCGCGGGCGATCTTGAGCAGGCGGTTCTGGTGCACCGACCGCTCGATGCCGGAAGGCAGGTCGAGCGCCTGCCAGGCTTTGAGGCGCTCGATGTGTTCGAGTATGTGGCGCGAGTTCGGCTTGACGGGCGACTGGCGCAGCCAGGCCAGCCAGGTCGTCTTGCCGTTGTCGTGGCGCTTGAGCAGATCGTCGAGGCGGTGCCGGTGGGTGGCCGACAGGGGATCGGACAAGGCCGCGTAGATGCGGCGGTTGGCGCGGCTGTAGGCGTTCATCGAACACCTCCCTTTTCCTCATCCGGCGCAACAGGACAGTTGCTTCACGTCCTTGTTGAAGGTCTGCGCCGCGAGCTTCAGTCCCTCGACCATGGTCAGGTAGGGGAACAACTGGTCGGCCAGCTCCTGCACGGTCATCCGGTGGCGGATCGCCAGCGCGGCCGTCTGGATCAGTTCGCCCGCTTCCGGCGCGACCGCCTGTACGCCGATCAGCCGCCCTGAGCCAGCTTCCGCCACCAGCTTGATGAAGCCGCGCGTGTCGAAGTTGGCGAGCGCCCTCGGCACGTTGTCGAGCGTCAGCAGCCGGCTGTCGGTCTCGATGCCGTCGTGGTGCGCTTCCGCCTCGCTGTAGCCCACGGTCGCCACCTGCGGATCGGTGAACACCACCGCCGGCATCGCCGTCAGGTCCAGCGCCGCGTCGCCGCCGGTCATGTTGATCGCGGCGCGCGTGCCGGCCGCCGCCGCCACATAGACGAACTGCGGCTGGTCGGTGCAGTCGCCGGCAGCAAAGATGTGCGGTGCGCTCGTGCGCATGGCGCGGTCGATGACGATGGCTCCCTGCGCATTGACTTCGACGCCTGCCGCTTCAAGGTTCAGGCTGCGCGTGTTCGGCGCGCGACCGGTGGCGACCAGCAGCTTGTCGGCGCGCACTTCCCCCTGCCCGGTGGTGAGCACGAATTCCCCGCCCGCATAGGCAACGTGGCTCGCCTGGGTGTGGTCCAGCACCTCGATGCCCTCGGCGCGGAAGGCGTCTGTTACGGCTTCCCCGATGGCCGGGTCTTCTCGGAAGAACAGCGTGCTGCGCGCCAGGATCGTGACCTGGCTGCCCAGCCGGGCGAAGGCTTGCGCCAACTCGACCGCCACCACGGAGGAACCAATCACGGCCAGCCGCTCGGGGAGCGAGCTGCTTTCCAGCGCCTCGGTGGAGGTCCAGTGGGGTGTGTCCGCAAGGCCCGGGATTGGCGGAAGCGCCGGGCTCGCGCCGGTGGCAATCAGGCAGCGGTCGAAGTTCACCTCGTGCGTGCCGCCGTCAGCGGTCGCCACGGTCAGCGTGCGCGTGTCCCTGAACCGGGCCTCGCCGCGCAGCACGGTGATGGCCGGAGTGCTTGCCAGGATGCCTTCGTACTTGGCATGGCGCAGCTCCTCGACGCGGCCTTGTTGCTGGGCCAGCAGCCGCTCGCGCAGTACAGCGGGCGCTGCGGCCGGCAGGCCAGCATCGAACGGGCTTTCGCGGCGCAGGTGGACGATGTGCGCGGCGCGGATCATGATCTTGGACGGCACGCAGCCGACATTGACGCAGGTGCCGCCGATGGTGCCGCGCTCGATCAGCGTGACGCGGGCGCCTTGCTCCACGGCCTTCAAGGCAGCCGCCATCGCCGCGCCGCCGCTGCCTATCACAGCCACGTGCAGCGCTTGTTCACCGCCAACATGCTTCGTTTCGCCACCGAGCCAGCCCAGCGCCTTGTCTAGCAGGCCGGCAGGCTTGTTCGGCGTGTCGGTAAGCCGTGCGCGATAGCCGAGCGTGGCCACTGCGGCAACCAGCGGGGCCACGCTCACGCCTGCATCCGCCTCGATTTCGGCCTGCCGCTGCGGATAGGACACCGAGGCCGCGCGCACGCCGGGCACGTTCGTCAAAGCCTGCTGGACGTGCTCGGCGCACGACGTGCAGGTCATGCCTTCGATGTGGAGGGTGATCGCCTCGGCCATGATTACGCCCTCACTGCTTGACGCTGGACGGGTAACCCGCGTTTGCGGTGGCCTTGGTCAAGGCGTCGGCATTGGTCTTGGCCTCGTCGAAGGTGACGACGGCCTCCCGCTTCTCGAAGCTGACTTCGGCCTTCTCGACGCCGGCGACCTTGGACAGAGCCGTCTTGACCGTGATCGGGCACGCGGCGCAGGTCATGCCGGGCACCGACAGGGTGACGGTCTTGGTGGCAGCCCAGGCGGGCGCGCTTAGAGCGGCGGCCAGGGCGATGAGGGTGGTGAGGGTGGTGAGGGTGGTGAGGGTGGTGAGTTTCTTCATGGTGATCTCCTTTCAGTAGAACAGCGGCAGGACGTAGGGAAACGCGAGGGCAACCAGAACCAGGGCGGCCACGATCCAGAAGATCACCTTGTAGGCAGTCCGCACTTGGGGCACGGCGCAAACGTCGCCGGGCTTGCAGGCATGGGCTGGTCGGAAGATGCTGCGCCAGGCGAAGAACAGCGCGATGAGCGCTGCGCCGATGAAGATCGGCCGATACGGCTCCAGCACGGTCAGGTTGCCGATCCACGCGCTAGAGAAGCCGAGCGCGACCAGGACAAGGGGGCCGAGGCAGCAGGCCGAGGCGAGGACGGCCGCGACGCCGCCGGTCGCCAGTGCGCCGCGGCCGTTCTTGGGTTCCGACATAAGGTTCTCCTTCCGGGACTTCGCTTGATGCTGTAACGTTACTTCCGTAGTCAACTACGGAGTCAAGCGCCATGGAGAACGCTCAAGAGAATCTGACCATCGGGGCCTTCGCCAAGGCAGCCCGGGTCAACGTGGAGACGATCCGCTTCTATCAGCTCAAGGGCTTGCTACCCCAGCCGGAGCGGCCCTACGGTCGCATCCGCCGCTACGGGCAGGCGGACGTGGCGCGGGTGAAGTTCGTGAAGTCAGCCCAGCGCCTGGGATTCAGCCTGGATGAAGTCGGCCAGCTCCTGAAACTGGAGGACGGCACCCATTGCAGCGAGGCGGCCGAACTGGCTGCTCACCGGCTGGCCGATGTGCGCGCACGCATGGCGGACCTCACGCGGATGGAAGAGGCCCTGTCGACGCTAGTGAGAGAGTGCAACGCGCACCATGGCAATGTTTCCTGCCCGTTGATCGCAGCTTTGCATTGCTGCTAAAGGGCCCACTTCGGCTCTTAGCGTACGATTTTTTTCCGTTTTCTGAGACGACCCCTGATTGGCGATGGCTTCGGTCAGCACGGGGCGCAGGTCAGCGCCTTTGAATCGCAGTGACATGGATGAAATCTCCTGTGTGGAAGAATGAGAAAGGCCTCCATCCGATGGGATGAAGGGCCTGTAGTGCACGCGGCCGGAACGGCTGGAACGCCGTGGCGGATGCCTCGGGTCAGCCGCAGGACCGCCCGGTTTCGCTGCGGGGCGTCATGCCGGGACGGCCTGGCGCTTGCGGGCCGCTTTCGCGTCGAGGATGCTCACGTCGATCTGGCGCCAGCGCCCGTCGTCGATGAGCCTCTCCAGCACTTCGCCGAGCATGTC
>NZ_DDCI01000024.1:0-338913 GCF_002335265.1 Cupriavidus sp. UBA2010
TCCAGCGATCAGCATCCGCCCGAAACAGGTGAGCACGTTCCCCCGAAAGCTCTGATCACGCGCCCCGAAATACGCAATCGAGGGATACGACCCTCCTGAGGGGTGGGGGTGGTGCTACGTCGATCGGGAGGAAGTCACGCTTCCGGACCAGACACCGCAGAGAGGACCGATTCCACGGTTCGTCTGATGGTCGGGTGTGCAGTCGCGTCGCCCTTGGCGGCGGCGTCGCTGGATGAAATCTTGAGTTCAAAAAATTTGATTGATTTGTGCGCGAATCCGAGGATTCAAGTACAGAGTCCGCCGCTATAGTTCCCTTCATCGCGCAGAAACTAGCCAAAAACACCGCCAAACAGTGCGACCACGCGACGCCAGTTCGATTGCTGAATTTAGTTGAATAGACTTGCTGCGCAGCCCCCAGGATTGCAACGAGATTGCAGTCCCAGACACACAGGAGAATCCACATGTCCAAACTACCGTTGCTCGACCCTGCCGATTGCGCCCTGATCCTCGTTGATGAGCAGGCGGGCCTAGCGTTTGCTGCTGGGTCTCAAGACCCGCAGATTCTGCGCAGCAACGGGCTTGCGGTTGCCAAGACGGCGGTCGCCTTCGACTTGCCGGTTGTGGTTTCCACCTCGGCCTCGAAGGTGTACAGCGGCCCATTGATGCCAGCGTTCCGGGAAGTGCTGAAGGACGTCACCCCGATCGAACGGCGCAACATGAATCTGTGGGAAGACGATGCGGTGCGCAATGCGATCACGGCGACCGGAAAGCGTACGCTGATCATTGCGGGCTTGCTGACAGAGGCCTGCGTGAGCTTCCCGGTTCTTTCCGCGTTATCAGAGGGGTATCAGGTCTACGTCGTGGCCGATGCCTGTGGTGGACTGAGCCCGACAAGCCATGACCTCGCGTTGCGACGGATGGCAGCCGCTGGCGCAGTCATGACCTCCTGGCTTCAACTCCTGCTCGAATTCCAGCGGGATTGGACCCGCCACGAAACCTATGAGAAGGCTCGCGCGATTGTGGTGGAGCATGGTGGTGGGTACGGCACGGGTCTGGCGTATGCGCGTGACATGATCAAACCGGCGTGAGCGTCCTTGACGCAGGTGCTCAATGCTCTTCGGAGGACGTAACGGACATGACGGCCATCAGCGATTCGCAATCCCACGACAACCCGGCAGCCAGCCTGTGGGCGCAATGCCGCACGGCAGTGCTGCTCACCATCGTGGGTGGCGCCATCGACACCATCGGCTTCATCGCCTTGCTTGGCTTCTTCACCGCCCATGTGACTGGCAACCTGGTGCTGGCAGGCGCGGCCCTTGTGAAAGGGGGCACGGGACTGTGGGTGAAACTGGGCGCCATTCCGCTATTCATCGTCACGGTCATGCTGGCCAAGATGTGGATCGACCGCTGCAGCCAGTCCCACAAGACCTTGGGCTGGCTGTTCGTGGCGGAGGCGGTGTTCCTGTCCGCCTTCATGCTGGTGGGACTGTACTTCGATCCACTCCTTGATCCCGGCGCGGGTGAGCTGGCGCTGACGGGTGGCCTGGGTCTGATGGCTCTGGCAATCCGCAACACGGCGAGCAAGACGTTGATCAAGCACATCAGCCCCAGCACGATGATGACGGGGAACACCACGCAGTTTGGCATCGATCTATCCAACTTCGTGCGCACGTTCAGCCGCGAACATGGGGTTGCCGTGCTGAAAAGCGGAAGCATCGTCGTCGGGTTTGTCGCGGGCGCGTTCCTTGGCGCGGTGCTTTACATGCGTATCGGCTTCTGGAGTGTGCTGCCTTTCACGCTGGCGATCCTGTATCTGGCCAGTCTTGCGTTCCGCAAGCAGTTCATTTGAGCACGGCCATGACCATCAACAAAAGTCGGCTGGAATCATTCAGCGATGGGGTGATTTCCGTGAGCTTGACGCTGATGCTCTATCAGATTCAGCTTCCTGCGGAGTTCAACTGGACTGGCGTACGAGCAGAGGCGCCTCACTTCTTTGGATACGTGCTCAGCTTTATCTATGTCGGCATCTACTGGAACAATCACCATCACCTGTTCCAGATGGTGCGTGGCATCAACGGGAAGGTCATGTGGGCGAACCTCAATCTGTTGTTCTGGCTGACGATGATTCCCATCACCACCACCTGGACTGGCAAGTCAGAATTCTCGGAGATTCCAACTGCGCTGTACGCCTTTGTGCTGTTCATGTGCGCCGTATCCTATTGGATTCTGCAGCGCGTCATCATGGCATCGGAGAGACAGGGCTCCATGCTCGCAGGTGCCATTGGCAAGGATCGGAAGGGCAGGGTGTCGCTCGTCGTCTACGCATTGGCGATCGTGGTGAGTTTCTTCAGCAGTATCGTGGCAACACTCATTCTGATTGCGATGGCTGCATTCTGGTTTCTGCCCGATTCGCGAATCGAGAGCTATCTTCAGGGGCAGGGCGGCAGGGATTCATAGGCGGCCGGGAAGCGCGCCGTCTGTGTCAACCGCAGGCCAGCCTCGCCCCCCGGGGCTACATGTTCTCCACTTCGCCGGCAGCAGCCTGCAGGGCGCGGGCGAAATGCTGGGGCGGTTGACCACCGGTGATGCGCTGGCTGCCGACCCGGTATGTGGGCACCGAACGGATGCCATCCAACTGGGCCTGTAGTTCCTGGGTCACGACGCTGGCTTCTCCGGTCGAGCCGTCCAGATACTCGCGCACGTTGGCTGCGTCAACGCCGATCGAAACCGCGATGTCTACCAGTACGTCCAGAGAACCAATGTCCTGTCCGCGTGTGAAATAGGCTTCCATCACTGCGCTGAACAAGTCATCCGCGCGTGCGGCGTCGTGGTCCTGTACGTAGCGCATAAGGCGGTGTGCCAGGCGTGTATTCGGCGTGACCAGTATCCGGTCGTAGTTGAATGCAAGACCCACGCGTTTCCCAGCCGCCGCAACCTCCGCATCCAGCACCTGGGACCGCTCCCAGCTGCCAAACTTGCGGCTGCGATATGCCTTGCGATCCGAGCTGGGTTTCGGCATGTCCGGGTTGAGCTCGTAAGGCTGGTATTGCGAGCGGAATCGGCCAGCCATGCCAGCCTGCTCGATGCCGGCCTTCAGCGATTGATGCCCGATCCAGCACCAGGGGCAAATGAAGTCATAAGTGATGACGATGTCTATCGGTGTCATGGAGCGCTCCAGTCCTGAAACGAAATGGCGATGACACAAAGGTAAGGCACGCGTCCGGATTCCTGAATAGGGACGCCGCGCAACCCAGCGTTGCGTTCGATGCAAGGCACGGCCGCCGACAGGGCAGCCGTGTGTCAGTCCACCTTCAGCGTGCCGGTACGGGTGCGAGCGATTCGTGCGGCGTGGCGGTCCGTTGCGCGGCTTTATGGACCATCGTGTAGGCGTAGTCCACACCCATGCCGTAGGCGCCGGAGTGCTCCTTCACGAGCTGCATCACGGCATCGTAGGTGTCGCGATGCGCCCAGTCGCGCTGCCATTCGAGCAGTACCTGCTGCCATGTCACCGGCACCACGCCGGCCTGGATCATGCGTTGCATCGCGTAGTCATGGGCTTCCCGGGTATTGCCACCACAGGCATCCGCAACCACGTAGAACTCATAGCCGGCGTCTTGCATGGCGCACAGGGCGAAGGTGGTAATGCACATCTCGGTCCACAGTCCTGCGGCCACGATCTTCTTGCGGCCGGCCGCCTTCAGCGCATCGCGCACCTTCTGGTCGTCCCAGGAGTTCATCGATGATCGCTCGAGTGTTTTCGCGTTCGGGAACACGTCAAGGAGCTCTGGAAACGTGTAGCCCGAGAACGACTCGCTTTCCACGGTGCTGATGGTGGTCGGGATATTGAAGATCTTGGCGGCCTTGGCAAGGCCGACCACATTGTTCTTCAGCGTCTGACGATCGATGGACTGAATGCCGAACGCCATCTGCGGCTGCGTGGCCAGAGGGGACTGGATCTGCAGGCCAGGCTGGGGCAGATAGGCATTCATATTCCGATCATCTTCATGACTGGGTACGGTGACATCGCCATGAGCGTCGCGGCCATGAAGGCCGGTGCCGAAGACTTCATGGCCAAGCCGTTTCGCGACCAGGATTTGCTGGACGCCGTATCCGCCGCGCTGGAGAAAGACCGTTTGCGCCGCCAGGCGGTTGGCAAGGTTGATGAGATTCGGGCGAACTACGCCACACTCACGCCACGCGAATCCGAAGTCATGGGACTGGCCGTGACAGGACTGCTGAACAAGCAGATTGCGGGCGAGATCGGCATCAGCGAGGTTACCGTCAAGATTCACCGCGGGCAGGCGATGCGCAAGATGCGGGCGCGCACGTTTGCCGATCTGGTATTGCTGGCGCAGCAGCTTGGCATCTGCAAGGCCAATCACTGACCGATTGTCAGGACGTTGCGCGCGGGAGAGGGTTCCCCCGCGCGACTGACATGCTCAGGCAATCAGTGTCCGGGCGACCAGCGTTGCGGCCGCCACGCTTGACGTACTGACCGCCAGCCAGCATCCCAGCAGGAGGGCGCCGTTGACCACGCTTCGATCTGATTTCATCTTGTGTGCTCCGTGGGATGACTGGCTGCGGGCAGGCATCAGCGCTCGATCACCGGTGCGTGCACGGGCGCGATCGATGCGTGCGGGGTCGCCGTGCGTTGCGCGGCCTTGTGAACCATCGTGTAGGCGTAGTCGATGCCCATGCCGTAGGCGCCTGAGTGTTCCTTGGCCACGGCCATCACCGCGTCGTACGTTTCGCGGTTCTTCCAGTCGCGCTGCCATTCCAGCAGAACCTGTTGCCACGTCACCGGTACCACGCCGGCCTGGATCATGCGCTGCATGGCGTAGTCATGCGCTTCCTTGGTGGTGCCGCCCGAGGCGTCGGCCACCATGTAGATTTCGTAGTCGCCTTCAAGCATGGCGGAGAGCGCGAAGGTGGTGTTGCAGACCTCGGTCCACAGGCCGGCCACGATTACTTTCTTGCGGCCGTTGGCGGCCAGCGCGTCGCGTACTTTCTGGTCGTCCCAGGAGTTCATCGAGGAGCGTTCCAGGGTTTGCTTGCCGGGGAATACGTCGAGCAGTTCCGGGTAGGTGTAGCCCGAGAACGACTCGCTTTCTACGGTGGTGATGGTGGTCGGCACGTCGAAGACCTTCGCAGCCTTGGCCAGGCCCACAACGTTGTTCTTCATGGTCTGGCGGTCCATCGACTGGACGCCGAAGGCCATTTGCGGCTGGTGGTCAATGATGATCAGCTGGCTGTTGCGCGGGGTCAGGACTTCCAGTTTGGCGTTCGACATGGTGCTCTCCACTAAGTTTTATTCAAGGAATTTGAGTTCTTGATCTGGCAGCGCCGCTTTCGCTTCGTTGCGTTGTTGCGCTGTCCATGTGCAGAACTATAGCGATGGCGAGCGCACAAACATCCGATCTGGATTGTCAGTGTTATTCAAATTTTTTGATCTTTGGAATTGGGCGGTGAAATCATGGGCGCGAAGTCGAACCGCATGCCATGCGCGGTCCTGAAGCCCTGACGCGCTCTCGCATTTCAAAAGCGACTGAGTTCTATCCATTGGGAGCGAGATGAACACGACAACCCTCAACCCTCAGGACATCGTGACCAGCATCATTGTTCACGAGGTCGAGCCCGGCGCCGCCGGGCAGTATGAGACGTGGCTCGCCGACATCCGTGTCGCCTGCTCCAGGTTTCCCGGCTACCTGAGCACCGATGTGATCCGCCCGGTCGGCAAGAGCCGTGAATACGCGACGATCGTCCGTTTCGCTGACTTCAAAAGCCTGAATGCCTGGACGGAATCCGATGAGCGCCGGCAGCATATTGCGCGGATGCAGTCGTCGCTGCGGCAGGGCGATCGCTACGAGATCCGAACCGGTCTCGATTTCTGGTTCACGCCGAAGCACGCACCGGTCAAGGTGCCGACCGCGTGGAAGCAGTGGCTTGTCACGTGGAGCGCGATCTTGCCGCTCAGCATTGTTGTACCGCTGGGGGTGGTGCCAATGCTCACCCGTCTCGGCTTCGCCCGCGACTCGTTTGCCGACAAGGCCGTCGTTTCGGCAGCAATCGTGTTCCTGATGGTCTACGTGGTGATGCCACGCTATACCCGGCTTGTGGCGCGCTGGCTGTTCAAGTGAGGGCGCTGACGGTTTAGGCGGCCTCCCATCGGTCAACTACGGGTTTTGCCTGACACGCACCGTATCCGTTGATTTGATTGGATTTTCCGGGTCGCTGTGACGTTCCGGGTTCCTGCGGACGAAAAATTCTGCTTGATCTTCACGATTCGGTGTCCATAATGCAAACGTTTGCAAAAACATGAGAAGAAGGAAGAAACCATGGAGACGATGCAATCTCGATCGACGCCGCAATCCATTGATGACCTGGCCCTGATCGACGACGAATGGTCGGTAACCGACGTTGTCAGGCGTGCAATGGAGGGAACGGAGAATCCGCGCCTGCGCACGGTAATGGCGGCGCTGGTGCGGCATCTGCACGAATTCCTGCGCGAAGTGCGTCCGACCGATGAGGAGTTCGAGTTAGGGCTCGAGTTCATCGCCGCGCTCGGCCACGCCACGCACGCCACCAACAATGAGGTCGTGCTCGCCGCCGACGTGCTGGGCCTGTCGACACTGGTGACCACGATGAACAACAGCACAGTGGGTGGCCGTACTCCGGGCGCGCTGCTGGGGCCGTTTTATCGCGCCAATGCACCGCGTTACCAGTGTGGCGATTGTGTGGTGCAGGACGATGCACCGGGTCTGCCACTGTTTGTCAGCGGCACCGTGCGCTCGACCGACGGCACGCCATTGCGCGGCGCGACGATCGAAGTCTGGCAGGCGTCGCCGGTCGGGCTCTACGACAATCAGGACCCGAACCAGCCGGACCGCAACCTGCGCGGACTGTTCCAGACCGATGCCGAAGGCGGCTATCACTTCCGCACCGTGCGCCCGGCCGGCTATCCGGTGCCCACCAATGGCCCTGTCGGCGAACTGCTGGCCGCGCAGTTCCGCCATCCGTATCGCCCGGCGCATATCCATTTCATCGTCGCCGCGCCGGGCTATCGCACGCTAGTGACGCAGGTGTTTGCCGACGACTCGGACATCCTCGAAACCGATGTCACGTTCGGCGTGCATCGCCAGCTCGTTGGCCGCTTCCAACAGGTGGAAGCGGGACGCAGCCCGTGGGCGGACATACCCGCGCCGTTCTACACGTTGGCATTTGATTTCACGCTGGAACCCGGCGTTCAGACGTTCCCGCGTCCGCCGATCGATTGATGGGCCGACGAACCCGTCGCTCCACCGTCGCAATGTTTATCACGACCTTCCATTCATCCAACCGAACATGCCTATTCATTCCCTATCCGGCAAAGTCGCCGTGATCATCGGTGGCACCGGCGGCATTGGCCTCGCCACAGGCCATGCGTTGGCAGAGATCGGCGCCAGCGTGGTGCTGACCGGACGCGATGCGGACCGCACCGCGAGCGCCGTCGCCACGCTGCCGGCCGGCAATCATCTGGCTGCTCATGCCGAAGTCGGCGACAGCGCCACGCTGCGGCTGCTTGCGGACGACGTCCAGCATCACTACGGACGTGTCGACATCCTCGTCAACACGTCGGGCTTCACACGTGCGATTCCGCATGCCGATCTCGATGCGCTCGACGATACGTTGATCGACGAAATGTTTGCCGTCAACTGGCGCGGCCAGTTCGCCGCGATTCGCGCGTTCGCACCACTGCTGCGCGCGAACGGTGACGGCCTGATCGTCAACGTCGGCTCGATCGCGGGGCGTACCGGGCAAGGCAGCAACGTTGCGTACTGCGCGGTCAAGGCGGGCCTCGACGTCATGGCAATGTCGCTGGGCCGTGCACTCGCTCCTGCAATCCGCGTGCTCAATGTTTCGCCCGGCGTAGTGGATACCGGCTTCGTACCGGGCCGCGATAGCAGCTTCAATGAACGCGCGGCCAAGACCACACCGCTGCGGCGGATCGGCCAGGCGCAGGACGTGGCCGACGCCATCGTCGCGTGCGCCACATCGCTTCGCTTTGCCACGGGCACGACCATCGTCGTTGATGGCGGGCGCCAGCTCGGCTGATTCCTTTTCCTCTCAGTTCAACGTATCCATGCACGCACGCAAGACCATCATCACCTGCGCGGTGACCGGCAACATCGTCAAGCCAGACCAGCATCCCGGCCTGCCCATCACACCGGAACAGATCGCCAACGCCGCGCTCGAAGCGGCCGAGGCTGGCGCCGCCGTCGCGCACATCCATGTACGCGATCCGGAAACGGGCAAACCGTCGATGCGTCTCGACTACTACGCCGACGTGATCGACCGCATCCGCGCGCGCAACCGTGCGCTGATCATCAACCTGACTACGGGCCCCGGCGGGCGCTTCGTGCCCGACGAGGACGAGCCGCGCGTGGCCGCGGCGGGCACCACGCTGCTGCATCCGCTCAAGCGCGTCGAGCACATCGCCGCATTGCGTCCCGACGTGTGCTCACTCGACCTCAACACGATGAACTCGGGCGCCGACGTGGTGATCAACACGCCGGGCAACGTCCGCAAGATGGCAGAGGTGATTCGCGCCGCGGGCGTGATGCCGGAACTGGAGATCTTCGATTCTGGCGATCTGAACATGGCGCTCGACTTCATGCGTGATGGCGTGCTTGAAGGCCCGGGGCTGTGGACTTTCGTGCTGGGCGTGAAGTATGGCTTCGCACCCACGCCGGAAACGATCTTCTACGCCCGCAACATGCTGCCACCGGGCGCGCACTGGTCGGCGTTCGGCATCGGCCGCGCGGAGTTCCCGATCGTCGCGCAGGCCTGGCTGGCGGGTGGCCACGTCCGAGTCGGCCTGGAAGACAACATCTATCTCGAAAAAGGCGTGCTGGCGCCGAGCAACGCCGCGTTGGTCGCCAAGGCGCGCGACATCGTGAAGTCGCTCGGTGGCGACATCGCTTCATCCGCCGATGCGCGCCGCACGCTCGGACTGCGCGAAGTCTGATTTCTCTCTACTGCATGTCAATCATCATGAACACTATTCAGGTCAAACGAAAAGCCGCGAACATCGACGAACTCGATCTCACCCTGTTGGGCGTGCCACGCCCCGAGGCTGCCGACGGCGAATGCGTGATCGAAGTGGCCAGCGCCGGGGTGAACCCGAGCGACGTGAAGGCGACGCTCGGTCTGATGCCCCACGCGGTCTGGCCGCGCACACCTGGGCGCGACTACGCAGGCGTCGTCATAGATGGACCGGCCGCGCTTATCGGCCAGCAGGTATGGGGCAGCGGCGGCGAGCTTGGCATCCGCCGCGACGGCACCCATGGCAAGTACCTGCGCGTCAACGCGCAATCGGTGCGCGCCAAGCCGGCAACGCTGTCGCTGCTGGAAGCGGGTGCGGTGGGCGTGCCGTTCATCACCGCCTACGAGGGATTGCGGCGCGCGGGCATGCCGAAGGCAGGCGGCGTGGTGCTGGTCGGCGGTGGAAACGGCAAGGTGGGGCAGGCCACGATCCAGATCGCCACGGCGCTCGGCGCGCGTGTCTTCGCCGTCGAGCGTGGCGCCGAACCGTATCGCGGCCACGCAAGCGGACCGGTACGCATGATCGATGCCAGTCGCGAAAGCATTGCCGAGGTGGTCCGGACCGAGACCGGAGGCCATGGTGCGGACATCGTCTACAACACCGTGGGCAGCCCGTACTTCGAGCAAGCGAATCTGGCCATGGCGATTGGCGCCACGCAGATCTTCATCTCGACGATCGAGAAGCCGGTGCCGTTCGACATCTTCGCGTTCTATCGCGGCCAACACACGTATGTCGGCGTCGATACGCTCGCACTGGACAGCCAGGCATGCGCGAGCATCCTGGATGCGCTCGCCCCGATGTTCGCCTCCGGCGCGCTGAAGCCATTCCCGGTACTCGACGACTACACGTATGCACTTGCGGATGCCCGCGAGGCGTATCGCGCGGTACTGCAGGGCGCCAGCGAGCGCGTGGTGCTCAAGCCATGAACACCACCCGGTTCGCACAGGCGCCGGCCTACTTCCCGGCCAATCACGAAGGCATGCATTGCCTGCGCTTGCAGGGGCACGAAGCTGGGCCGTCCGAGGCGTTGTGGATGGGCGTGTCCGTGATCCTCCCGGGCGGCCACACGTCCATGGATGCCTCGCCCGTGGAAAAGCACTACGTGGTGCTGGAAGGCGAGGTATGCATCCGGACGCCCGGGGAGAGCGTCACGCTGGGCCAGTTCGATTCGGTGCGGCTGGCGCCGGGAGAGGGCCGTCAGGTGTCCAACCCTGGCAATCGCCCGGCGATGCTGCTGCTGGCCATGCCTTATCCGAAAGCTGTCAATCCATAACCATAAGCAGTTGACCCTTGAAGTCCTCGTCCGCCCCGGAATGCAAACGTTTGCGTGTTATGCGGCCCGAGGCGGGCATCAGAAGAACATAAAAAAACCTGGAGACAAAAAGATGCCCCCGATACTGCACCTGCGCCGACGCCACGTCATGCCACTGGTCGTCATGGCGACCGGCCTTGTAGCCGACGCCAGCGCGGAAACCAACGTGACGATCTATGGCCGGCTCAACACAGCCATCGAGTATTCGAGCGCCAGTACCTCGACGAATGGCACGTCGCTTGGCAGCGTGGTGCGCCAGACCAACAACCGTTCGGTGTTCGGCTTCCGCGGTGAGGAAGATCTGGGCGGATCGCTGAAAGCGGTGTGGCAGATCGAAAGCAACCTGTCGATCGATACCGGGCAGGGACAGATCGCGGGACGCAATTCGCGCATCGGTCTGCAGGGCGACTATGGCCTGTTTTTCATGGGGCATTGGACCACGCCCTACACCGAGGCAACGATGGGTTACGACCCGTACTACCCGACCACCGCCGGCTACATGGCGCTGATCGGCAACGGATCGACCTCGAGCTCCGACAACGTGCAGGACACCAGTTCGTTCGACCGGCGTCAGAAGAACATCGTGCAGTACCGTTCGCCGTCACTGGCCGGCGTCAGTGTTTCGCTCGGCTGGGGGCTGCCAGAGGAAAAGCTCACCGTGCCGCGCAATCCGGCGCTGTACTCGATGGCTGCCGTCTACGAACGGGGCCCGCTGAACGCCACCGTCGCCTACGAAATCCACCAGCACTATCAGGCAGCGGGCCGCAACGACGATGCGCTGAAGTTCGGCATCGCATACCAGTTGTTCCAGGGGACGCGCATTGCGGCGATCTACGAGCACCTGCATTACCGCACCGATACGGGCGACCTGCAGCGCAACGCCTATTACGCGTCGCTGGTGCAGCAGGTGGGTACCGGCAGCGTGCGCGCTGGCGTTGCGTATGCGGCGAACGGTACAGGGTCGTCGACCAGCACGATTGGCTACTTCCGTAGCGGCGCCGAGACCGGGGCTATCCAGTTCACGGTTGGCTACGACTATCCGCTGTCGAAGCGCACGGCGCTGTTCGCGTACTACAGCCGCATCAACAACAAGAAGAACGCGATCTACGACTTCGCAATCAACCAGCTTGGCATCAAGGCCGGCGCCGACCCGCAAACGGTGGCGCTCGGCATGCGCCACTTCTTCTGACGTTCGAATACCCGCACCCGCACCCGCACACGCATCGCGAGGAGACCTATCATGTTTCGACGTTTCAAGGCGCTTGGCGCCATGCTTTCCCTTGCAATCGCATCGACCATGGCGACGGCAGCGCCGCCGCACTATCCCAGCAAGCCGATCCGGCTGGTCGTGCCGTTCTCGGCCGGCAGCGCCACCGACATACTGGCGCGCATCATCAGCACCAAGATGGGTGAAGGCGGCACGTATCAGATCGTCGTCGACAACCGGCCCGGCGCGGGCGGCACGCTTGGCGCCACCACGGTGGCCCGGTCGGCGCCGGATGGGTACACCCTCATCCTGGTCTCGGTGGGCCACGCCATCAATGCGACGCTGTATCCGAAGCTCGGCTATGACACGGTCAAGGATTTCGCGCCGGTTTCGCTGGTGGCATCGGTGCCGAACGTGTTGGTGGTGAACGCGGCGAGTCCGTACAAGTCGGTGCGTGATCTGGTGACGGCGGCGAAGGCCAGGCCGGGCGCGATGAACTTCGACTCGGCGGGATCGGGCAGTTCCACGCACCTGAGCGGCGAGTTGTTCAAGATGCAGGCCGGGATCGACATCGTGCATATTCCGTACAAGGGCACTGGCGAGGCTCTGACCGATGTCATGGCCGGGCGCGGTGACATGATGTTCGCGCCGACGCTTTCCGCCATGCCGTTTGTCAAGCAAGGCAAGCTGCGCGCGCTGGCAGTGACCACGCCCGCGCGCACGAGCGTGCTGCCCGATATCCCGACGGTAGCGGAGGCCGGACTGCCGGGCTACGCCTTCGACTCCTGGTTCGGCGTGCTGGCGCCGGCGGGCACGCCGAAGGAAATCGTCGATGCGCTTAATGCGGAGATCGGCAAGGTGCTGGCTTCGCCTGACGTGCGCGAGCGGATGGCCGCACAGGGTGCCGAGCCCCGCCGCAGCACACCGCAGGCGTTCGCCAGCTATATCCAGGTGGAGATCGGCAAGCTCGCGCCAGTGGTGCGGCAGTCGGGGGTGACGGCGGGGCAGTAACCGGCGCCACCATCCGGCAGCAAGCGGGCACGGGCGTGCCGATCGCAGGCGCTAGAATGGCGCATCGCCAACCCGAAATCGCACCGCCCGCTGCCAACATGCCCGAGCGCAAACGCCTGACTCTCAAAGACCTGGCTGCCGAGATTGACGTCCACTACTCCACCGTCTCGCGCGTGATGAATCCGGCCACGCGGCATCTGGTGGCCGACGAGGTGGCCGCACGCATCCTGCAGTTGGCCGAGCAGCGCGGCTTCCGGCCGAACCGGATCGCGGCCGGGCTGCGCACGCAGCGCTCCGGACTGGTCGGTGTGGTGCTGCCCGATATTGCCAACCCGGTGTTCCCGCCGATCCTGGCTGGTATCGAATCGGTGCTGGCGCGTGACGGCTATGTGCCGATCGTCGTCAATGCCGGCGCCGACAAGTCGCGCCAGCGGTTCGTTATCGACCAGTTGATGGGGCGGCAGGTGGAAGGGCTGGTGCTGGCCACGGCCGAGCGCGACGACCCGATCCTCGACTACTGCCTGAAGCTTTCCATCCCGGTGGTGATGGTCAACCGGGGGGAGCCGACGGGGTGCGCGTCGTGCGTGGTCAGCGATGGCCTGCTGGCGATGCGGCTGACTGTTGATCACCTGGTGAAGCTCGGTCATCGGCGCATCGGTCATATCGCCGGGCCGGAGACTACGTCTACGGGCCAGCAGCGTCGCGAAGGCTTCCTGCAGGCGGTCAAGCGCCATCGCCTGCGCCGCGACGACTACGCGGTGGTGGAGGCCGCCAGCTATTCGCGCGAGGCCGGCCGTGAGGCCTGCGCCGAACTGTTCCAGTCACTGCCGGGCCTGACGGCGATCGCGGCCGGCAACGACCTCGTCGCGATGGGCTGCTATGACTATTTGCGCGAGCACGGCATCCGCTGCCCCGATGACGTATCGGTTGTCGGGCACAACGATATGCCGTTTGTGGATGCGCTGACCCCACCGCTGACGACGATCCGCATTGCCGTGCATGAGATGGGCGAGCAGGCCGCTACGCTGCTGCTCAGGAAGATCGGCAAGCCCGAGGCGCCAGTGGTATCCGTTTCGCTGACGCCCGAACTCGTCGTGCGTGGCTCGACGGCCGTGCCGCGCTAGGCGGCTACGGCCAGCATCGGCGCATCTTCAGTCCGAATTGCCGTTACATTGCACCGAATCCTGAATCACCAAGTCATCCTTGCCACGGCAAACGGGGAGGGGATGCTTGCGAAGCAACCCTCTTTTGCCGCGGCGGCAATTATTGTCCACCCCAGATTCAAAGGCCGTAGGGCCAGGCGTTTTCAGATGTCGGCACGGGTGCGCCTTTTGTGATTCGTTTTTATCGCTATGCTGCTGCCCCATCGGGCGGCGGCAATGGCCAGCGGCGGCCGGGCGAGCGCAGGGTGGGGCGCCGGCGCCGCCGCTGGAAGGCGGGCTGCGGAGAATTCAACGATCCGACCGTTCGACGACGATCTCGCTGACCTGGAGCACCGGCGCGATGTCGGTGTAATTGGCGATGTCGCCCATGATCTCAGCGCCGTGCTGTTGCATCGCGGCCTGAAAACCTTCGACGGAATCACAGATGAACGCGCACATCGCTACGAAGGCGGGTGGCGCACCTGGCGCTCCGCCAGCCAGGCCCTTTTCGACGGTGTAGTAGTTGCAGGCACTGCCTAGCCTCGCCTTTACCATCGGCATGTGCCGGTCGCGGTAGTAGGTGTGGTCGAAGCGCGCGCCTTCGGTGTACGGATACATCACGTTGACCTTGATCATGGGGTTCTCCTTGCTTTGCACTGACTGCGATTTGGGGCGGTAGAACGCCGTTCATGCATGGCGAGTGGTTCAATGGTTGCTTGGCCGGAATCGTCTGGCGTGTTGGGGCGTCTACTGTCGCACTGTGACAGATTTAATGCGGTCTACGCTCGACCAGCGCGGATACTGTCTCCACGCGTTGCGGTACGCCCGTCACGATCGTCGCAACCGCGATGGCTAGCACGACGGCGGCCCCGGCGAACACACCAGTCGCGCCGTTTGCATCAAACACGACGCCCCCTGCCGCCGCACCGGTTGCGATCGCGAGCTGCACGGCCGCGACGATCAGGCCGCCCGCGCTCTCGGCTTCATCGGGAACGGTGCGCGTGACCCATGTCGACCATGCGACCGGCACGCCGCCGAACGCCATCCCCCAAAGCGCGACTAGCACCGCATCGATCATCGGCGCGCGGCCGAGCACTACGAGCCCGATGCCGAGCACGACCATCAGTGCGGGCATTGCGATCAGCATTGGCCGCAGCCGGTGTTCAAGCACGCGGCCGGCGAGCGACGTGCCGAGGAAGTTCGCGACCCCGTAGCCGAGCAGGATCGCTGACAGCCCGTTTACTCCAACGCCCGCGACCTGTTCGAGGAACGGCCGCAGGTACGTGAAGAACGCAAAATGTCCGGTGAACACGAGCGTCGTCGCGAATATTCCGAGACCGACGGTCGGCCGGCGCAGCACGTCGATCAACGTGCGCAGGCGCGTCGTTCCGCTCGGCGGCATCGACGGCAGCGTCGCGACCTGCGACAGAAACGCGACGCCGCCAAGCGTGGCGGCTAACAGGAACACGTTGCGCCAGCCGATCAGGTGGCCGAAGTAGCTGCCGAGCGGGGCAGCGGCGATCGTCGCGACGGCCACGCCGCTGAAGATGATCGACAGCGCGCGCGGTACCATCGCAGCAGGCACGAGTCGCATAGCAGTGGCCGTTGCCATCGTCCAGAAGCCTCCGAGCGCTATGCCGAGCACAACGCGGCCAATCAGAATCGTCGTGAGGTTGGTGGCAAACGCAACCGCGAGATTCGACGCGATCAATAGTATCGAAAACGCGAGCAGCACGCGCCGTCGGTCGATCGTACGCGTCGCGGCGGCGGTCAGCAGGCTCGCGACGAGCGCGACCGTTGCGGTGGCCGTCACCGTCTGCCCGGCGACACCTTCGGTCACGCCGAGGCTGTCGGCCATTGGTGTGAGCAGGCTTGCGGGCAGGAATTCGGCCGTTACGAGGCCGAACACGCCAAGCGCCATTGCGAAGACCGCGCCCCAGGCGGGTTCACTGGAGGCCGCTTGCGGAGCGGCCTTGGAAAATCCGGGATTCATGCGTCGTTCCATGTCAGGAAAATCGGGAAAAGTGCCAATGACGGCATATCGTAAGCAGCGATGGCAGGACGGTATATGACATACAATCCGCAATCATTGATTAATCGTCCGGATCCAATGTCCGCTTCCCTTCCGGCTCCCGTTCCCGACGTGCGCGACCTCGTCAGCGAGCTGCTGCTGGGGATGCGCCTGAGCGGCGTCCAGTATCGCCGCATCCAGGTCCCGCGACCGTTCGGGTTGAGCTTCGGCCACGTCCCGGGACGCGCGCAGTTCCATTTCGTCGGGCGCGGGCCCGTGCTGCTGCGCGACGCGGCTGGCGCAACGATGAGGCTTGAAACTGGTGACGCGATCCTGTTACCGCACGGCAGCATGCACGCACTTGTGTCCGATCCAGACGCCCCGTGCCGTCCCATCGGTGCCTTCGAGAGCGCGAAGATCTGCGACTCGGTCGCGTCGGTCGGTACTCCACCGCCGTGCGCGAAATCCGATCCGACGCTCGGCGACGCGCTGATCTTCAGCGCGTGCATGGAGTTTGATCTTGGCGGCATGCAGCCGCTCGTCGGCACGATGCCGGAGTTCATGCACGTCGGCACACTGCTCGCGCGCTACCCCGAAATCCGCCCGATGCTCGATGCGATGGAGCGCGAAGCCTGCTCGGAACGCGCAGGCTTCGCGGGCATCCTCGCGCGGCTCGCGGACGTAGTCGCCTCGTTCATCGTGCGCGGCTGGGTCGAATGTGGCTGCGGCGACGCGACGGGCTGGGTGCAAGCGCTGCTCGATCCGAAGCTCGGCCGCGCGATCGTCGCGCTACATCGCGATCCGGGCCGAAACTGGAGCGTCGCGGAATTGGCCGCCGAAGCAGGTGTGTCGCGCTCGGTGTTCGCCGAGCGATTTCTCGCGGCGACTGGGATGACGCCCGTGCGCTACCTGACCGAGCTGAGGATGCGGCTCGCCGCGCAATGGATCGCACGCGACCGCGAGGCCATTGAATCCGTTGCGTACCGGCTTGGCTACGGGTCGCTCGCCGCGTTCAGCCGCGCATTCAAGCGGGTGGTCGGGCGGCCACCGGGCGCGGTACGTGCGGAGATTGACGCAGCCTACGCCACGCGTGCCGTGCCGTAGGCTGGTCGGAGAGCTGTGTTGCAACGACCGGTTGAATCCGCAATCCTTAGCGGCCTTCGCTGGCTCCCGGGCCGTTGAACGAGTGCGCCTTGGCGATGATGTAGTCGATGACGATGGGCGTCACGATATCGGCTAACGGGATGCCAAGCGCGGGCGGAAAGAGCCTTGCAGTGTAGACAACCGGCCGACAGCGAACTGGGGTCGCATGAGATTGGCCGGCTTTTCTTGCAAAGGCGGACTAGGCTAACGACTGCAAGATATCAGCGAGGCCCGCAACCTGAGCTTCAGGTTCGTTCGATCATGCGCAATACGGACGCGGCAAGGGTCCCGTCGGCATCGCCCAGCAGATCGACCGCATCGAAATGATGTCCACCCTCCTGCGGCACGATTTGCACGTCGAATCCGCATTCGGTCAGCAGCGCCTGATACTCTCGCTGGAGCCGGTGGTACTCCGGCGACTCATCTCCACCAACGGTCAGGATCATGGGCACTTTCACCATCGGCAGATGGCGCATCGGGCTGTAGTTTGCGACATCCGCTTCGGTCAACTGCACCACCTTGTTGAGATAGCACAGGCGGATGGGCTCCAGGTCATACAGGCCGCTGATCGCGCAGCCTCCCTTTACGATATCGGCGGGCACGCCGAGCGTCTCCCAATCCGTCCCTGCCAGCGTAGCGGTTAGATGCCCGCCGGCGGAGTGTCCCGAGACAAAGATACGGCTCGCGTCGAAATCGAGTTCCTCAGCGTTGCGATAGAGCCATGCCACGGCATCGCGATTGTCCCGAACGATGCCGGCCATGCCAACATCGGGGGCGAGGCGGTAATTCACCACGGCGACATTGATGTCGCGCTTCAGGTAGGGCGCAGCAATGTAGCTGAAGTCTGACTTGTCGAGCGATTGCCAATAGCCACCATGGATAAAGACAAGCAACGGACGGTTCTTCGTTCTGGCGGGAAAGAAATCCAGCGCCTGTTTGACGTTCGGTCCGTATGCAAGATTCTCCCTAACCAGATTGGCGCGCCGAAACGCCGCGCTGGTTTTTTCCCATGCCAGGAAGATGTCCTGGAAGCCAGGGATGCCCGCCCTGACGTTGTACTGATGGTCCAGTTCTTCCTGATTGAAGTTTCGATACACTGACATTACATTTGGCTCCAGACTGTTGGATCGATGTCTCGATTCCACTAGATTGTTCCGACGCGAATTGACGTCCGGCCCAAGATACTTGTCGGTGCCTGATGCGTCGCGCCCGTGGATGACAACGACTATCGCAAGGACGCCATGTTTGGAAAGAGCGAAAACCGGGATGACTACCAGGCGATAGATCGGCCGGTAGGCGGCATGGCGCGGAAGCTGAAGGATGGCTTCCATATCGGCGCGCATTCACATCCACGTGCTCAACTCATCTACGCCTATGTAGGCGCAATCCTGGTCACAACCGATTTCGGTTCGTGGGTCGTGCCGCCGCAGCGCGCGGTATGGGTCCCGTGCAATGTCGAACATGCCATGCAAGCATGCGGTGACGTCGAGATGCGAACGGTCTATGTCCGATCCGATGCCGTTCCCGAGGAATTGCATGACTGCTGTGTCGTGGCCGTCCCGCCTCTGTTGCGGGAGCTGATATCGGCGGTGGTTCGCATGCCCTTGACCTACGAAGAAGGTAGTCGTGACAGCCTGGTGGTCGAATTGCTGCTGCAGGACTTGCGACCGCTTTCCGTTGTTCCGCTGCATTTGCCGATGCCGAGGGATACGCGGCTAAGCAAGATCTGCGCGAAGATCCTCGACGATCCCTCTGACGAGACTTCGGTGGAAGCATGGAGTCGATCGGTGGGCGCCAGCGAGCGGACCATCATCCGGCTCTTCCCGGAGGAAACAGGCATGACTTACAGCCGCTGGAAGCAGCAGGCGAGACTGATGGCAGCTGTACGGCTGCTCGCCGAGGGCTGTCATGTCACGGACATTGCCTTGCAGCTTGGATATGAGAGCCCGAGTGCATTCAGTGCCATGTTCAGGCGAGCGCTGGGCATGACGCCTACTGAATATTTCAGGGATATGGCTGGGGATTAGGCATCGCGGACAGTTTGGCGTCTGCTCGACATCAACTGGCGTCACCGCGCGAATCGCATACCGCGCCGTGCGGCACAGTCAGGGTGTCGGCGGATTGCTAGCACCGTGCAGGCTCCGTCGACCTTTTATCAAGTCGAGGAGTCAGTATGTCAGTGATGGATCGTATCCGGGCCGCCGGTATTGTCTTGCCTGCGGCGGAAATCCCCAAGGCACTTTATGTCCCATACACGCTTCACCATGGTTTGCTGACTGTATCGGGGCAATTGCCGCTGCAGAATGGCAAGCCGATACTTGTCGGCACGGTTCCCGACGCAGTCACCGTGGAAGCAGCTCAGGATGCCGCACGACTGTGTCTGGCCAACATGCTGGGTTGGGTTGGCGCGGCCGTGGAGGGGGACTTCGAGCGTATTCGTGGCGTGGTCCGGGTTGGTGGCTACGTCGCGGTGAAGCCGGGTTTCAATGATGCGCCGCAGGTGATCAACGCGGCGTCCGAGCTTCTCAATCGGATCTTCGAGGAGCGGGGACGTCATGCACGCGTGGCGATGGGGGTGGCGAGCCTTCCCTTCGGTGCCCCGGTGGAAATCGAGGCGACGTTTGCCCTGGATGCGTAGTCGATGAATACCGCGACAAGAGCAGCATACGCGGACGTGCTGGTGGGGCTGCAGTACGGCGATGAGGGAAAGGCCCGGGTGGTCGACCATCTCGCCGGCGAGTATGACGTGATCGCGCGCTTCAACGGCGGCGCGAACGCAGGGCATACCATCGTCACGCCTGACGGCACATTGCGGCTACGCCAGGTTCCTTCCGGCGTGCTGCATCCAGGGGTCGCCCTCTACATCGGTTCCGGCTGCGTGATCGGCTTGCAGCAACTGGCGTCGGAAATCGAAATGCTGGCCGGGCAGGGGATCAACCTGGCCGGGCGACTGACCATCAGTGACCGATGCCCGATCGTTCAGCCCGTCCATTTCCTGTCAGATCGCCAGGATGGCGGGCAAATCGGCACAACCGGTAACGGCATCGGGCCGTGTTACGCGGACCTGGCAGCCCGCATGCGAGGCGGCGAGCGATCCGCGTGTCAGATTCGCGATCTGCTGCTGGATGAGGGCAGCGCATTCGAGCGGATGGCACGGTTGGCTGCGCAGGACAGCGATGAGGAATTGTCAATCTTCATGGATGGAATGCGCCAGGCGTGGCGGGTCGTCAAACCATTTGTGACAGACAATCCGGCGGCACTGCTGGAGCGGGTCGAACGCGGTGCGCGGGTACTCTTCGAGGGCGCACAGTCGGTCATGCTGGATGTTGTGCAGGGCGCTCAGCCTTGGGTGACGTCCAGCCATACTCTGCCTTCCTACGCCTTCGTGGGGGGCGACCTCCCTTGTCAGTATCACCGCAAGACAATCGGCGTGGCCAAGGCCATCGTCTCCCGCGTGGGCAGCGGGCCGTTGCCAACGGAGCTCGGTGCGGAGCGGTCCGAGGCCTATTGCGCCCGGGCCGGACGAGAGGGGTGGGGAAGGGCCGACGAAGCCGTCCGTTTTGATCCACAGGCGTTGCTCGCGGAAGGGGATGCGTTCTCCATCGGTGTGGCGATCCGGATGCTGTCGAACGAATATGGCACGGGGACCGGGCGACCGCGTCGGATTGGGATGCTGGATGTCGCGCAACTCCAGCTTGCCGTGCGGCAGTTTGGCGTCGACGAGGTCTACCTAAACAAGTGCGACAGCCTGGCCGCCTTTGCGCAGACTCCCAACCGATGCATTCCGGTGGTCGTCAGCCCGACGGACGGGGATGAGTCGCAGGTGGCGTTGTTTCCAGCTTTCGATGCGGACGCCATCCCGCGCGACCACGCTTCTCCGCTTCCCCCACAACTTGAAACCCTGCTCGAGTGGCTGGCCGATGCCCTTCGCCGGCCGCTACGCGGCATTGGTTTAGGTCCGGAACGTAATCAGATGCGGTTGTTCAGGACTCAACATTGAACCCACCCGATCATGACCATCGAGAAACCTTCCTACTTGCACAACGAAATGCGCCGGACCGATCTGGCCTGGGCAGACTGGCCCGCGATCGAGGAATTCCTCAGGAATGAACTGATCTGCAGGGTGGCGGTGCACGACACGCCGTTCCCCTACATCACCGCGCAGAGCTTTACCTTTACCGGCGACGCGTTCCTGATCCACAGCTCGAGATTTGGCAAGCTCGCGTCGGCGATCCGGGCGAATCCCCTGATCACTATCGAAGTGGATCGACCGGTGGCCTTGTTGAAGGCGCCCAAGGGACAGAACACGAGCCTTGAGTACTATAGCGTGATCGCGCGATGTGAAGTGAAACTCCGGGAGAGCACCGACGAAGTGCGGGCACATCAGAACCAGGCGTTGGATAAGTTCCGACCTGAGAAGGACTATTCGCCGATCGAGGACGGTGCGGCGAATCAGATCATTGCCTATCGATGCGAGATTCGCGAACTGAGTGCAAAGAAACGCATCCTCGCGGATGGCCAGTACTCGCCGCCGGGGCAACCAAAGGCTCCATACTTACGCTATCCATTCCAGTCCGGTGCCACGCTGTCCGGCTTGCCGCCGGAGGCATTTGATCCGCACAAGTTCGCGACAAGGTAACGGCTGCGCGCTGACGGCTGACGAAAAGAGGGGTGCTCAAGCACCCCTCTTTTTTTTGATACCACGTGAGTGGCTTGGCACCTTCGAGACAGACCTTGGCGTTTCCGCACGGGCCTCGACTACGTCTCCACGCGACAGTAGAAAGCGATGACGCATCGATGCGTCATCCCATTGTGATCAGCGCCTGCAGGCGCTGGCATCAAAACTACTGGAGACAACATGAAACACACACCGCTCGAGCTGATGCGCGTGCGCACAGGCGACCGGCTGGAACGACTGCCCGTGTGCGGGTACCACCGATTCCTGTTTGCCGTGATTGCCATGGCCTTCTTCTTCGACAATCTCGACCTGGCCATGATGACCTATCTCCTGGGGTCGATCCGTACAGAGTTCGGATTGACCTCCGCGCAGGCGGGGATGCTCGGCAGTGCCAGTTTCGTCGGGATGGCCATCGGCGCGATCTGCTCTGGGGTACTGGCGGACCGGTTTGGCCGTAAGCCGGTTTTCCAGTTCAGCATGATCATCTGGGGAGTTGGCAGCTACCTCTGTTCCACGGCGAGCAGTCCAATGGAACTCGGCGCCTATCGGATACTGCTTGGTCTTGGCATGGGTATGGAGCTGCCGTTGGCCCAGACGCTGTTGTCGGAGTTTATTCCGGCACGCCAGCGTGGCAAGTATCTGGCATTGATGGACGGAAACTGGCCGATTGCTTTCATCTGCGCCGGCTTGATGTCGTACTACGTGTTGAGTGCCTATAGCTGGCGCACGATGTTCCTGCTCGGTGCCGTCCCGGCCGTCTTCCTGCTTGTCATCCGCCGCTACGTGCCGGAATCCCCCCGCTGGCTGGAATCGCAGGGCCGGCATGCTGAAGCGGCCGACATTGTCGAGCGCATCGAGCATTCGGTGATGCGGCGGTTGAAGCTGGATGCGTTGCCCGAAGTCAGCCCCGTGATCACCATGGCGGAGTCAAACGCATCGGGTCCGCGTGTGCTTTGGTCTCGTGAGTATCGCAGCCGGACGCTGACTGTGTGGGGTTTGTGGTTCTTTGCCTTGCTGGGGTTCTATGGGCTGAATACCTGGATTGGGGCGTTGCTGCAACAGTCCGGGGTGGAGGTGACCAAATCCGTCCTGTACACGGTCTATATTTCCATCGGAGGAATTCCGGGGTTCCTGTGGGCCGCATGGGCAGTGGAGCGGTGGGGACGCAAGCCGGCATGCGTGGCGACGCTGGTGGGCGGTGCATGCATGGTGTTCATCTACGGCAGCCTGGCGGGCTCCAATCCAGACGCCACGGTGCTGATACTTTCAGGCGGCATGATGCAGTTCTTCATGTTCGGTATGTGGGCGGTGCTCTACACCTATACGCCTGAACTCTATCCCACGCGTGCACGCGCCTCTGGATGCGGGATGGCATCGACGGTCGGGCGGGTGGGTTCGTTGTTGGGCCCGGCGCTGGTGGGTCTGATATTGCCGGTTGCTGGGCAAGCTGGCGTGTTCTGCCTGGGTGCGCTGTGCTTCCTTGCGGCCGCAGGGATCGTGAGCAGGTTCGGCGTCGAGACCCGAGGCAGGGCGTTGGAGACCATTGCCGACTGATACGATCGCGGCAACTCACGGCGCGACGACCAGTCGAATCCGCAGTCGGATATGGTGATGTAAGGAGAGGGCGCCCGGTCGGCGCCTTCCGACCCTTCTGAGACGTTCAAAGCGAGCGGGAAGAGTGGCTGATACGCGCCGATGCCAACGGTCGCCACCTCGGAGAGGTGTTCTATTTTCGGAATCGTTTGATCCTCGCAGCGAGTTCATTGGCCGCGCTAACGCTCCCACTTATGGCTTGCCCGCCGATCGTTATCCAGCCGAGCACAATGCCGATGAAACCGACTAGAACTCCGAATATCGTGATACCAAAGCCAAGCAGAGACAGCCACCGCGTCTCGATCCCGAAGCCGATAAACCCTGTTATCGCGCCCATTGCTGCTATGCAAAATCCAGCAAAGCCGATGTTTAAATAGAGAAATCGCCTAGCCATGCTATTACCCCTTCTCGTGTGAAACCGTAGGACGCCATCACCCCAAACTAGTTGCCCTCATAATCGCGGACGCTTTTTGGGTGCGCTACGGGAAAGCGAAGAAAAGCTAGAGCAGACATGTGACCCATGGTAATGGGGGGCTGGCAGTGCGCAACGGCCGCTCCTGGCCGAACCGTGCCCTAAGCCGACGAGCGCCTGGCCTACCAAACCGCGATCCCTACCAATTCGCCAAGCAGACGAGGCTCTAGTTGCCCGTATCACCTGGATGGAGCCAGTGCGTTCACCAAGGCGTTGCGGGTGCGCAGCAGCCCCGCGAGTTGCTCGGCATCTCGCCGTGCCCCATCTCTTTGCGCTTCGAACTGAACGACGAGCGCTCCGCCCCCCTTTGGTGAATTCTCGGGGCGAGGCACACGTATCGGCGATGGGCTCTGCAGAAACATTGCTTACGGTTTGTCACAACCTCATCGTCAACGCCAAATCAACGCGGGTCGTTTTTACGGGCAAGCACGGCAACTTGCTGTGCCTCTAACCTCAAAGAAGGATTCATCATGAAGAAGCTGTTCGCCGCTGTCGCCTCTCTCGCCATCACCGGCGCCGCTTTCGCCCAAGGCGTTGCCCCGGCTCCCGCTGTTGCCCCGGCACCGGCCACCCCGGTTGCGCAAGCCGCGCCGGCTCCCGCTGTGAAAGCACCCGCCAAGGCCGCTACACATAAGCACGCCACCGCGCACGCCACCGCGCACGCCAAGGCCACCAAGGTGAGCACGGCGAAGGCTGCTGCTCCGGCAGAAGCGAAGGCCACCCCCGTAGCGGCTGAGAAGGTCGCGCCGGCCCCCACCGCCACGAAGCAGTAAGGCGGCGTTCGCAAGGCGGGCGGAAGGGTGCTCGTTCGAGCCAGACCTTCCGCAAGCCTTCAGCGGCTTCTTAAGGGAACAGCCGACCGATTGGTCGGCTGTTTTGTTTTTGGCTGTCGCGATCGGTGTGTTCTGGTCTGAACGTGATCGTGACGCCGGCTTTTGGGCGTGGCCGGTTGGGCTCTTCCCCGGCGACCGCCATCAAATCGCTCGCATGCCAGATCAATTCATCCCAGTTCAGTGCACCGTGTAATTGGGCTGCAAGATCGACGCCACGCGCGAAGTGGGATGCGTAACTCTCTGGCCAAGTTCTGGTCATGCAGATGACCGCAGCGACCGACTCTGCCCGACCCGGAACTGCCGTTCGGTGACGTCATAACAAGACGTCTCCTGCCGACGTACAGAGGGTCGTTCGCGTGCCGGTTTGGCTGGCGGATGATCGGCCGTCGGGGTTGCCCTGCTGCGCCCAGCATGAACCTGAAAGACGTCATTTAGCAAACTAAGTCCTGCAGAGTATCTTCGGCTCGGAAGGAAGCTGCGGCCAGCGTCGACCGGGTTACGCGGTAAAAGGATTCCCTGAGCGGTAGCGGTGATCCGGACGGCCGTAAGATCAGCCTCTCACAGAGCGCGACGTCGGCATCCTCTCCCCAGTCGCGGACCGTTGAGAAGCCCCTCACGATCACACATGTCGAGGGGATTTTTCAGCCTGGCAGCGAATCACTCATCAATCTGCGGTGCGTTTATGTTTGCGCAGTGTCGAAGGGGCGGCGCCATACCACTGACGGCAGGCCCGCGACAATGCAGATTGGGCGGGAAGGCCAAGAAGCAGGGTGATCTGCCCGAGAGGCAGATTGGTTTCAGACAAATAGCGCATCGCCAATTCCTTGCGCACATCGTTTCTTATGGCCTCGAAACTGGTTGCCTCCGCGGCAAGGCGGCGTTGCATCGTGCGCGGGTGCATGGCCAGCAGATCGGCCACGCTGGCCTTGCTGTGGCTCGACGTGCCCAGCGTGTCGCGCAGCACCTGCCGGACACGATCCGAAACACTGCCGTGCTCGCTGCGGAAGTTGCGGAAGATATAGTCCTCCGCGATCCGCCGCAACGTCGCGTCGACGCCCAGCAGGTCGGCCGCAAGCGTGCTGCGGCTGAGATGCAGACTGGCCCTTGGCTGCTCCACCAATACCCTGGCGCCAAAGAAGCGCTCGTAGGTGCTAAGCGACGCAATCGGCGTGTGAGGAATGGACACCGCGCGAAGCGCGTATCGGTCGCCGGCGAGTAGCCGGGTGAAGTTGTGCATATCCGCCAGGCACAGGTCAATGGCTTGCCGCTGGGCCGGCTGCCGCGAGAGCCGTATCTCGATGGAGACCTCGGCCGCATCCTTCGCAATCTCGCTGTGCTCGTGGACTGTGTAGACGAGACCCGGACTATGCACAAACATATGGTGCGCCGCGAAATCCATACCAGCGCGGATTGTCGTTGCATTCTGCAACGCAATGCTCAAGGGCCCCAGCACGTCAATGCTCTGGTGCTTGGACAAGCGCAGGCCGAAGTCAGCGGTCCGGGTCTGTTCCGCGCTGGCCTCCAGAAGATGCACGACAGCGCGCAGGGAAATCATGGCGTCGTCGCTGTCGAGCGTCCCTTCGTCGACGTGATAGCGCCGCAGCAGCGGCGCGGGGTCGCAACCCATGGCGCGCATCAGTGCCGGGTATCCACGCAGTCCGCTTGTTCGCACGAGGGCATCCATGGCTCGTAACGTAAATTAATTGTCTCGTGACGTCAAGAGTCGCTTGGCTCCACGCGCTACAGTTTCCGGACGACAAGGCAAGCCATAAGGAGACGCTGCGTGAACGCCAATTACGACGTATTGATTATCGGTGCCGGACTATCCGGCATCGGCATGGCATGCCACCTGGCTGAGGCATGTCCGGACAAGCGCGTCGGCATCCTGGAGCGGCGCAGTGCCATCGGTGGGACATGGGACCTGTTCCGGTATCCCGGCATCCGGTCAGATTCGGACATGTTCAGCTTTGGCTACAAGTTCCGCCCCTGGCACGAGTTGAAAGTCCTTGCCGACGGCCCTTCGATCCGTCGCTACATTGGCGATACCGCGCGCGAATACGGTGTCGACGAATGCATTCAGTTCGGGCAGAAAGTCCTGCGGGCATCGTGGTCGAGCGAGGACCGGTACTGGACCGTCACCACGCAGCAGGAAGGCAGCCACGATACCTGTACCCTCACTTGCAAGTTTCTGATCCCCTGCACGGGCTACTACAACTATGACCACGGGCACCGGCCTGACTTTGCCGGCCTTGAGCGGTTCCGGGGCATCTGCGTTCATCCGCAACACTGGCCTGAAGACCTGGACTATCGGGGCAAGCGCGTCATCGTGATCGGCAGTGGCGCAACGGCGGTGACGCTGGTGCCGGCCATGGCCGGTCAGGCGTCGCACGTCACGATGCTGCAGCGCTCGCCCAGCTACGTCTTCTCGGTGCCGGCATATGACAAGATCTCTGCCGTCCTGCAAACGATACTGCCCGCACGCTGGGTGTATGGCCTGGCACGGTGGCGCAATATCCGCTTGCAGCGCCTTATCTACAGGACCGCAAAGCGGTGGCCGCGGCGCGTCCGTTCCTGGCTGCTGTCGCATGTTGAACAACAGCTCGGTCATAGCGCCGACATGCGGCACTTTTCGCCCAGCTATAACCCGTGGGACCAGCGGTTGTGCGCAGTGCCTGACGGCGATCTCTTCAAGGTTATCTGCGAAGGCAAGGCCTCTGTGGTGACGGACCACATCGAGACCTTTACCGAAACCGGCATCCGTCTGAAGTCGGGCAAGAGCCTCGAGGCTGACATCATCATCACGGCCACCGGGCTTCAGCTCCAGTCCCTTGGTGGCATGGAGGTACAGGTGGACGGGCAGCCGCGGCACCCCAGCAGCCTCATGACCTACAAGAGCGTGCTGATGCAGGACGTGCCCAACCTGGCCAACCTGTTTGGCTATACCAACGCATCGTGGACATTGAAGGTCGACCTGGCTGCCAACTACATCTGCCGCCTGCTCAACCACATGGACCGCCACGGCTACGACGTCGTAACGCCATTCGCCCCAGCCGGGGAAATGCTGGAAGAAACGGTCATGGATTCCCTGCAGTCCGGTTACGTGCAACGCGGCCGGAGCACCTTGCCTCGCCAGGGCCGGACGCCTCCCTGGCGCGTTCTCCACAACTTCGCGGCCGATCGCGAGATGTTGACGAGGCATCCGATCGACGATCCAGCGCTGAGGTTCGTCCGTGCCGCAACGACTACGACGGTGGCGCGCGGCCGGCCAGCCGGCGACCTTGTGGCAACCGGCATGGACGAAACAGCCGTGTGAGGTTCAGCCGCATTCCGCATCGGAGCCCTGCATGGTCAGCATTGATTCTTCCTTCCAAAGCCACGGTGAGCGTTGCGCGGCCACGCTGATGCTGCCGAGCCAGGGGACGCGCCCGCCCGTCGTCATCATGGCGCATGGATTCGGCGCCATTCGCGCCGCCGGTCTGCCAGCCTTTGCCGAGCGGTTCGTGGCCGAAGGCTACGCCGCATATCTCTTCGATTACCGGAACTTCGGTGACAGCGAAGGGGAGCCGCGGCACTGGGTCAGCCCGCGCCGCCACCTGCAGGACTGGGCCGCCGCCATCGCACATGTGCGCTCACTCCCAGAGGTTGACGCCGATCGCATGGTGTTGTGGGGGACGTCGTTCTCGGGCGGACACGTCATCCAGACTGCTGCTGCAGATCATCGGGTCCGAGCCGTCATTGCCCAAGTCCCGCATGTCAGCGGGCTGGCCAGCATGAAGCAGGTACCCGTCCATCTCTTGCTGCGCATGATGCTTGCGGCGATGCGTGACCTTTGCGGCAGCGTCATTCGTCGCGAGCACTACAGCCCGATCATCGGTCGTCACGGCGATATGGCCGCGTTGACCGGCGACGACGCCTGGCATGGCTATGCAAGGCTGCTGCCTGCGGGAACGGCGTGGGAGAACAAGGTACTGTCCCGCATCTTTCTGGAGGTGCCACTCTACAGCCCGATTCGGCACGCGCACAAGGTCGCCGCGCCTACGTTGATCGTGGCCGGAACCCGTGACACGATCACGCCGGCCAGTGCCGCGCGACGGGCGTCCAGGCGCATACCGTACTGCGAGTTCCATCTCGTGGAATGCAACCACTTTGAGCTGCATTTGCACGATGAACCGGCGTTCGCAAGCAGTATCGCGGCGCAGGTAGCCTTTCTGAACCGACACGTTGGTGTCGTCCCCCTTGCCCCCGCAAGAGGCGGCCGAGATCATCGTGCGGGCAGTGGAAGCCGACCGTGAACGCGTGCTGTTGGGCGTCGCAATTTTCCATGTGTGCTGCACATGGCGCATGTAACCCTCTGCTGTAATGTCTGGGAGCCGTGATGTCGATGAAGGATCTGTTGGTGGCCGCTTTGCTGTCGGTCTTTGCGTTGTCGGGATGCCAGTCCGTGAAGATTGGTCCTGCGACGGAACAGGCAAATGACGAGGGAGCCGCGAGCGCAGTCAACGAAGCGGAAGTTCGCGCCATCGCGCGCGAAGCCTACATCTACGGCTACCCGGTCGTCGAAGCGTACAAGACGCTCTACGCCCAGGCAGTCGACCAGGGCGGTCCGAACTTCAAAGCGCCGTTTAACCAGATAGGCAACACGGCCAACGTCTTCACGCCGAACGACACGGCGATCATTACGCCCAATTCGGACACGCCATATTCATTTGTCTGGATGGACCTGCGCGCGGAGCCGCTGGTGTTGACGTTGCCGCCCATCGAGAATAAGCGCTACTACTCCGCCCAGCTGATCGATCTCTATACGCACAACTTCGCCTATCTTGGCACTCGCACCAGCGGCAACCAGGGCGGAAATTACATGATCGTGGGCCCCGACTGGAGCGGCGAGAAGCCAGCCAACGTGAAGGCCGTGATTCGCAGCGAATCCAGTATTGCCTATGCTATTTATCGCACGCAGCTCTTCAATGCCAAGGACCTGCGCCGGGTGCGTGCCATCCAGAACGGCTACAAGGTGCGGACGCTGAGCGCGTTTCTCGGTAGGCCGGCACCAGCGCCAGCCTCTCCCGTCGATTGGCCGAAGCCCGTCGCGGATGCCACGGATTCGCTGGCTTTCTTCCGCTACCTGAACTTCATGCTGCAGTTCGCCCCGACGGTGCCGAGCGAGCAGGACGTGATGGCGCGCTTCGCAAAAATCGGTGTGGGCCGCGGCCTGTCGTTCGACAAAAACTCGCTATCGCCAGAGATACAGAAGGCCATGGCGGCCGGCATGGCTGATGGCAAGTCGCAGTTCGTGGAATTCAAGAAGACGCAACTGGACACCAGGAAGCTCACCAGCGGCGACTTGTTTGGTACACGCGAGCACCTGAAGAACAACTATATGTACCGCTATGCAGCGGCAGTACTGGGGATATTCGGTAACTCGGCGGAAGAGGCGATTTATCCCGGCTACTTCCTGGATGTCGCAGGCAAGCCGCTGGATGCTGCCGCCACGCGCTATACCCTGCATTTCGACAAGGACAAACTGCCGCCGGCCAACGCGTTCTGGTCTCTGACGATGTATGACGGCCAGAGCAAGCTGCTGGTGGCTAACCCTCTGAACCGGTATTTGATCAACGCTTCGATGCTCGGCCAACTCAAGCGCGATCGCGACGGTGGGCTCACCCTGTATGTCCAGAAGGACAGTCCAGGCAAGGATAAGGCGAGCAACTGGCTGCCGGCGCCTGAAGGGTCTTTCTATGCCATCTTGCGCGTGTACTTGCCGAAACAGGAGATGCTGTCCGGCCAATGGCGCCAGCCGCCTATGGTGGCGGCCGAGTAAAAATCAGGCACAGGCGCCGAGGCGCCTGTGTGACTATGAAAACCCGATACGACGGAGGGGAACTGTGAAGAAAACAATGATTTCCAACGCCTTGATGGGCTTCGCGCTCGTTGGCGTGGGTACGACCTATGGCCAGATTGCCGCTGCTCAGGCGACCGGCGCACCCGTGCCGGTCACGGTAGACAACTTCGTGCGGGCGGAGTCCGACATGTATATCGTCGGCGTGGCAAAGCAGGGCGGCGTCGGTAAGCTGCAACACCGGCGCGAACCCGCGTCGATTGATGACCAGGCCGTCATCCGCCTGAACCGTGACACGCTGTATTCCTCGGGCGTGTTCGATCTCGATGCTGGCCCGGTGACAATTACCATGCCGGACCCGGGCAAGCGCTTCATGTCGCTGCAGGTCATCAGCGAGGACCACTATGTACCCAATGTGTTCTACGGTGCCGGCACGCATACGTTGACGCGCGAGAACGTCGGCACGCGCTATGTGGCCGCAGCCATCCGCACGTTGGTGAATCCAAACGATTCGAATGACCTGAAGCAAGTCCATGGGCTGCAGGACGCCATCAAGGTCAGCCAAAAGGCGACGGGGAAGCTGGAGGTGCCCAACTGGGACCAGGCCAGCCAGAAGAAAGTGCGTGACGCGCTGCTGGCATTGTCGGCCACGACACCGGACTTCAAGAGGTCATTCGGCAAGAAGGGCGAGGTCGATCCGGTGCGCCACCTGATGGGCACGGCGGCTGGCTGGGGTGGTAACCCCGACAAGGACGCCATCTACCTGAACATCACACCGGAAAAGAACGACGGAAAGACCGTGTACCGGGTGAACGTGAAGGATGTGCCCGTGGATGGATTCTGGTCGGTCAGCGTTTACAACGCCGAAGGTTACTTCCAGAGAAACGCGGCCAATGCCTACACCGTCAACAACATCACAGCGCAGAAGAACAGTGACGGGTCGATTCCGATCCAGTTCGGCGGGTGTAACGGACAGTTGCCCAACTGCCTGCCCATCGTCCCCGGGTGGAACTACACCGTACGCCTGTATCGGCCGCACGCCGAGATTGTCCGTGGCGCATGGAGTTTTCCGCAGGCTCAGGCTGTGGATTAAGCAGAGCGCGCCGGGGAAGGCGGAAGGTACTTGGACGAAGGCGGCATTCTGGATCTGAGAACGCCTTTGTCCTCTCCTGGATGGCGTTGGCCAAGGGTGAGGCGCGTCTTGGCGTTCCCTCGCAATGTCGCATCCGCACCCACTGTAATTCGTAGCAACACTCTTGACACGGAGACACACCATGAAGCGTGCAGGTGCACCCGTCCTGGCCGCCATCGCCGCTGGCAGTCTGATGGCGCCGCTGGCTGGACATGCCACGGAGGGCGCTTTGGGCCGACCGGTGGCGGGCACCAGCGTGTCGTCCAACGTTGCCGTCATCCCGGACCAGCCGGTATGGATAGCCAATCTCCAGCAACTCTACATGGACGGATCGATCAGCGGCGGTCGCCAGGTGCCGATTGGTGGCCGTACCACGCTGGGCGTTGACGCGAAGATCGCGTTCACGCTGGCCACACTGATGAAGGTGTGGGATACGGGCCCCGGCGCCTGGAGTTTTGCATCGAGCTTCACGCTACCCTATGTCTGGACTTCGGTGCACACCAACGCGGGCGTGACCGCCGGCGGCGCCAGTTTCTCGCGTGGCGCCTCGGATCGGGCATCGAATCTTTACGACATCTATTTCAGCCCGATCATCGCCGGCTTTCACTTCTCGAAGAACAGCCACATGGCCTTGAGCTTTAATGTCTGGGCCCCCACTGGGCAATATGACAAGAACGCGCTGGCCAATCCGAGCCTGAACAACTGGACTTTCGTGCCGCAGGCCGCATTCACGCACGTGATGCCGCAATACGGGCTCGAATTTAACGGCGTGGCTGCGTTCCAGTTCTATACGCGCAACAGCGCCACTAACTATCAGAATGCACCGTTGTTCACGCTCGATGTCATGGGGCTGAAGAAGTTCGGCGCCTGGGGTACAGGGATCGTCATGGGCACGGTTCAGCAACTGGGTAACGACACCGGGCCCACGGCCGACCGCCTCAATGGCTTCCGCGGCCACGACTTCACGATCGGGCCGATCGTCACGTACGACACCAAGCTTGGCGGCAAGGCGCCGCTTTCATTCAGCGTGCGCTGGGTGCCTACGGTCACCAGCAAGAACCGGCTGGATAGCACTGCCACTGTCTTGGCAACAGCAACGCTTGTATTCTGACAGCTCCATCCTGCGACTTGCATCGGTAGCCCTCGAATGCCAGATGGCCGGGCGCGGAGGCCGACGTTCGAGAGGCTATTTGGAGCCGTTGACGAACGTCGGCAAATGGCCGGTCTCGGCCCTCCGCCTATCCAGGCAAGGGCTTCCTGGCACAGAAGGCGGCTACCGAGCCTTATGAGGCAGCCGGCGTGCTGGATAAGCTGGCCGGAGCCGTTCGGTATTTGGCCATTCCGGCTTGCGGGGACCGACAGCGAGCCACGAAGTTGTATCGCAGGCGACTACCGACTCCCAGGCGGTCATTAGGTATGGATCGTTTGCACGACCATTGCAGGGGTAACACCGGACTACGTGATTGCCAGCCCCTGAGGTGGGGCGCCAGGCGCGCTGATGGCAAACGAGCATTTAGAAGCGAAAGGCCACGCTTAGCATGGGGCCCTTCAGCGTAAGCCTTTGAACAAGGTCGCCGCTGCGGAGTTGATACGTCAAGTAGCGATAGGTCAATTGCACATCTCCCCAGCTTGCCGCATAGGCCGCGCCACCGGACGCTTGCACGGTATATCTGGAAGAGCCGGTCCCGACGTCGACGTAGTACGGCACATACCATCTATCAAGGTTTCCGAGACGTAGGCGACCGCGAACACCAATAATTCCATCCCAGATATTTGCTGTCTGCGACAGGCTTCCCTGCGTCGCCAGAGTCGCGCCTTGCTGCGTGAACGTGGCGGATAGTGTCCAGTTCGCGCTGGCGCTGAGGTTCAGGTATCTAAGCCCGCCGAGCGGCTCGACCGTTCCCCATTGCGATCGCACCGCGGTATAGGCAGCGGCAAGCCCGAAGAGCCCACCGCTCAGGCTACTGCTTGTATTCGTCGCCAACTCGCGAGGGATGGCAACCACGGCGCCGCTCCCGGCGCCGACGGCATTGAGGGTGGTTTGTTGGTGGCTGAAGTCGAGATATGCCCCATCAGCGATGATCGCCCAGTCCCCCTTGCTGGCTTCGGCCTGCACCATCAGAAGAAACTGCAGATTCTGGAGATAGCTGTCCGGCCCGGTTCCCAGGTCGAGCCTACCCCCTCCTGTTGATGAGTTTCCGGAGAAGCTGAAAGCACCGCTCACGTTGGGTAACCAGAGATAGGGTGCGACTGCAAATTTCCATCCACCCGCGTCCGGCGATTCGGCATGTCCCGAGCCAGTAGCGATAGCAAGGAGGATAGCGAGGCCGATACGTTTCGCACGGAGCCTCGAAATGGGCACCCCGAAATCGCCCCTACCTGGACGACGTCCCCATTGCACCAATTCCATTGATCACGCCTTCGATGATCGAATTGTTGTCACACAGCTGCTGCGCGATGCCGTGAATGAATGAGGTAGCCCGGCTACCTCTGGGCACGAAACGTCCCGCTTCCCAACCTATCCGGTCTTGATGGGCGACTCAATTGGCCCAAAGGGAAGGCCAAGAACGCCTACCAGTTTCTGGGAGGAGGCCGCCGCCGCTCTGCCGGCATTGCGGCGGCTTACCCGGGAACAGGAGGCGCAACCGGTGTTAGACCGCAAGCTGCTGCTGGTTGCAGTCTGCGCGTTAAACCACTGGTCGGCGGAAGAGATCATCACTGCTTACCAGATTACCCATGCGGAGTGTGTGAAGCCGGATTTGCGAGCGTGCGCTAACGGCCTCGGTAAGAGGGGGCTGTAAGCCCTATGGCTCCCGCAGCGAAGAAAAGCGGAAGCCCTCAGGCTTTCGCCGCAGATTGGGGAGCGGCGCAGCAGCTATGGGCGCCGATTCCAGTCCTCTGGGTCAACTGTCTGTTGGAAGCGTTTCATAGCGCCTCTTCTGAGGCATCCGACAGGTTCGAGGTGTACGGCGATCGCGGTCATGCGACGCTGCCGTCAGCTATCGCGCGCACTCGTTACCGTCCAGACGTTTTCCAGAAACTCGCGCAGTAGTGTCGAGGAATTGTTTTTCTTCCAGATCAAATAGAACGGCAATGGAAAGTTCAAATCGTCGACAGGGCGAAGGGCCACGCCAGCCGGGCACTGCCACCGCGTCGCGTCGCTGACGAAGGCGACACCGAGGCGACAAGATACCAAGCTGAGCATCGTCGCATGATCTGTGACCTGCTGGACAATTTGTGGCGCCAGAGCCCCGTCGCGAAGGCACGCGCGTATTAAGCGATCATGGAAGAGTGGATAGACCCACCGATGGAACCAGATAAAGGGAACATCACGGAGTTCACGCAAGCGCACGCTGTCGAGCGACATGATGGGATGATCCTTCGGTGCGGCCAGCACCAGCTTGTGCCTGGCGACATTTCGATGTGCGAACTCCGAAGGGGGCTTTGTCAGGCTGAAGATGAATCCTGCGTCCAGATTTCCCGAGCTGACCGCATCAATCTGACGACTGGAAGCCATGGCATGGAGTTCGAGTTCCACAGCCGGGTGCTGTTCACTGAACGCGCGTAGCGAGTCAGGTACGGCACCATGCCACGCCTGGGTTTCACCGAATCCCACTCGCAGCGTTCCGGTTTGACCGGCGGCGATCCGCTCCACCCGAAGCTTCGCCTCATTCACCTCGCGCAGAATACGACGGACGTCGTCGAGAAATGAGCGCCCCACAGCATTTAGCCGTACTCCGCGCGGCAAGCGATCGAAGAGCGCGACGCCCAACTCAGCTTCCAGATCCCGGATCTGCCGCGAAAGCGCTGGCTGTGCGATTTTGAGCACCTTCGCTGCCCTCCCGAAGTGCTCCGCCTCGCCGACGCACGCGAAATAGCGCAGATGCCTCAGTTCCATTTCATGCCTCAAGGGTATCGGACAGATAAATAGTAGGTCTTGGACGCATCGGATGAGGCTATCTAAACTCGAAACGTCCGGCGCGGGCAAAACTGTGGTGCCCAACCGAACGCCCAGGTTGCTAGCGATATGAGCGACGACTTGGACTGCGCCTTGCTTGCACGCCCTGATAACCGCCGTTCGACCTGCGGGATGCCGGTTTTCGCTGACCTGAATCAGTACTACGCACCATGCATTGTCCTGGTCAGAGCACCTTGTTCGATCTGACATCTGACCGCGCGAAGGGAGAAACATTCTGCCTGGCTCGCCACGTAACAGTGGACGGTGAAGCGCGACAAGTAATGATCGCCGCGCTTCGGTACACCGATTCCTTCGTCAAGCAAGAAGGCGCATGGCGCTTCGCCGAACGGTTGTTGTTTGTGGTCTGGAGCGAAAACCGCGCATTGAGGTGAAGGGGAGGGTGCGACAGGTATGGTTGGAGCAACTGCTGTGTGCGCTGGTCTGGGTCGCCCCGATGCTCTCGGCGTGCGATTGATCTGACGCAACAGCGCGGCCTGGCTCTCACGAACGACGGACATCAGGCACAGCAAGCTCGGCTTTCCACTGGCGAACCAAAGAATGTTCGTCGATCTCCGGGGCCATAGGGGTGACAAGATGGCGAAGCGGACCCTCGCCAGCTTTCCAGTTCCAGCGTAGAGGAGATAAGAATGGGCAAGAAAGTTGCGGAGATCATCGTAGAGGTACTCGAGCAGGCTGGCGTCAAGCGCTGCTATGGCATCGTCGGCGACACCCTCAACCTGATCGCCGAACACCTCGATCGAAGTTCCATCGACTGGGTCGGTGTTCGTCACGAAGAAGCGGGCGCCTTCGCCGCAGGCGCTGAAGCGCTATACACCAACAACCTGACGGCGTGCGCCGGAAGCTGCGGCCCAGGCAGTCTGCACTTCATCAACGGCCTGTACGAGGCCAATCGCAATCGCGCTCCGGTTGTCCTGATCGCCAGTCAGGTAGCGATGAGCGAGATGGGCTTCGAGTTCATTCAAGAGGTAGATTTCAAGTCGGTCTTCAAGGAATGCTCGGTGTTCTGCGACATGATCCTGACGCCAGAACAGGCCCGCAGGAAAACCGCGATGGCCTGTCAGACCGCACTGGCCAGGCGCGGCGTTGCCGTGCTGATCGTGCCGGTAGACATTTCCCATGGCGAAGTGAAGGAGGACTTCCCTTATCGCGTGCACCACAGCCGTCCGACCATCCGGCCGAATGATGCGGAGATTGGAGCCATCGCGCAGGTTCTAAATACCGGCAAGAAAACTGCCATCTATGCGGGGTCCGGCTGCGAGCATGCGCTCGCCGAGATCATGACCGTCGCGGAAAAGCTCAAGGCACCGGTCGCTCACACCTCGCGCGCGAAGAACTGGCTCGAACCGGGCAATCCGTACAACATCGGCATGACGGGCATCCTGGGGAATGAAGCTGGCTATAACGCGGTGCTCGAATGTGACACGCTGCTGTTGCTCGGCGCGGACTTCGCGTGGCGCCAGTTCTATCCCGACGGGGCAAAGATCGTGCAGATCGACATCGACCCAACGCATCTGGGCCGGCGCCACCCCATCACGCTGGGCGCGGTAGGCGACATCCAGACCACGCTGCAGGCATTGCTACCGCATCTGGACCAGCGCGAGGACGCGTCATTCCAGGAGAAATACATCAAGCGCTATGCCGAAGCGATGGCAGCGGCAAGGAAGCCTCTCATCCCGGGGCACAACGACAGCATTCCCGGTTCGTACCTCGCGTCGATCATCGATAAGCACGCCGCCGAGGATGCGCTGATCTGCGCTGACGATGGCAGTCCGATCGTGTGGGCGCTGCGTCTGTTCGATGCCAACGGCAAACGCCAGATCTTCGGCAGTCTCCTGCACGGCACCATGGCGAGCGCCCTGCCCAGCGCGCTGGGCTTGCAAAAGGCATGCCCCGATCGCAAGATCATCGCCATGTGCGGCGACGGCGGCATTGCGATGCTGTTCGGCGAACTGCTCACCACGATCCAGGAAGAGGTGCCAATCAAGATCGTGGTGTTCGACAACAGCAAGCTTGGCTTCGTCGAGATCGAGCAGAAGGCCGAGGGCATGCTCGACACCTTCACGAAACTGAAGAACCCAGACTTCGGCAAGGTGGCGGAGGCCATCGGCCTCTGGGGAAAGACCGTGCGCAAGGCCTCCGAGCTGGACGCGTCCGTGCGGGAGTGGCTGTCGCAACCCGGCCCCGCGCTGCTTAACGTGATCGTCAATCCGCTGGAACTGGTCAAGCCACCCTTCCTGGAAGCCGGCCCCGTGATCGGTATGGCGATGTACTCCGTGCGCGCCATCCTCAACGGACGTGGCGCGGATGTACTGGAAATGGTGCGCGAGAACTTCCGCTGAAGACCCAAGCGTTTGACCCAGGCGTTGCTTCAAGTCAGCAACGTCTTGGGCTCAAGGTACGCGCTCATGCCCCATCGGCCCATCTCTCGCCCGAGCCCGGAATGCTTGAAGCCGCCAAACGGTGCGCGCGGCTCGTGGGCCAAGGTGTTGACAAGCACGGGGCTCGAATCGATCTGGTGTGCCACACGTTCGCGGCTTTCACGATTCTTGCCCGGCAACAGGGCACTCAGGCCATCGCTTCGTGCCCGCACGGTTGCGCGCGCTTGTCAGCCTGGTCCATGAGTTGCGTCTGGCTGAAGCGCAGTAGCGATTGGTAGCCCGTTGCCAGGGGACCAGTTCTCGTTGGCGACTTCGATCAGATTGATGAACACGTCGGCCGGCTTGACGCCGGAACCGGATTCGAGCCGTGCGACGAGATGGCGATAGAACCGCTGCTTGTCGCCGGTAGACCGGCCCGCTGTCAGCGTGATCTGGATGAGCAGAAGATTTGGCGAACGCACGAACGGATACGTCATGTTGGCGTGGAAGTTCGCATCCTCGTGTTCGCTGATGGTCATGAAGAACGCTTCCGGATGCACATCGAGCGATGTTTGCAGGGACTCGTGTATGGCTTCCAACACCGCGGCGCGGAACGCCGCGGGCTGGCCTTTGCGCATGGATACGTGGGTCATTGGCATGATCGATTCTCTTCGGTCGATGAAAGGGTGTGAGTCAGCCGGCAGCGGGCGTTGATCGCTGCTTCCGATTCCGGCTGATACGGTGGTCGCATCGGCAGGTTCGATTCGCCGCCCGGGAATGGCTCCAGCGCATAGCGCTCAGATCAGCGCCTCGATAAGCATCGGCCCGGGGCGCTGCATCGCGGAAGCGAACGCGGCGTCGAAGTCTGCTGCAGAGACCGTGCGGACCGCTTCCACGCCCATGCCTGTGGCCAGTGCCACCCAGTCGAGCGATGGATCTTGCAGATCGAACATCGACGCGGCACGCGCCCCGTCCTGTGACGCGCCAACACGCTTCAGTTCGTTGTTGAGGATCTTGTAGCCGCGGTTCGCGTAGATGACGTTGACAACGTTGATCTTCTCGCGAGCCTGCGTCCACAGCGACTGCACCGTGTACATGGCGCTGCCGTCGCCGAGCAGGTTGACGATCTTGCGGTCCGGGCAGGCGATGCCGGCACCGATCGACAGCGCCATCATGCTGCCGATGGCCCCGCCGGACAGCGTCAGGAAATCGTGCGGCGCGGCTGATTCGGTCAGACCGTAGTACGCCATCGCCATGCCCGATTCCTCGGTGACGATGGCCTGCTCGGGCAGGTGCCTGGCCACGCTGCGCATGATCGACTCGGGGGTCAGGGGGCCGCTGGCAGAAGGCTCCAGGTACTTGCGTACGCTGCGACCCGCGATCGAACCTTTTGCGCCGAGCGCGTCGGCCAGCGCTTCCAGCGCGCCGGTGCCGTCCTCGTGCGCATGGGAGAGCACCGCCAACCGGCATCCTTCCGGCGTCAGCCAGCTTGGTTTGTCAGGGTAGGCGAAGAAGCTGACGGGTGGCTGCGCGCCGACCAGCACGATCAATTCGGTGCCAGCCAGGAAATCCGCAACTTGCTCGGCAAAGTACGGCAGGCGTTCCACGGGCACGCGCCCGGCGCCACGCTGCAGGCGCGGGGCGAACGTATCGGAAAGCAGGCGGGCACCGGTCTTCGCAGCGATCTTGCCTGCGGCGTGCAGGGCCGGTTCCTGCAAAGCGTCACCGCGCAGCAGAAACGCCGTCTTCACGCCACGCTGGACGAGCGCGGCGATGTTCGCAATGGTGGCGCCGCTTACCGGCGCCCGACTCGGTAGCGGCAGTGGCGCTGCGACGGTATCGGCCTGGCCCCAGGCGGTATCCGCGGGCAGGATCAGTGTGGCCACCTGGCCGGGTGCCTCCATCGACGCTTGCACGGCGCGCGCGGCGTCGGCGCCAACCGTCAGCGCGCTTGCGGATGAGTGAATCCATTGCGATACCGGCCGCGCGAATCCCTGGATATCGGAAGTCAGCGGTGCCTCGTAGCGCGAATGGGACGCTGCATGGTCGCCAACAATGTTGACGATCGGGCTCGATGCCCGCCGCGCGTTGTGCAGGTTGGCCAGGCCATTGGCCAGGCCCGGACCCAGATGCAGCAGCGTGGCGGCGGGCTTTCCTGCCATGCGGCCGTAGCCGTCGGCGGCGCCAGTGACCACGCCTTCGAACAGGCCGAGGACGGGGCGCATGCTATCCACCGAATCGAGCGCCGCCACGAAATGCATCTCCGACGTGCCCGGATTGCCAAAACACACCTCCACGCCACACGCCACCAGCGAGCGCAACAGACTTTCCGCACCGTTCATGCTTGACACTCCGAAATCGAACCACTATCGAACCCTCGTCCGCCGCGGTTTCGTAGCGGGGCAACGAGGTTGTGCAACCGAGCACGGATCGATAGTAGAAACTTCGATTCGATGTAAAAATACAGTCAACTCGGAAACTCTGTTACGTCATGCGTAAGAATCTCGACTATGGATTGCTCCATGCGATGACAGCGTTTCTGCGGGTCGTCGATGCGGGCAGCTTTACGGCCGCCGCCGCCCAGATGGCGCTCACGACGGCGCAGGTCTCGCGGCTGGTTTCCGAGTTGGAAAAGCGCCTGCAGGCCAAACTTCTGCAACGGACAACACGCAGGCTGGCGCTGACCAGCGCCGGCGAGCGGTATGCAGACCAGTGCCGGAGCATTCTCGACATGGTGGCCGAGGCGGAAAGCGGGGTGGGCGGCGCAAATGTCGAACCGGCCGGCCGGCTCAGGGTGCGTTGCATGGCGGCGTTTGGCGAACGCTATGTGGTGCCGCTTGTGTCGAAGTACTGCGCGATGTATCCGAAGGTGACAGTGGAGTACGGCACGTCGCAATACGCCCCGGACCTGATTGCCGAAGGCGTGGACGCCAGCGTCTACCTGGCGCAACGGCTCCCCGATTCGAACCTGGTGGCGCAGGCCCTTGGGGAAACCTACGGCTTGCTGTGCGCGGCGCCAACCTATCTGAAGCGGCGCGGCACGCCGAAGTCCGTCGAAGAACTGGCAGCCCATGCCTGTCTGCGCATCGCCAACCCGTCCACGACGCCCGATTGGACGATGACGGACGGCACACGCAGCTTCACGCTGGACGCGGGCGGCCCACTGGTGGGTGACAACCCTGGCGTTGTCCTCCACGCGGCGAGCAGCGGGCTGGGCATTGCGCTGCTGCCGATCTTCTCGGCCGTGGACCACATCCGCAATGGCGAACTACGCGTCGTACTTCCCGCGTGGCGCTCCCCGGCTATCGGCGTCTACCTGATGATGCCGTCGCGGAAGTTCCTTGAGGCCAAAACGCGCGCGTGGATCGAATTGCTGAGGACCGAACTGCCGACTGCACTGCGGCGAGATGCGGGTCATCCCGCCACGGCGTCGAAGCCTAAACCGCGTCGATACCCGTCTCGCTGAACTGCTACGGCCGTAGCACGTCGGTGTGCGGCGAAGGGTTAGGCCGAACTTTGCTGCAGTTCGCTGACGAGCTTGGCGATGCGACGCTGCCGCGTATCGAGAGACTTGGCCTCCTCAATCGCAGCGATGTGCTTCCGTTTGAGCCCAAACGGCAACCTATTAAAGGCGGCTCTGGCGCCTTTATTTTTCCTCAGGGCCTCAGAAAGGTCTGTCGGTTCCGGCAGTGTTCTCGGCTCTTCGTCGAGTTCTATTAGAACGTCGACGAGGTCGCCCTCCGCGATACCGCTTTCTCGCCGGTTGGCCGCGCTGATACCCACCAAGCATTTGCCATTCATCACGGCGATTCTGCTTCGCCATCTGTGGCCGTTGATGGAGATGGCGACCGGTGGTCGCGCGCCCGCGCCGAACGACTCGATGCCATCCTTCGGAACTTCGACGGCCGTTGCGTTGCCCGAAGGGACGACCTTTGCCTGGAATTTGAGTTTCATGCGATCGGAGAACCGAAGATGTGGTGCGGCCCGACGCGGATGTGCGCGGCTATCGTACTCAAAGGAAGGCTCGATGACGCCCGAGCATAACCTGAAGAGGTGACCGCGTGCTGGCGCCTGCGAAGGATCAAGACGACATCCCGCCAGTCGAAGCCGGGGCAATCTAGTATTGACAGCTTCAAATCCCTGCCCCTGAACCGCCATTTACGTGAACCGACCAGCCGCCAAGGTTCCCGGTGCGGTTCCGTTATCGTGCCGGATAAGCCTTCCCCAGATTCCACCGTGATTGCCAATGCTCGATGTACTGGCGTGAAATCTCCGGCATGTCTCGAATGACGACCACATTCTCGGAGTTGGATGTCTCGGCGGATGGCGCGAAGTTGAAGGAGCCCGTTTCAACCGTGTTGCCATCGACGATGATCGTCTTGTCGTGATGGATGTGGAAATGGTCATTGGTTCGCAGTTCCACACCATTGCTGGTCACAAAGTCCATGGCCGCCAAGCTCGTCTTGCCCAGGTTGCGCTTCTTGTCGATTACCACGCGCACCTCCACGCCTCGATTCCTGGCATCAACCAGCGCCTGCATGATGTCAGGAGCTTGAAACGAGTAGGCGAGCATCTGAATGGAATGCTGCGCACTACCGATAGTCTTCAGGACAAGCTCTCGTGCCGAACCCTCTGGGGAGAAGCCGACCTGAATGCTGGGACCGGCATGGGCGAGAGATGAAATGCTGAGGAGGGTGGCCAGGGCGATGCTTCGGATTCTTGTCATGACGTTAGGGCCTTGGTCGGAGTGCATGGCGCTGGACCGGCTATGCGCCACGTACATCGACGCTCGCAGTGGTTGTTTTGGCGTCGGCGTGGCCGGTGGTCCCGCAATGGGAAGTTTCCTAGGTTCAATTCGGAGCTGGATGGTTGGATCCGCTCTTGCTGGTTGCTGAAATGAAGTTGTACCAACCAGTTAAGGAAGTTTGCCATGTTCGCCTATTTTGTTGTGTTCTTCGCGCTCTGGGGCGTCATGAGGCTGGCAGATCGTTGGGAGATCTAGGGGGCATTGACGACTCGGAACATTCAGGCGTGGCGGCTAATACGGGCCATCAATTGGTCGATGCAAGCCCGGTCAGCAGCGGTACGCGTGTTGGCGATGCGGGCCGCGTGACCGACGGGTCAGGGCCAAATCATTCGGAAGTGAGTCGATGCAATTTAGGAAAAATTCTATGTATCGATCGTAGTTCCTTGCCTTTACTGAACCTTGTCCAGTCCAGAGTTTTGGTGGCTGTATGAGCGGGAGCATCGATAAGTGATGCCCCGGCATTGATGGTCGAGGTTTGAAGTGAGTGAAGTTGAATTTGTGAACTGGTTGCGCGGTTTTGTGAACGCCCGAGGTGCAGTACCGCCTACCGCCGTCCAGTGGCGAGAGATCATGGCGCGCGTGTCGATTTGCGCTGTGGATCCACTGGGTCCAAAGCAACGCGAGGCTGTGGAGTTGTCTGAGGCCATTGGGCGCCTTCGCGTGGCGGCCACGCAGCAGGTTAGGGCGCTTGTGCCGTAGCCGTTGGCTGCTACGCGGCAGTGAAGGGGCGCTCATGTTCTTCCCTGTCTACTGCGGTTTCTTCTGGGCGCTACGGGCCAAAATAATATTCCCCTGCTGATCACCGCTGAATCGTTGCGGTGATTTGTCGAATTCAACCCGCCTTGTGCAAGCCTGGCGGGTTTTGCTCAGTCTCGGATGGTGCTTCTTGCTACCGGAGATCTGCGGATGGACGCGGCTCCAATGCGAGGCATCGCATGCCATGGTGGGTGGGGGATCGAGCTTTCTGCCAGTTACTGGTCCTGGGTAGACGGATTCCCGCCACGCGCCCTGTCACGCTCCCGCTCATAATCCTCATAGGGCGGAAGCGTCTGCCTTACCGTTCCCGGAGTCATAGGATTCACCGCGGCATCGTGGCTGCGGACACCTTCGTAGGTGCCGCGCCAAAGATCGAAGGATGAGCATCCTGCGCTGAAGGCTGCCGAGGCAAGGGCAAGAAGAGCTGAGATCAATCGGTTCATGCGACTAGGGACTGGAAATCTGATTGCGTCTACAAGTCTGGCGCATCGAGACATGCAGCCTATTGTCCCCATACGTTCAAAGCCGAAAAAAAAGCCCGCTGCGCGAAGCAGGCGGGCCGGGATGAATTATCGTGGGGTCAATCACGACAGTTTGAATTGTCTGATAATGTATCTTCGTCGTCTGCCCTACGTGCGAGGGGATTAACTCAAATGAGTTAGTTTTATCCCACTCATAGCCAAAAGGATTTGCATGAAGCACTTTCTGGTGATAGCAGAAGTGCGGATTTAGCCATCCAATGACTCGAGCGTGAACTTCGCGCCGCCGTCCTGCCCAAGCAATTCGACCAGTTTCGGCATGGCTTCCTGAAGCGCGGTCTTGAGCGTCCAGGGTGGATTGACGATGAACATGCCACTGCCATGCAGGCCCAGGCCACCCGCGACCGGGTGTTTGACGGTCAGTGAGACATGCAGCCAGCTCTTGAGCGGCAGGCGCTTCAATTGGGCCGGTAGCTGGGTCGATTCCCGTCGTTGCACCTCGGGATACCAGATTGCGTAGATGCCCGTGGCGAAGCGTTCCAGGCCAGCCTTGAGCGTATCGAGTGTGCGGGCGTAGTCTTGCTTGTCTTCGTAAGAAGGATCGATCAGCACCAGTGCGCGGCGGGGCGGGGGCGGCAGGATAGCCTTGATGCCGTTGAAGCCATCGCCGTCATAGAGCATGACCTTGCGTCCCGCGCCGCGGAAATTGTCGCGCAGTACCTGGATCTCGGTGCTGTGCAGTTCGAACAGGCGCAGGCGGTCCGCATCGCGCAGCATTTGCCACGCCAGCCACGGCGAGCCGGGATAGTGCTTGAGACTGCCGTCCTCGTTCAGCGCACGTACCTGTTCCAGGTAGGCGTCGAGCAGGGCGGGCATTGGTTGGCCATTCGCGGCGGCGCGCCAGAGCGGGCCAATGCCGGTCTCGAACTCCGACTTCTTCTGCGCGTAGGCGTGATCAAGGGCATAGAGCCCGGCGCCGGCGTGGGTGTCGATGTACCAGAACGCCTTGTCCTTCTGCGTCAGGTAGTCCAGCAACTGGACGACGACGGCGTGCTTGAGGATATCGGCATGATTGCCGGCGTGGAAGGCGTGACGATAACTGAGCATGGCGAGGGAATGACGGCGCGCAAACTTCGCGCAAATACGGCCTTGAAGGCATTTTCAGGGCGGTGCGCGGGGAGGGCGCTATGCTACCATCCGCCGCCATTTCCGGCCGTATGAATCCTTGCCATGACGCGCGTTCTCGAGCCCGCCGAGCCCATTCTGTCCAGTGACGGTACTCCCTATTCGCCCCGCTATGACGATGTCTATCACAGCGCGCGTGGAGGTCTGGCGCAGGCGCATCACGTGTTTCTCGGTGGCAATGGTCTGCCCGGAGGCTGGGCCGGGCGCGAGCAGTTTGTCATTGTCGAGACGGGGTTTGGGCAGGGCCTGAATTTCCTCGCCACCTGGCAGGCATGGCGTAGCGATCCGCAGCGTTGCCAACGGCTGCATTTCGTGTCGATTGAGAAGCATCCCTTCACGCGCGAAGGTCTGGCGCAATTACATGCACATGCTGGCCTGGGCGAGCTGCTGCCGTTAGCCGACCAATTGCAGCAACAATGGCCTGACGCGCTGCCCGGCTTGCACAGGCTGTCGTTCGAGGATGGGGCGGTCACGCTGACGCTGGCATTGGGCGACGTGGAAACGATGTTGCCGAAACTCGTGCTTGGCGCCGATGCGTTCTACCTCGATGGGTTTTCGCCATCGCGCAACGCCGACATGTGGTCCGACAGCGTGTTCCGCGGCCTGGCGCGTCTCGCTCGCATCGGTGCGACGCTCGCGACCTACACAGCGGCGGGATTCGTGAGGCGCGGGCTCAAGGCGGCCGGGTTCGAGGTGCACAAGGCGCCCGGATTTGGTGGCAAGCGGGACATGACCGTGGCGCGTTTCGCGCCAGTCTGGAAGAACCGTCGTCATGCGCCGCCCGAGGCAGCGCAATGGGCGGAGCGACACGCCATCGTCATCGGCGCGGGGCTGGCGGGCTGCGCCGTGACCGAACGCTTGACTGCGCGTGGGTGGCGCGTGACGTTGTTTGATGCCCACGACGGACCGGCGCGACAGACGTCGAGCCACCGTGCCGCGGCGATGCATGCGCATGTGTCCGCCGACGACAGCTTCCTTTCGCGACTGTCCCGTGCAGGCAACCTCCATGCGTTGCGCGCGTGGGGCGCCTTGGAGGCGGCTGGCTATCCCGCGGGATGGCACGGCACTGGAGTCCTGCAACTCGGCGAGGATGATGCTGAGAGCGCGGCGCAGCAGGCCGCGCTTGCGGAGCTTAGGTTTCCGGAGTCATTTGTGCGCTGGATGTCGCCGCAAGAGGCTGCGGAGCAGCATGGCGCAGCGGTTCCGAGAGGCGGCTTGTGGTTTCCGAAGGGAGGCTGGGTAGCGCCGCCCGACATATGCTGCGCGCAGCTTGCGAAAGCTGGTGCGGCTGTGGATGCGCGATTCAATTGCCGCGTGGCGGCGATCAGCCAGATCGGCGATGCGTGGCAGGCGCTTGCCGATGGCGGTGGCGTATTGGCCGCCGCGCCGGTTCTTGTGCTCGCCAATGCCTACGAAGCCGATCGGCTGACCTCGGGCCAGTTCCTGGCGCTGCGCCGGGTACGTGGCCAACTGACGGATCTGGCGCCCGCGCAGGCAGAGGCGCTGGGTGGCTGGCCTGATTGCGTCGTGACCGGCGGTGGTTACCTATTGCCGCGTGACGCGGCGGGCGGAGCAAGGATGGGCTCGAGTTATGAAGAGGACGAAGGGCCGCTGGTCGAGCGTCCGGAAGTGCACGCTGCCAACCTCGATCGTCTGGCGTCGCTGCTGCCGGACCGGGCGTCACAAATCGCGCAGATCGACCCCGCCACGCTGCAGGGTTACGTCGGCGTGCGCACGGTCACGTACAACCGCCTTCCACTCGTCGGGCGCATCGCCGACGATGCGCAGGCACTGTCCCATGCCGGTGCGTTGCGTGGCGCGCATTTGCGCGATCTGCCACGGCTTCCCGGTCTGTATGCGGCCCTTGCGTATGCGTCGCGAGGCCTCACATGGGCTGCCTTGTGCGCGGAACTGATCGCCAGCCAGATCGAGGGTGAGCCACTGCCGCTCGAGGCCGACCTGGCAGATGCGATTGATCCCGCACGGCTCCTGCTACGCGCGCTCCGACACGGTCAAGCGCAGGCGCCCGAATCGGTGGGTCCTGGGGTGGATACGGCCGGCTAGGGTAAAAACTGCCGGAAGCGAATCAAAACCGTGCGATAATCCCCGTTTTCCGTTTGCACGGAGACCCCCGCTCGTCGGCGCCAGTCGCGGGTGGACCGAGATGCAGGCGGTTGCGCTGACAACAACATTTCTGGATTGGATTAACGACCATGTCGAACGTCATTGAAAACCTCGGCAAGCTGGACCGCAAGGTGACCCTGGCTATTCCCAAGGCCGAAGTGCAGAAGGAAACCCAGGAACGCCTGGCTCGTCTGTCGAAGACCGTGAAGATGTCCGGCTTCCGCCCGGGCAAGGTGCCGATGAAGATGGTCGAGAAGCAATATGGCCAGCAAGTCGAGTTCGAAGTGCGCTTCGACAAGGCTGCCCGCAAGTTCTTCGACATCACCCAGGCCCAGGAAGTGAAGGTGGCCGGTCAGCCGAAGTTCGACATCAAGACCGAAGGCGTGGCTGACGACGAACTGGCTTTCGAAGCCACGTTCGAGGTGTATCCGGAGGTCAAGATTGGCGACCTCGCGTCGGCCGAAGTGACCCGCACCCAGACCGAAATCGGCGATGCCGAGATTGACAAGACCGTTGACATCCTGCGCAAGCAGCGCGTGCACTTCCACGGTCGTGGCGATGCGGGTGCCCACGGTGACGGTGGCGCCGATGTGGCTGCCCAGAACGGCGACCGCGTGACGCTGGACTTCGTCGGCAAGATCGACGGCGTCGAGTTCGCTGGCGGCAAGGCCGAGGACTTCGTGTACGTGCTGGGCGAAGGCCGCATGCTGCCGGAGTTCGAAACGGCCACGCTGGGCCTGAAGGTGGGCGAAAGCAAGTCGTTCCCGCTGACGTTCCCGGCCGATTACCACGGCAAGGAAGTGGCCGGCAAGACCGCTGAATTCACGGTCACGCTGAAGAAGGTCGAGTGGGCGCACCTGCCGGAAGTGGATGACGCATTCGCCAAGTCGCTCGGCATCGCTGACGGCAGCGTGGAAAAGATGCGCGCCGACATCCGCGAAAACCTCGAGCGCGAAGTCAAGCGCCGCACGCACTCCATGCTGAAGGATCAGGTCATGGAAGCGCTGCTGAAGGTTAGCGAACTGGACGTGCCGAAGGCGCTGGTCGAGCAGGATCAGGAGCGCCTGGTGGAAATGGCCCGTCGCGACCTCGAGCAACGTGGCATGCCGAACGCCAAGGACATGCCGATTCCGGCCGAGATGTTCACCCAACAGGCCGAGCGCCGCGTGAAGCTGGGCCTGATCCTGGCTGAGATCGTCAAGGCCAACGGCCTGGAAGCCAAGCCGGACCAGATCAAGGCCGAAATCGAGGACTTCGCGAAGAGCTACGAAGACCCGAAGGAAGTCATGCGCTGGTACTACGGTGACCAGCAACGTCTGGCCGAGATGGAAGCCTACGTCCTCGAAAACAACGTGGTAAATTTCGTGTGCGACAAGGCCAAGGTCGCGGACAAGACGGTGTCGTTCGAAGAACTCACCGCCGCGCCCGCACAAGCCTGAGGTTGGGCATAAGCCGGAAGCCGCGCGAGTATGGCGCGGCGCTGGCTTGCGTCAATCGGCCTCGCGCGCTGGCCGATTGACGCCATTCCTGAATATCTGGAGAACCTGCATGACCCGCAATGATTTGCTTGATCGTCTCGCCACCACGCAGGCTTCTGCTCTGGAGACCCAGGGTCTTGGTCTGGTGCCGATGGTCGTCGAGCAGTCCGGCCGGGGCGAGCGCGCGTACGACATCTACTCGCGCCTGCTCAAGGAACGTGTCGTCTTCATGGTCGGCGAAGTGAACGACCAGACTGCCAACCTGGTAGTGGCCCAGCTTCTGTTCCTCGAAAGCGAGAATCCCGATAAGGACGTGTCGCTGTACATCAATTCGCCCGGCGGTTCGGTTTCGGCCGGTCTGGCGATCTATGACACGATGCAGTTCATCAAGCCCGATGTGCAAACGCTGTGCATGGGCATGGCGGCCAGCATGGGTGCATTCCTGCTCGCAGCCGGCGCCAAGGGCAAGCGCAGCGCGCTGCCGAACTCCCGAATCATGATTCACCAGCCGTTGGGCGGTGCGCGTGGCCAGGCTTCGGACATCGAAATCCAGGCACGCGAGATCCTGTATCTGCGCGAGCGCCTGAACAGCATTCTTTCTGAGGTGACCGGCCAGCCCGTGGAGAAGATCGCGCGCGATACTGACCGCGACAACTTCATGAGCGGCGACCAGGCCGTGGATTACGGTCTGATCGACAAGGTGATTACCCGTCGTAGTTGAGACGGATCGGCCGGTGTGCCGGCAGGCCATTCCGGGCGCGATCCAGAAAGGATTGCCCGGGTGGCGCCCGGTAACGCCGGGCGTAGGCTGTACGAATCCGCTCGCCGTAAATGGCGAAGGCTACACCGGAACGAGGCTGTATGCCTCGTTTTTGCGTTTTGCCCCACATGGAGGGGTTGCCGCCGACTGTGCCAATTTTTTTGGCGTATGATGCGTTTAATGCGTTTCCCACCCGGTCTCCCGCCCGGTGGGAACACACTGCTAATGTGACTGATTCCTATGGCGGACAAAAAAGGTTCATCCAGCGAGAAGCTTCTCTACTGCTCCTTCTGCGGCAAGAGCCAGCATGAGGTGAAGAAGCTGATCGCCGGCCCGTCGGTGTTCATTTGCGACGAATGCATCGACCTGTGCAACGAGATCATCCGTGACGAGGCCGCCGCGACCGACAAGGACGCCACGGCCGCCACGCGATCGGATCTGCCCACGCCCCACGAGATCCGCGAGAGCCTCGACCAGTACGTGATCGGGCAGGATCAGGCCAAGAAAATTCTGGCCGTCGCGGTCTACAACCACTACAAGCGCCTCAAGCATCTCGGCAAGAAGGACGATGTCGAGCTTTCGAAGAGCAATATTCTGCTGATCGGGCCGACTGGCTCCGGCAAGACGTTGCTTGCCCAGACGCTGGCCCGCCTGCTCAACGTGCCGTTCGTGATTGCGGACGCGACGACGCTGACGGAAGCCGGCTACGTGGGCGAGGATGTCGAGAACATCATCCAGAAGCTGCTGCAGAACTGCAATTACGAGGTGGAGAAGGCACAGCGCGGCATCGTCTACATCGACGAAATCGACAAGATCTCGCGCAAGTCCGACAACCCGTCGATCACCCGCGATGTCTCCGGCGAGGGTGTGCAGCAGGCGCTGCTGAAGCTGATCGAGGGCACGATGGCCTCGGTGCCGCCGCAAGGTGGCCGGAAGCATCCGAATCAGGACTTCCTGCAGGTGGATACCACCAACATCCTGTTTATCTGCGGCGGCGCGTTTGACGGCCTGGAGAAGGTCATTATGCAGCGCTCGGACAAGACCGGCATCGGTTTTGCCGCCCAGGTGCAGAGCAAGGAAGAGCGGGAAGTCAGCGAAGTGCTGCCGCAGACCGAGCCTGAGGATCTGATCAAGTTCGGCCTGATTCCGGAACTGATCGGTCGTCTGCCGGTGGTGGCCACGCTTGCCAAGCTGGATGAGGCCGCACTGATGCAGATTCTGATCGAGCCGAAGAACGCGCTGGTCAAGCAGTATCAGAAGCTGCTGGCCATGGAAGGCGTGGAGCTGGAAATCCGCCCGGCCGCACTGTCCGCGATCGCTCGCAAGGCCATTCGCCGCAAGACCGGTGCACGCGGCCTGCGTTCGATCCTTGAACAATCGCTGATGGACGTCATGTATGACCTGCCCAACTACAAGGGCGTCCAGAAGGTCGTGATCGACGAGAACACGATTACTGGCGACGCGGCGCCGCTCCTTGTGTATGAGGAGCAGCAGCCCAAGGTGGCGGGGTCCAACTGACGATCGCGCCGCACATGGGTGGCTTCGACCACACCGGCAAATTTCAAGCGGCCGTTCGCAGCGAAGCGAACGGCTTTTTTTCTTCAATTCCACAAACGAACGGGAGCAAACGCGGGTATGCTGTTTCACTGGGGGTCGCAAGTGCAGTTTGCAGCATGTTTTTCTGCGTACAGATTCGATGATGGGCATCTTGCAATCGAATTCCGCGACCCTATTTACGCCTTAAATGACTGACTGGGGAAAATGATGTCCGGAACACAACTCCTCCCGGCTGAGCCGATTCGCCTCCCACTGTTGCCGCTGCGCGACGTGGTGGTGTTTCCGCACATGGTGATCCCGCTGTTCGTGGGACGCCCGAAGTCCATCAAGGCGCTTGAGACTGCGATGGAGGCGGGCAAGAGCATCATGCTCGTGGCCCAGAAGACTGCGGCCAAGGATGAGCCCACCGCGGATGACCTGTACGAGGTCGGCTGCATCGCCAATATCCTGCAAATGCTGAAGCTGCCCGACGGCACCGTGAAGGTGCTGGTGGAAGGTACGCAGCGTGCAAATATCACCGAGGTGAGCGAGGACGATTCGCACTTCATGTGCGAAGCCGTGCCTGTGCCCCCCGCACCGGTTGAATCGGCCGAAACCGAGGCCCTGCGCCGCGCAATCGTGTCGCAGTTCGACCAGTACGTGAAGCTGAACAAGAAGATCCCTCCCGAGATCCTGACGTCGCTGTCCGGTATCGATGAGGCCGGTCGTTTGGCCGATACGATCGCCGCGCATCTGCCGATCAAGCTCGAGCAGAAGCAGAAGATCCTTGAAATGGTCAAGGTGACCGAGCGTCTCGAGAGCCTGCTGTCGCAGCTCGAGGGCGAGATCGACATCCTGCAGGTCGAAAAGCGCATTCGTGGCCGCGTCAAGCGCCAGATGGAAAAAAGCCAGCGCGAGTACTACCTGAACGAGCAGGTCAAGGCGATCCAGAAGGAGCTGGGCGAGGGCGAGGAAGGCGCTGATCTGGAAGAACTGGACAAGCGCATCAAGGCCGCTCGCATGCCCAAGGAGGCCAAGAAGAAGGCCGACGCCGAGTTCAAGAAGCTCAAGCTGATGTCGCCGATGTCGGCCGAGGCCACCGTCGTGCGCAACTATATCGACACGCTGGTCAGCCTGCCGTGGCGCAAGAAGAGCAAGGTCAACAACGACCTGGCCAACGCTGAGCGCGTTCTCGACGAAGACCACTATGGTCTCGAGAAGGTCAAGGAACGGATTCTCGAGTACCTTGCGGTGCAACAGCGCGTGGACAAGGTGAAGGCGCCGATCCTGTGCCTGGTCGGACCTCCGGGTGTCGGCAAGACCTCGCTTGGCCAGTCGGTCGCGCGTGCCACGAACCGCAAGTTCGTGCGTATGGCGCTGGGTGGTGTGCGTGACGAGGCCGAGATCCGCGGTCACCGTCGTACGTACATTGGATCGATGCCGGGCAAGATCTTGCAGAGCCTGTCGAAGGTCGGCGTGCGTAATCCGCTGTTCCTGCTCGACGAGATCGACAAGATGGGCATGGATTTCCGTGGCGATCCTTCGTCGGCGCTGCTCGAGGTGCTGGACCCGGAACAGAATCACACGTTCCAGGACCACTACATCGAGGTGGACTTCGATCTGTCGGATGTGATGTTCGTGGCGACGTCGAACTCGCTGAACATTCCGCCGCCGCTGCTGGACCGGATGGAAGTGATCCGCCTGTCGGGCTATACGGAGGACGAGAAGATCAACATCGCCACGCGTTATCTGTTGCCCAAGCAGATCCGTAACAATGGCCTGAAGCAGGGCGAGATCGAGGTGGCCGAAGCGGCAATCCGCGACATCATCCGCTACTACACGCGAGAAGCCGGTGTGCGCTCGTTGGAACGCGAAGTGTCGAAGATCGCTCGCAAGGTTGTGAAGATGCTGCTCCTGAAGAAGGAGTCCACGGCGGTGAAGGTGGATTCCGAGAACCTGGACAAATTCCTCGGCGTGCGCAAGTACGACTTCGGTTTAGCCGGCAAGGAAAACCAGGTGGGTCAGGTGACGGGTCTGGCGTGGACGGAAGTCGGCGGCGACCTGCTGACGATCGAAGCTGCGATCATGCCGGGCAAGGGCAATATCACGCGCACGGGTTCGCTCGGCGATGTGATGAAGGAGTCCGTCGAAGCCGCGCGTTCGGTGGTGCGTTCGCGGGCGCGTCGTTTGGGCATCGCCGATGAGATGTTTGAGAAGCGCGACATCCACATCCACGTGCCCGAGGGCGCCACGCCGAAGGATGGTCCGTCGGCCGGTATCGCGATGACGACCGCGCTGGTATCGGTGCTGACTGGCATCCCGGTGCGTGCCGATGTGGCGATGACGGGTGAAATCACGCTGCGCGGAGAGGTGCTGCCGATCGGCGGTCTCAAGGAGAAGCTGCTGGCTGCCCATCGCGGCGGTATCAAGCTGGTGCTGATCCCCGAAGAGAACGTCAAGGATCTGGCTGACATTCCGGACAACGTGAAGAACGCCATCGAGATCATGCCGGTGCGCTGGATCGACCGGGTGCTGGAACTGGCGCTCGAGCGAAAGCCCGAGCCGCTGCCTGAGGAAGATGCCAAGCCCGCCGAGGTGGCGGACAAGGCCGCATCCCAGGTGGAGCGTATCCATCACTGATCGACGCACGCGTCAGTCTGAGATGTAGTTGGGAACGCCGCAGGGTCAAACCTGCGGCGTTTTTGTTTGCGCGCCGCCTGCTGCGGCGTGTGCCTTGCGGTGCGCAGAAGAATGTTGCAATCAATGCTTGGCAAATCGAAAAGTCTCGTATTACAATCGCGGCCTCGCAACGCAAACAGCGGCAACGAAGCAGTAACCGCCGAATCGTGCGAAGCGAGATTACCCGGCAGGCAGCAGCTTGCGATGGTCTAGTGGGTGCTTAGCTCAGCTGGTAGAGCGGCGCCCTTACAAGGCGTAGGTCGGGGGTTCGAACCCCTCAGCACCCACCACTTCACCATTGCGATGCGTTGCCACTGATTGGGGCCGACACGGAGTGGTAGTTCAGTCGGTTAGAATACCGGCCTGTCACGCCGGGGGTGGCGGGTTCGAGTCCCGTCCACTCCGCCAACAAAATTAGCCCGCGTCAGCGGGCTTTTTTGTGTCCGCAATTCGGGCTTTCAGACGGGCCTCTGGCATCGGAGTGGAACGAGTCACCTGTGCGGCCTCCGCTTCGTTGGCGCGACCACTCCAGCAAGATTGACAGATTGCGGCTTCGCATCATCTCTCGACGCACATTCAAGCAGTACAACCCCTCGCTTTTGATAGAATCGCAAGGTTTGACTTTCGAGCCACCCCTTTAACCGGATCAGCATGCTTGATTTCGTACGCAACAACCGGCGCCTGATGCTTCTTCTGCTGCTGGTGCTTGTCTTCCCGTCGTTCGTATTCTTCGGCGTGGAGAGCTATTCGCGCTTCATGGACAGCTCGCACGATGCTGCCAAGGTCGACGGCCGGACCATCACCGTGCAAGAAGTCGACAACGTGGTGCGCGACCAGAGCGAACGGATGCGCCAGATGCTCGGCAACAACTACGATCCGCGCATGTTTGAAGGCCCTGCCGCGCGGCAGGCCGTGCTGGATCAGCTAATCCAGCAGCGCGTTATTTCGGAAGCCACGCAGAAGAAGCACCTGACGGTTTCCGATGCGCAGATCGCCGCAGCGATCCAGAGCATTCCCGCCATTTCCCAGCTTCGCACGGCGGACGGCAAGTTCGACGAGAAGGCCTACGTGCAGCTGCTGGCGGCGCAAGGTATGACGCCCGAGCAGCTCGACGCACGGATGCGCTTCGAACTCTCCACGCAGCAACTGGGTGGCGCCATCGGTACGACAGCTTTCGTGCCGAAGTCGCTGCTCGATCGCCTGATCGCGATTCGCGACCAGCAGCGTGATGTGCAGGCCATCGTCATCAAGCCGGCCGATTTCGCGGCCAAGGTGACGCCGGACGCCGCCGCGTTGAAGGCTTACTACGATGCCCATCTGGCAGCGTACACGATGCCCGAGCAGGCCAAGGTCGAGTACCTGGTGCTGTCGGGTGATGCCCTGGCCGCCAGCCAGACGATCACACCTGATCAGTTGAAGTCGTACTACGACAGCAACATCCAGCGTTTCCGCACTGACGAGCAACGTCGCGCCAGCCACATCCTGATCGCCGCGCCGAAGGATGGCAAGGAGGCAGACCGCAAGGCCGCCAAGGAGAAGGCCGAAAAGCTGCTCGAGGATCTGCGCAAGCATCCGGACACGTTCGCCGAAGTTGCGAAGAAGAACTCGCAGGATCCGGGTTCAGCGGAGAAGGGCGGCGACCTCGGCTTTATGGGTCGTGGTGCCCTGGTCAAGCCGTTTGAAGACGCGATGTTTGCGCTCAAGGATGGCCAGATCAGCGATGTCGTGGAAACCGATTACGGCTATCACATCATCAAGTTGACGGGTATCAAGCCGGCAGCGACCGAGCCGCTCGAGGCAGTGCGTCCCGAACTCGAGATCGAACTCAAGAAGCAGCTTGCTGCGAAGGCGTATACCGAGCAGGCCGATGCGTTCGGCAACATGGTGTACGAGCAGTCCGAGAGCCTCAAGCCCGCCGCCGACAAGTTCAAGCTGACGATCCAGACTGCGGACAACGTCACGCGTACGCCGAACCCGGCGCTGGGCAAGGACAACCCACTCAATAACGAGAAGGTGCTCAAGGCGCTGTTCAGCGATGACGCCATCAAGAACAAGCGCAATACGGAAGCCGTGCAGGTGGGCCCGACCACGCTGGTGTCGGCCCGCATTGTCGACTATCGTCCGGCCGCCGCGCGCAAGTTCGAGGAGGTGGAGCCGCTGGTGCGTCAGGCCTACGTCGCACAGCAGGCGGCGGAACTGGCGCGCAAGGATGGCGAAGCCCGTCTCGATGCCTTGAAGAAGAGCGGCAGCGCCGATGGCTTCGGCCCGATGGTGACGGTGTCACGTGCCAAGGCTGATGGCGTGTCGCCGAAGGCCGTTGATGCAATCATGCGTGCCGATGCCTCGAAGCTGCCTTCGCTGGTGGGTGTGGACCTCGGCGCGGATGGGTACGCGATCTACCGTATCGCCAAGGTTGGCACGCCGCCGCAGGCCAATGCGAACCAGCGTGAGGCTGACGCGCAGCAACTGGGCCAGATGGCCGGTCAGACGGAACTGGCAGCGTTCTATGACGTGCTCAAGGCCGGTGCGAAGGTGAAGATCCTGCATCCGGCCAAGACGGACGACGCGGCCGGTGCGAGCGCACCTGCTGCGAACTAGCGGGACGTCGCCTGCGATGAAAAAAAGCCCCTGCGGTTGCGAGCCTGCAGGGGCTTTCTTGTATCTGGTCTTGTCGATCAGCTCGGGAAGCCGTGGCGCGGACCGGCAAGGCCAGCACAGCCGAAGGTCCGGTGTCTACGCCGCCTTTTTCAACAACGGCTTCAACTGCGACCAGACGTTGTCCAGCAACGTGGGCTGCGCAGCGGAGGTCGGGTGAATCCGATCGCTCTGGAACCATTCGGGACGTGAGATCACGTTGTCCAGCAGGAAGGGCACCAGCGCAGCCCGTTTTTCCTTGGCCAGCTTGCTGTAGAGTGCGAAGAACCGCTCGGTGTAGTCCTGACCATAGTTCGGCGGGATTCGCATTCCTACGAGCAGCACGGTGGCGCCAGCTTGCTGGGCATCGCTGACGATTGTTCTCAGATTGGCCTCGGTGGTCTGCAACGGGAAGCCTCGCAAGGCGTCGTTGGCACCCAGCTCGACGATCACCACTGCCGGCCTGTGTCGCTTGAGCAGGTCAGGCAGGCGCGTCTTGCCACCGATTGTGGTCTCGCCACTGATGCTCGCGTTGACGACGCTATAATCGAACCGCTCCTTGCTCAGGCGGTCCTGCAGCAGGCTGACCCAGCCAGTGCCGCGTGCAATGCCGTACTCCGCCGACAGACTGTCGCCCAGTACCAGCAGCGCGGGCTTGTTGCCAGATTGCGCGTGCGCCGGCACAGCCGTCATGACGGCAGTTGCCAGTGTGATACCCAACGCCGCCAGCCATTGCCGGCGCCTACTGTTTGTCATCCTCTCTCGCATGTCCACGTCCATTCTTGCCGTCGAGTCATTGGGAAAGACCGTAGCCGATACGACCGGTTCGCTGACGATTTTGCACGACGTAACGTTTTCCGTCACGGCGGGTGAAACGTTGGCCATTGTCGGGGCGTCTGGGTCGGGCAAATCCACGCTACTTGGCCTCCTTGCCGGGCTCGATCTGCCGAGCACGGGATCGGTCCGGCTCCATGGTCAGGATCTGTTCCGGCTCGATGAAGACCAGCGTGCCGCGCTGCGCGGGCGTCACGTTGGTTTTGTGTTTCAGTCGTTCCAGCTGGTCGGCCATCTGACCGCGCTGGAGAACGTAATGCTTCCGCTCGAGTTGCGTGGTGAGACCGATCGCGTGCGCGAGCGGGCCGTCGACATGCTGGAGCGAGTCGGGCTCGGCCAGCGGCTGTCCCATTATCCGCGCACGCTTTCCGGCGGCGAGCAGCAGCGTGTGGCGTTGGCGCGCGCCTTCGTTGCGCGGCCCGATATTCTGTTTGCGGACGAGCCGACCGGCAGCCTGGACACCGCCACGGGCGAGGCGGTCATCGCGCTGATGTTCGAGCTCAATCGCGATGCCGGATCGACGCTCGTGCTGGTCACGCACGACCGTTCGGTGGCAGCGAGATGCGGCCGCATCCTGACGATCGAGGCTGGCCGTGTAGCTAGCGACGAGTTCATGGATGCGGGCGTCTGAACGGCGTAGACGGGGTTAACTGCGTGCCAGTGAGCGTCGCGCCCGCGCGATCAGCGCGGCAGTCGATGCATCGTGGGCTTCCGTGGCATTGCCACTTAGTTCGGCCTCGATCGGGCGCGCCAGGATCTTGCCGAGCTCCACGCCCCACTGATCGAACGAATTGATGTTCCAGACGATGCCTTGCACGAAGGTGCGGTGCTCATAGAGCGCGATCAGCGCGCCCAGCACGTGCGGCGTCAGGTTTTCCATCAGCAGCATGTTGCTCGGCCGATTGCCCTCGAACACCATATGCGGAATGCGCGCTACGTCGACGCCGGCCGCTTGCAGCTCTTCCGCACTGCGTCCGCGCATCAATGCCTCGGCCTGCGCAAAGCAGTTGGCTAGCAGCTTGACGTGATGGCCTGGCAGTTCGCGCGGCGGCACCAGCGGCGCGACGAAATCGACCGGTACGATCTGCGAGCCCTGATGGATCATCTGGAAGTAGGCATGCTGGCCGTTGGTGCCAGCCGTGCCCCAGACCACTGGCGCGGTATCGGTGTCCACCGGACGACCATCGAGCTGGACCGACTTGCCGTTGCTCTCCATTTCGAGTTGCTGGAGGAACGCCGGAAACAGTTCGAGCGAGGTCGAATAGGGCGCCATGCAGCTCGTCGGCATGTTGTGGAAATTGCGATACCAGATTCCCAGCATCGCCATCACCACGGGCATGTTTTGGGCGAGCGGCGCAGTGCGGAAATGATCGTCCATCGCCCGGGCGCCGAGCAGCAGGTCCTCGAAGGCGTCGAAGCCGACGGCCAGCGCAATCGACAGGCCGACCGACGACCACAGCGAGAACCGGCCACCGATCCAGTCCCAGAATTCGAACATGTTGTTCGGGTCGATGCCGAACTCGACCACGGCATCGCGATTGGTCGATACGGCGACGAAGTGCCGCGCGAGCTGGTTCTCGGGCACGCCGTGGCGGAGGAACCAGTCCCGCATGCTGCAGGCGTTGGCCATGGTTTCGAGCGTTGTGAACGTCTTCGAACAGACGATCACCAGCGTGCGTGCCGGATCCAGGCGCTGGAGCGTTTCGGCAAGCTCGGTGCCATCCACATTCGAAACGAAGTGCACACGCGGTCCGCGCGGGTCGGCCAGGTGCGCCAGGGCGCGGCATACCATGCGTGGGCCCAGGTCAGAGCCGCCGATGCCGACGTTGACGATGTCGGTGATCCCCTGGCCCGTGGAGCCGGTCCAAACGCCACTGCGCACTCGGCCGGCAAACTCGCGCATCCGGCGGAGTACATCGTGGATGGCGGGCATGACAGACGCCCCGTCGACCTTGAACGGCGCGTCGGGCAGGGCGCGTAGCGCGACGTGCAACGCGGCACGATCTTCGGTGGCGTTGATATGTTCGCCAGCGAACATAGCGTCGCGGCGTGCCGGCACGCCGGCTTCCTCGGCAAGCTTCATCAGCAGCGCAAGGGTCTCGCCGGTGATGCGGTTCTTCGAGTAATCCAGATACAGGCCGGAGGCTTCCAGCGAGAAAGCATCGACCCGTTGAGCAGCCCCGGCTTCGGCGAACCACTGCTGCATCGGCGTCTCGCGGACGACGTCATGGTGTTGGCGAAGGGTGTTCCAGGCTTGGAGGTCAGTCGGCATTCGTTCTTGGGGGAAATCGGGCACGAACGCCTGCACGAGGCAGGCGCCAGCAAGTATATCGCCAGAATGTGATCGCAAATTCCGGAAGTGGCAGCAAAAAGTAACGAGGCTTGCCGGATTGACGGTTTCCGACGTCGGGATGTCGTTACCTTAGCAGAGGGGGACAACGCCCCCTATCGGCAATTGTCCGACGCGTGCCGCGCCGCGCGCATCACCTGAGATCACCTGGACGGCGTCTGGCGTGATCCGCGCGGCATTGTTGGTGGCAGTGCCGGGACGTTACGCACCGCCGCCGCGTAGCAACGCGTTGAAGATATCCCGGGCGGGCAGATAGAGCTCGCTGGCAGTCATGCCAGCCGGGCCCGTGCCCGACGCTACCAGCCTGTCGGCGGCACGGCCGTGAATCCAGACCGCCGCGCGCGCGGCCGCGACGATCGGCATTCCCTGGGCGATCAGGGCGCCGATCATTCCGGCCAGGACATCACCAGTGCCGGCGGTGGAGAGCGCGGCATTGCCGGTCGGATTGATCGCAGGCGGCGCGCCGTCCGGGGACGCTATCACGGTTCCGGAGCCCTTGAGCACGATTGTGGCCTGCCACCGCGTGGCCAGTGCGGCTGCGGCTGCCAGCCGGTTGCGCTGGATATCGGCCACGGTGCTGCCCAGCAGTCGCGCGGCCTCTAGCGGGTGGGGGGTCATCACGTGTGCCACACCGCTTTCGATAAGCTGCTGGGCCAGCGTGCCATCGGTTGCCAGCAGGTTGAGCGCATCCGCATCGAGCACCAGCGGCGCGGCTGTCGCCGCGTTGGCGCAGATATCGATCAATTGCGCCAGTTGCTTGCGCGCGGAGGCGCCCGTACCCATCCCAGGGCCGACCACGTAGGCCGACATCGCGCCGGGCGAAAGCTCCGTCACGGTGTGTAGCATCAACTCCGGATGAACCGGATCGATGGCGGGCGCCGGTTGCGCGAGGAATCCCACATGGACACGCCCGGCGCCCAGATACAGGGCGGCGCGCGCGCCAAGCAAAGGGGCCCCGGTCATCCCATGGCTGCCACCGATCACAGCCAGGCTGCCGAAGCTGCCTTTGTTATCCGCGTGCTCGCGTCGCGGCAGCGAATGGGAAAAACCCGGCGGCTGATTGACCACCGCCACGGGATGTTCGGCTGGCGGATAGTCGAGCCCGAGTGGTGCGATATCGACCTCGCCGGCGCAATCGCGGCCATCCAGTGTCAGCAGGCCCGGCTTGGCAGCCAGGAACGTCAGCGTGCGTTGTGCCCGGACCGCCGGGTTGCCGGCGCCGGTGTCGGCGAACAATCCGCTCGGGATATCGAGCGAGAATACCGGCAAGCGCGAGGTATTGAGATGGTCGATCCAACGCGCCATATTGCCGTCGGCCGCACGGTTGAGTCCGATCCCCAGCAATCCATCGACGATTGCCGCGCATCCATTCGGCCACGGAGGAATCCCGGTATCGGCATCGTTGGGCAGCGCCAGTAGCGGCACGCCGGCGGCGCGGGCCTCGAGCCAGGCGCGGGCCGCATCGGCGGGCAGCAGGTCGGCTTCGCCGATCAGCCATGCTTCCACGAGCCGTCCGCGCTGATGCAGGCGCATGGCGGCAACCAGCGCGTCGCCGCCGTTGTTGCCAGGGCCAGCCAGGCAGAGGATGCGGCCATTCGGCACCCATGCGTGCAGCCAGTCCGCTGCCGCAGCGCCCGCGCGGGACATCAACGTGAAAGGCGGGGTCGCGGCCAGCCCGGCGTGCTCCACGCGGCGGATCGTCGTCAGGTCGTAAAGCGGCGTAACGTCCGTGCCGGCGGGATCCAGCGCGATGCGGTCCGGCGTCGCGTCGGGGTCCGGGGATGTCGAAGGCGAGACAGTCGTGCTCATATTGGTATCAGGCGGGGCCCAGCCGGTAACGTTCGGGTGTCAGCCCATCCATGTCGATGGCTGGCCCGTCGCCTTGGCCGGCGCTGGCGGCAATCTGGTCCGCGGCAATTTTGCCCGATCCGCAGCTCATCGCCCAGCCCGTCGAGCCATGGCCGAGGTTCAGAAACAGGCCCGGCACGCGGGTGGCGCCGATCAGGGGCGGGCCGTCAGGCAGCATCGGTCGCGCCCCAGCCCAAAGCGTGGCGGCGTTGTAGTGGCCGGCTACCGGAAACCAGTCGCGCGCGACCTTGATCAGGGTTTGCAGCGCGGCAGGCCGCAGATCGAGCTTGCGCGATCCAAGCTCCGCGGTGCCCGCCACGCGCAGTCGATTGCCCATGCGCGTGATGGCCACCTTGTACGATTCATCCATCAGGGCGCCTAGCGGTGCCTGTAGTTCGTCCGTCACCATGACCGTGGCCGAGTAGCCCTTGACCGGGTAGAGCGGCAGGCGCAGCCCCAGCGGGCGCAGCAGCGTCTCGCTGCCGACGCCGGCTGCAAGCAGCACGCGGTCCGCATCGAGCACTTCCCGGGCACGGCCACCGAGCGCGGCGAGTTCGACTGTCAGGCGGCCGTCCGTCCTGCGCAACCGGGCGACTTCGGTCTGGAAACGAAACTGCACCCCCGCGGCTTCCGCGTGCTGGTGCAGTCTGCGCACAAAGATCGGGCAATTGCCGGATTCATCCTCTGGAAGATGCAGGCCGCCCGCCAGTGGCGTGTCGTCGGTCAGGCCGGGTTCGATGCGCCGGCAACCGGCGGCGTCGATGAGCTGATGCGGGACGTTGTTCTCGCGCAGCAAGGCCAATGCGGGCGATGCGAGATCAAGGTCGCGCTGTGTGCGAAACAGTTGCAGGTAGCCACGTGATTGCTCGTACTCGATCTCGAGTGCCGAGCGAAGCTCGTGCAGACAGGTGCGGCTGTAGAAGGCCACACGCTGCATCCGCAGCTTGTTGGTGCGATAGCTTTCGGGGTTGCATTCGCGCAGCCAGCGCACGATCCAGCGCCACATCGCGGGATCGGCGCTTGGGCGGAACACGACCGGCGAGGCGTGCTGGAACAGTGAGCGCACGATCTTGCCGGGCATCCCGGGCGCCGCCCAGGGCGCGACGTAGCCGGGGGCGATCACGCCCGCGTTGCCAAAGCTGGCTTCCTGCGCGGGGGCGCCGCGTCGCTCCAGTACAGTGACTTCGAAGCCGGCCTGGCGCAGGTACCAGGCCGAGCAGACGCCGATTGCGCCGGCGCCGATGATGATCACGTGCATCCGCTAGCTTTGCCCCCTTCAGGATGAAGTGCCGCTATTTGAGCTCCTTCGCCATGACCACGTCTGGCAGCCATGTCACCACGCTAGGCCACACGGTGATGATGCCGATCGCCAGCACCATCATCATGAAGAACGGCAACGACACCCTGGCGATGTAGTTGCTGTCCTTGCCAGTCATGCTCTGGAGCACGAACAGGTTGAATCCGACGGGTGGTGTGACCTCGGCGATTTCCACCAGCAACACGATGAAGATGCCAAACCATACCAGATCAAAGCCGGCGGCCTGCACCATCGGCAGGACGGTGGCCGTGGTCAGCGCGATCATCGAGATGCCGTCGAGCGCCGTGCCAAGCAGGATATAGATGATGGTCAGGACCGCGATCAGCGCCCACGGCGACAGTTGCAGCGCCGCCACCCATTCGGCCAGCGCGCGCGGAATGCCGGTGAAACTCATCGTGACCGACAGGAATGACGTCGCCCCCAGCACGAACATGATCATCGCGGTCAGCCGTGTGGCCGACATCAGGCTTTCCCAGAATGCCTTGCGCGTCAGCGAGCCGCCCGCCCACGCCAGCGCGAGCGACGCCACCACGCCATACGCGGCAGCCTCGGTAGCCGTGGAGTACCCGGCCATCATGATCCACGTGATGAACGCGATCAGGATGATGCAGGGCATGAGCTGCCGGATCGACGCTAGCCGGGCCGACCAGCCAAACGTCTCGGCCGCAGGGGTCTTCTCGGGATTCATCAGCGCCCAGACCACGATGTATCCCGAAAACAGGATCATCAGCAACAGGCCCGGCAGGAACCCGGCGAGGAATACGCGGATGATGGAGACGTCGGCGGACACCGCATACACGACCATCGTGATCGACGGCGGGATCAGAATGCCCAGCGTGCCCGCCGTCGACAGCGAGCCGAGTGTGATGCGCTCGTCGTAGCCGCGTCGGGTCAGTTCGGGCAGTGCCGACTTGGCGATCGTGGCGCAGGTAGCGGCCGACGACCCCGACACCGAACCGAAGATGCCGCAGCCGAGAATGTTGACGTGCATGAGACGGCCCGGCAGCCAGTTGAGCCACGGGGAGAGGCCATTGAACATCTGCTCGGAGAGCTTGGTGCGGAACAGGATTTCTCCCATCCACACGAACAGGGGCAGCGATGCCAGCGTGTAGGAGGCACTGGACGACCACCAGGAGTTGGCAAGGTTCACCAGCGCGTCGTGGTCGGAGAAGATCACCAGGCCAACCCACGAGGTCACGGCGATCGCCACGGGAATCCACGCGCCGATCGCCAGGAAGACGATCATCACCAGCAGCAGGATCAGGGCAACGAGAACGGTGCTCATCAGACGGTCTCCCCGAAGTCGCCAGCGGCCAGCTTGGCTTCCTGCGCGAGCTGGTAGCGCGGCTTCTGCCGGCGTACCACGCGCAGCCATTCGTCACCGACGGCCAGCAGAAAGCCGAGCGCGCCGATGACTGCAAAACTCTGCGGAATCCAGAGTGGAATCACGATCTGCCCCTGGGACACATCGCCGATATCCCAGCTTTGCCAGGCAAACGAGCCGAGCGCCCACGCCGCATAGCCGGCGAAGATCAGGCAGATGGTGAGCGAGATGACTTCCAGTAGCCAGCGGCGTTTGGTGCCGACGGCTTCCAGCAGCATCTCCACGCGCACGATGCCGCCGTGCTGAAATGTCTGACCGAGGATGAGGAAGGCGGAAGCGGCGCACAGCCACGCGACGATGTCGTCGCCGCCCTTGAGCGTGATCGAGGTCTCGCGCGAGATCGACATCGCGATCATCACGATGCAGACAGCGAGGATGCACAGCGCGCCGAGCGCGGCGCAGACGTCAAGCAGATGGTCGAGCCAACGCTTGCGGAGGATGGGGGCTTCCATGGTGATGACGGGCTACCTGTGACGCGGGAACGGCGATGGGAGGGCGCGCGCGATCAGCGGCGCGGGCCTGCTGCAATGCATGCACGAAAGCAGGCGGGCGCCACGATGGATTGTCGCGGGCCTGCTTTCGCGGATGGCGCGGATCTACTTCTTGTAGGCGTCGAGAATGGCCTTGCCATCGTCGCCGGCGCTCTTCGCCCAGTCGGCAACCATGGCTTCGCCTACCTTCTGCATGTCGGATTTGAGCTGCGGCGAAGGCGGCGCCACAGTCATGCCGTTCTTGGAGAGCGTGGCCAGATACTCGCGCGTCTTCTGTTCGGAGACCTGCCAGCCGCGCTTCTCGGCATCGGCCACGGCCTTGAGCAGAGCGTCCTGGGTGGGCTTGTCGAGCCCGTTGAAGGCCTTTTTGCTGACGACGAGCATGTTCTTGGGCAGCCACGCATCGACGGTATAGAAGTACTTCACCGACTCCCATACCTTGGTATCGACGCCCGTTGCGCCAGACGACATGAACGAGTTGACCGTGCCCGTGGCAAGCGCCTGCGCCAGGTCAGCGGCCTGGATCGTCACCGGCTGGGCGCTGACCAGCTCGGCGATCTTCGACGTTGCCGGGTTGTAGGCGCGCCATTTCAGGCCCTTCATGTCCGCCGCACTGTTCAGGGGCTTGTTCGCGTAGATGCCCTGCGGCGGCCAGGCCACCGCGTAGAGCAGTTTCATGCCCTGGCGGTCGAGTATCTTGTCAGTTACGGTTCGCGAGGCTTGCCAGAGCTTGTAGGAATCGCCATAGCTCGTGGCCAGGAAAGGCACCGCGTCGACGCCGAAGACCGGGTTTTCGTTGGCCAGCGTCGACATCAGGATTTCACCCATCTGCACCTGGCCGGTCTGCACGCCACGCTTGATCTCATTGGCCTTGAGCAGCGAGCCATTGGGATGCAGCACGATCTTGAGCTTGCCGCCGGTGGCCTTGTCGACGTCGTTGGCCATCTGCTGCAGGTTTTCCGTGTGCAGGTTGGTGGCCGGATAGCCCGTGGGCAGGTCCCACTTCGTATCCGCCCGTGCCGCCGTGGCGGTCAGCAGAATGCCTGTCACCGCCGTCGTCACCGCAACTGCCAATACCTTGACTCGCATTTCCATCTCTCCCTGATGTTGCGCGCGGGCGCCTGCCCGACTACGCGGGTTTGACTATCCTCCTGGAACTACCTGCGCCGATTCCCAGGTTGTTGGTGATCTCGGCGGTAATGCGGTAATGCGTGTCGCGGTGCGGCGGCGGCTCAGCCTCCGCGCCGTGAAGGGTGCACGAGCGATTCCAATGCAAGCGCCGTGCCCAGCAGCTGCGCATCGCGCATCGGTCCATGGGACAGCATCAGGCCGACGGGCAGTTCATCGGGCGCATGGCAGGGCAGCGACACCGAACAGCCGTCGAGAAAATTGAACGCGGACGTATTGCGCAAGAGCAGCCCATTGGTGCGGAAGAACAGGGTGTCATCTTCCACAAGCGGGGCGATCGGCGGCGCCACCATTGGCACCGTGGGGCAGACCACCGCATCGAACGGCGACATGCGAGCTTCCATGCGGGCAATCCAGTCGAGGCGGGCGCGGTGCAGCGCGATGTAGTCCGCCGCGCTCATCGCCGCGCCCCGCTCGATACGGGTTACCACGCGCCGGTCGTACAGATCGCGGTGGGTGGCGAGCAGCGCGCGATGGTGCGCGTAGGACTCGGGCGCTGAAAACCCGCCAGCGGCATTCAGGCTGGCCAGTTCGGTCAGCTCGGGCATGTCCACGTGTTCGATGCGCACGCCTGCGGCGGAAAGCCGGCCGATGGCACGGTCGAAGGCTTTCGAGACCGGTTCGTCCAGATCGTCGAGAACCAGCTGGCGCGGAATCGCCAGGCGGATCGCGGTGGCGGCCTTCATTTGCGGAATGACCGGGGCGTCGGCGATGACACTATCCACGGCGATGCAATCGGTCAGCGTGCGCGCCATCGCACATGCGGTATCGAGCGTGTAGGACAGCGGGAACGCGCCCGTCAGCGGCACGCGGCGCGACGTGGGTTTGAAGCCGACGATGCCGCATAGCGCGGCGGGAATGCGGATCGAGCCGCCCGTGTCGCTGCCGAGGCCCGCCACCGCCGTGCCAATCGCGACCGAGACCGCCGCCCCGGATGACGATCCGCCCGGAATCCGTGCAACCGAGCTGTCGCATGGGTTGACCGGCGTGCCGAAATGGGGATTGATGCCGACGCCAGAGAAGGCGAACTCGGTCATGTTGGTGCGGCCGACCAGCGCGGCGCCGGCCGCGCGGAGCCGGGCCACCACGGTGGCATCGGCCGTCGCGGGTACGGCGTCCTGGCGGGCGGCAGACGCGGCGCGCGTGACCTCGCCCGCGATGTCGTAGAGATCCTTGACGGATACCGGCAGGCCAGCCAGTGGGTGGAGCGGCTTGCCAGCGCGGTCAGCGGCATCGGCCGCGCGGGCCACCTCGCTGGCGGCATCGAACGTGGTGTGGAGATAGACGGCGTGGCCGGCGGCGCTGGCGGCCCTGGTGGCGGCTTCGGCAAGCAGGTCGGCGCGGCTGGTGGTGCCGGCGCGGACGGCGGCGTTCAGGGAGGCGATGTCAGGCAGCATGACGGTTTGCGTGGGCGAGACGAAGGTGACAGGCGCCGCGGAGCAAAATCACATTCACGCATTGCCTGTGTGAATCAAGAGGCTCAAGAATCCGACAAGGGTAGCAAGAAGCGCATCGGCGGGACATAGGGAAGGACGCTATATCCCGAGGCGCGGCAAGAAATACCGTTCGATGCCAGGATCGCATCGCCCGGGCGATCAGGCAGACGAGATCAGGCCCCCTTGACGGGCTTCTCGTTCTCCATCTCCTCCGGCTGCGGATCATCCCAGACGACCTTGTTTCGGCCGCTGGCCTTCGCGGCATAGAGGCGTTGGTCCGCCGCCATCAGCAGCGAGTCGAGGTTGCCCGGTTCGCCTGGCGCGATCTGCGCCACGCCGAAGGACGCGGTGAAACGGATGGATGCCGTGTCAGCGCTGTCGACCGGTTCGCAGACCAATGCTTGCAGGGCCAGGCGAAGCTTTTCGGCCAGGTTGGCTGCATCCGCGATACCCGTGCGTGGCAACAGGACGGCAAACTCCTCGCCGCCCAGTCGCGCCGGCAGATCGACATTCCGGACATTCGCGCGCAGCGCGTCCGCCAGGGTGCGCAGCACCACGTCTCCGCTGGCATGTCCCCAGCGGTCGTTGATCTTCTTGAATCGATCGATGTCGAGCATGATCAGCGAGACCGGAACGGCGTCCCGCTTGCACCATGCGTAGGCGTCTGCGAATCGGGATGCGAACACGCGACGGTTCGCCAACCCGGTCAGGGCATCGGTCTCGGCGAGGGTCCGGAGGGCTTCGCCCCGGTCAATGTAGTGCCCGAACAATGTATGGACAACTGCCAGCGTGAAGCAAAGCAGAAGGCCCAGGGCGACAGCGCCGGCGCCAATGGTGCCGCTCAGGCGGGCGACGCTCGCCTGTAGCAGTTCCCGCGTGGAGACCTCGTCGACCATTATCAGGCCGCTGTTTCCGAGCTTGCGATAGATGAGGCGGCTGCCATGCTCGTTGTTCAGAATGCCGGCATCGCCCCTGAACGCCACCGCGAGCTTGTCCGCCGGCCATTTGTCGATGAGCACGGACGCGAGCGTTTCGCCCCGATGCACGTTTCGCATACCGGCGCCCACGAGTATGCCGTTGTGGTCCACCAGGTAGTTGTTGACGTCGTGATGGGGGGCAAGGTTGAGGGACTCGTCAAGACTGGGCCGCGGAATCTCCAGAATCAGAACGGCCTTGAATGCGTTGCCGGCGTAGACAGGAGCACTCAGGAATAGCGACGATTCGCCAGCGTCGTCCATGGACCGCGCGATGCTCCATTGCTGCTTTCGCGTCGGATTGGCCAAGGGGAGGCTATTACGAAAGTACCCGGCGGAGGCGAAGGTCCGCAGGGTCGGATCAACGTCCTGCTCGCTAATGGCCGGGTAAGCCACGATGATGCCGCTGGCGGACACATAGGCAATGCGTTCCCGGAGCCCGGGTTCGTTGTGTCCCGCACTGAACATATGGCTGAGCGCGATTGCAACCGCCATGCCCGGGATCAGCTTGGCATCGTCGCGCGAGAAGCCATCCAGCCCAGTGAGCCGCGCCGCGCTGACGCCATAGACGGGCGCCGCCTCACGTGTCCGCAGCGCCCAGACATCGTCATTGCGGTGCTCAAAGGCAGTCTGGATGTCGTGGGCGAAGAGGGCTGGCAGTTCATCCTGGATCTGCATCAGGTGCTCGGCGTAGTTCCGGATGTTCGCCAGGCGCTCCGCCTCCAGTTGAAGCAGCGCGTTGATGCTCACGGCACGAACCGCCTGCATCTGTCTGACCGACTCGATCTCCGTGTCGCGCGACAGCATCATGCCCCGGAGGATGAGCAGCAATATCAGGAGAATGGCGGCGCTGAACGCAATCAGAATGAAGCGGCGAGGGCGCTTGATGAGCGCGAGCCATAACCGGCTCAGGAACCTGTCGGACGGGAGCAGTCGTCCGGTATCGGAGGCGGAGTGCATGTGATTGTTCTTCAATACGTGACCATGGCCAGTACCCGATCTGGAACGTGATGGCTCTTGCGCGACGGGAAGTCGTATCGTGCCGGATTCAGATCCGTCAGAGACTGTCCGTCGAAAAATTTTAGATCGCTTCTGCAAATCTTCGCGTCGAGGGGGTGACAGCCCGGCAGCACACGATGGCGGCGGATTTCTCATCGATTTGCCGATAAACTGTCGCGTAAATCGCCTAAATCCGGGCGCCCAATGATTCAAAATCGCATCCCAGGAGACTGCTTTTCATGGCACGCAAGCCCGTTTCGGACAGCCCCGCCACCGCTGCGCCAGTGGCGAGCCCCTCACCGGCCGCGCCACTGGCGCGCGCTGCCGGCGTCAACATTGTGTCGTCGTCGCATCTGGTTTCGGTGCGTAGCCCGGAATTGTCGGAGTTCGAGTTCGGGCTGAATACCGCTTACAACGCCTATAGCCGATGGGTGGTGCGCTGCATGGGTGCCGCTGGCGTGCGCGACCTGACGTTCCTGGACGTGCTGGTACTGCACCACGTCAATCATCGCGGACGCGCCAAGCGGCTGGCGGACATCTGCTTTGTGCTGAACGTCGAAGATACCCATCTGGTCACATACGCGCTCAAGAAGCTCGTGGGGCTGGGACTGGTGGCCGGGGAGCGGGTTGGCAAGGAGGCCACTTACGCCACCACGCAGGCTGGTACCGACGCCTGCGCCCGGTACCGCGAGATCCGCGAGCAGTGCCTGACGAGCAATTTCACGGAGGGTAGCGAGGAAAACCTGGAGATCGGCGAACTGGCACGCCTGCTGCGTGTGTTGACCGGTCTCTACGAGCAGGCGGCGCGCTCCGCCACTTCCCTTTGATAATGTGACGTATTATGCTCTATAGCACAGCTTGGCCTGCCGATAATGACGTCGGTCAGGCTGTCCTTGCCAGCTTTCTCGCGGAATGTCTGTCGGCCCCCGATTGCGCAATGCAAAAAGCGGTCGCCGACAAGGTACAATAGCGGTTTCCCGCCAGCCGGCATTCCATTCAGCAGTGTCGGCGGCCGCCTGCCCCGACCCTCCTACGCCTCCCGACCGCAACGATCATGGCGCATTTCTCGTGCTTCCCCGGCGCTTTGGCGCTTTCCGCCTTCCGTCAGCAACGCCTGCTTGCCGCTCTCCAACAGATCGACGCCGATATTGAATCGGTGCACGGCCAGTTCGTGCACTTCGTCGATTCGGACACGCCGCTGTCCGCCGAGGATCAGACCCGCATCGGCGCGATGCTGACCTACGGCGCGCCGTTCACCGCTCAGACCGAGGGCGACCGCTTCGTGGTGATCCCGCGCTTCGGCACGATCTCGCCGTGGGCCAGCAAGGCCACCGATATCGCCCACAACTGCGGCCTGACCCACGTTCACCGTATCGAGCGCGGCATCGAAATCACGGTCATCTGCAAGAAGGGGCTGCTGCGCGGCCGCAAGACGCTGGATGCCGGCACGCGCGCCGCTGTCGCCGCACATCTGTTCGACCGCATGACCGAAACGGTGATCGGCAGCCGTGAAGAGGCCGCCGCGCTGTTCCAGGAACTGCCGGCCAAGCCGCTGCAGTTCATCGACATCTCGGCGGGTCGCAGCGCGCTGGTGGACGCCAACACGGCAATGGGCCTGGCGCTGTCCGAGGACGAGATCGATTACCTGCTGGACGCCTACGGCAAGCTCGAACGCAACCCGACCGACGTCGAGTTGATGATGTTCGCGCAGGCCAACAGCGAGCACTGCCGCCACAAGATCTTCAACGCCACGTGGACCATCGACGGCGTGTCCCAGGACAAGTCGCTGTTCGCGATGATCCGCAATACGCACCAGTTGAACCCGCAGGGGTCGATCGTGGCGTACTCGGACAACTCGGCGGTCATGGAAGGCGACGTGGCCGAGCGCTGGTTCCCGCGTGGCGCGAACCAGAAGTACGGGCGCCACGAGGCGCTGACCCACACGCTGATGAAGGTGGAAACGCACAACCACCCGACCGCGATCTCGCCGTTCCCTGGCGCGTCGACCGGTGCGGGCGGTGAAATCCGCGACGAAGGTGCAACTGGCCGTGGCGCCAAGCCCAAGGCAGGCCTGACCGGCTTTACGGTGTCGAACCTGATGCTGCCCGATGCCGTCGAGTCATGGGAAAACGCGCGTGACGCGGCCCAGCCGATGTCGCACCGTAATCCGGACGACAAGCCGGTTGTGACCGGCAAGCCGGACCGCATCGCATCCCCGCTGCAGATCATGATCGACGGGCCGCTCGGCGGCGCGGCGTTCAACAACGAATTTGGCCGCGCCAACCTGGGTGGCTACTTCCGCGTCTACGAGCAGAACGTTGGCGGCACCGTGCGCGGCTATCACAAGCCGATCATGATCGCCGGCGGCATTGGCAACATCGACGGCTCGCACACGCACAAGGACCCGCTGCCGGCCGGCACGTTGCTGATCCAGCTGGGCGGCCCGGGTATGCGTATCGGCATGGGTGGCGGCGCGGCCAGTTCGATGGCGACCGGCACGAACACCGCCGATCTCGATTTCGATTCGGTGCAGCGTGGCAACCCGGAAATGGAACGCCGCGCGCAGGAAGTCATCAACGCCTGCTGGCAGCTTGGCGATGAGAACCCGATCCTGTCGATCCACGACGTTGGCGCGGGTGGCATTTCGAACGCGTTCCCCGAGCTCGTCGACGGCGCTGACCGTGGCGCGCGTTTCGACCTGCGTCAGGTGCATCTGGAAGAGTCGGGTCTGTCGCCTGCCGAGATCTGGTGCAATGAGTCCCAAGAGCGCTATGTGCTGGCGATCGCGCCGAACAGCCTGCCGCTGTTCCAGGCGATGTGCGAGCGTGAGCGTTCGCCGTTTGCCGTGGTGGGGGTCGCGACTGAGGAGAAACAGCTCCAGCTTGTCGACTCGCATGTGGACGCCGCGCTGAAGGAACACTTCCCGGTCAATATGCCGATGGACGTGCTGCTGGGCAAGCCGCCGCGCATGCATCGCGACGTCACGCGCGTGGAGCGAGAGTTCCCGCCCGTCGACGTGACCGGCATCTCGCTGGAACAAGCCGTGCGTGACGTGCTGCGCCACCCGACCGTGGCGAACAAGTCGTTCCTGATCTCGATCGGAGACCGTACCGTGGGCGGGATGAACGCCCGCGACCAGATGGTGGGTCCGTGGCAGGTGCCGGTGGCCGACGTGGCCGTGACCACGCTCGACTACAAGGGCACGGCTGGCGAGGCGATGACGATGGGCGAGCGCACGCCGCTGGCCGTGATCGACGCGCCGGCCTCGGGCCGCATGGCGATCGGCGAAGCGCTGACCAACCTGGCAGCGGCACCGGTCAAGGACCTGGGCAAGGTAAAGCTCTCGGCCAACTGGATGGCTGCCTGTGGCGTGGCTGGCGAAGACGCCAAGCTTTACGACACGGTGCACGCCGTCGGCATGGAACTGTGCCCGGCACTGGGCATCAGCATCCCGGTCGGCAAGGATTCGCTGTCGATGCGCACCAAATGGTCCGATGCCGATGGCGACAAGGAAGTCGTAGCGCCGGTATCGCTGATCATCTCCGCATTCGCGGCGGTGGACGACGTGAACCGCACGCTGACGCCGCAGCTTCGCACGGACCTGGGCGAGAGCGTGCTGATCGCGATCGATCTCGGGCGCGCCAGGAACCGCATGGGCGGCAGCATTCTGGCCCAGGTGACGCAGCAGGTGGGCGATAGCGCCCCTGATGTCGACAACGCGGAAGACCTCAAGAACTTCTTCAACGTGATCCAGCGCCTGAACCGTGAAGGCAAGCTGCTGGCCTATCACGATCGTTCGGACGGCGGTTTCATGGCTGCCGTGGCGGAGATGGCGTTCGCGGGCCACTGCGGTGTGTCGCTGAACGTCGACATGCTGACGCTCGATCCGAATGGCGAGCAGGATTACGGCGACGCCAAGAACTGGGCGCAGCAGGTCGCGGAACGTCGCAATGACCAGACGCTGCGCGCACTGTTCTCCGAGGAACTCGGTGCCGTGGTCCAGGTGCGCCTGGAAGAGCGCGACGCCGTGTTCGCGGTGCTGCGCGAGGCAGGCCTGTCGGCATGCAGCCATGTGATCGGCAAGCCGAACACGAACGACCAGGTCGAGATCTATCGCGATGCCAAGAAGGTGTTCGGCGCCGCGCGTGCCGATCTGCAGCGTACGTGGACCGAGGTGAGCTGGCGTATCGCGCGTCTGCGCGACAACCCCGCCTGTGCCGATAGCGAGTACGAGCGCGTGCTCGATGCCGGCGACCCCGGCATCAGCCCCGTGCTGACGTTCGACCCGGCCGAGAATATCGCCGCGCCGTTCATCGCTTCGGGCGCGCGTCCGCGCGTGGCCATCCTGCGCGAGCAGGGTGTGAATTCGCAGATCGAGATGGCGTACAGCATGGATCTGGCGGGCTTCGACACGCACGATGTCCATATGAGCGACCTGATTGCCGGCCGCGCCAGCCTGGCTGATTTCAAGGGCTTCGTGGCCTGCGGTGGCTTCAGCTACGGTGACGTGCTGGGTGCGGGCGAAGGCTGGGCCAAGACTATCCTGTTCAACGGTCAGATGGCCGAACAGTTCGCGGCGTTCTTCAATCGCCAGGACACGTTCGCGCTGGGCGTGTGCAACGGCTGCCAGATGATGAGCAACCTGGCCCCGATCATTCCGGGTGCGGGCGCCTGGCCGAAGTTCACGCGTAACCAGTCGGAACAGTACGAAGCACGCTTTGTGACCGTCGAAGTGCAGCAGTCGCCGTCGATCTTCTTCGCTGGCATGGAAGGCAGCCGCATTCCGATCGTCGTGGCGCACGGTGAAGGTTTTGCCGACTTCTCGCAGCAAGGCGACATCGCCAAGGCAAACGTGGCCCTGCGTTTCGTCGATAACCGTGGCGCAGCGACGCAGACGTATCCGCTGAACCCGAATGGTTCGCCGGAGGGCATCACGTCGGTTACGACGGTCGATGGCCGCTTTACCGTGCTGATGCCGCACCCGGAGCGGGTGTTCCGTACCGCGACGATGAGCTGGGCGCCGGACGCTTGGAAGCAGATCGCCGATGGTGGCAGCCCGTGGATGCGCATGTTCCGTAACGCACGGAAGTGGGTGGGCTAAGGCTTTATCCCACTCATGCCAAAGGCGCCCGATTGTCGGGCGCCTTTTTCTTTTGGTGCCGCCGTCTGCATTACGGGCAGACGCTCAGACGCTCAGGTGGTGAAATTCGAGTTCAAGCTACAGCCGTATTGGGCTGGTCCGCAGGCGATGGCGGTGAGGCGGATGGCGTAGGCGCGGACTCCCGCGTCTGCAGGCGGGCGCTCCAGGGCAGATACCGGGAATAGAGGAGGCGCAAGCGATCGGACCCGGGGGGGATTTTGACTTCTCCACGGATTTCCATGAAGGCGACCGTGGCCTGAAGCAGTTTCGCTTGCGCATAGCGATCACGCACGGGGAGGTGAGCAAGCAGGCTGCGCCATCGACCGCCGGTGCATTCGATATTGGGCATTCCCAGCGCGCAATAGACCATGCCACTGGAGAAGATGTGCCACATTTGCCAATAGCCGCTGGTCACGCCCATTGCTTGATATCCATGGAAGTCATGAAGCCTGCGCCGAAACGCGTGGCTCTGATCTTACCGGGGCCGGTGCCAAGTGGAAACCCGCCACCTGTATCAAGATCAAACACGTGCCGTGCAAGGCTGCCCAGAATGCTCCAAATGAAAAAACCGGCGCATTAGCGCCGGTTTTTTCGCGGATTGGCAACAGATTACTGAATCTTCGCCTTGTCCTTGAGGGACTTCATCATCGCCTGGAACTGCTCGCGCTGCCAGCCCTGATCGCCCATCATCATCTGCTGAAGCTGCGGCTTCACTTCTTCGAACGACGGGATCTTGGCGTCGCGCGTGTCCACCAGTTCGATGATGTGCCAGCCAAACTGGGTCTTGACCGGCGTATCGGTCATCTGGCCCTTCTTAAGGTTGGTCATCGCGGCCGAGAACTCGGGCACGTAGCTGCTGCTGTTGGCCCAATCCAGGTCGCCACCGTTCGCGGCGGAACCGGTGTCCTTCGACTGGGCCTTGGCTACATCTTCGAACTTGGCGCCGGCCTTGATCTTGGCGATCAGTGCTTTGGCGTCGGCTTCCTTCTCCACGAGGATGTGACGGACGTGGTATTCCTTGCCGTTGCCGAACTGGGCCTTGATCTTCTCGTATTGCTTGCGCAGCTCTTCATCGCTGGCGCCGTGGGTGCGCACGTAGTCCTCGAACACCGCGCCGGCCAGCACGTTCAGGCGGGCTTGTTCCAGTTGCTCCTGCACGTCGTCACGCTGGGTGATGCCGCGCTTGTTGGCTTCCTGGAGCAGCAGTTCGCGGTCGATCAGCATGTTGCGCGCACGGTCGCGCAGCTCGGGAGTTTCCGGCTGGCCAGTGCTGGCGATCAGCTTGTCCACCTTGGCCGACGAAATCGGCTTGCCATTCACAACGGCAGCGTTCTGGGCGAATGCGGGCAGGCTGCCAGCAGCAAGCACAGCCGCCAGGCTGAACGAGAGGACGGAGGTCTTCATGGGGTCAGGTCTGAGAGTTGCGAGTAGCGTCGCGGGTTGCTTCGCGTGATTGATATTCTTGGTCGGTGTACGCGTTGACAGCCAACGCGTGGATTTGCGAGGGGAACAGTTCGCGCAGCGCATCATACACCATACGGTGCCGGGCTACGCGAGAGTGACCCCCGAACCGCTCGCTGACGATGAGCACGTCATAGTGCCCGCCGCCAGAGGCAGCGCCTGCATGGCCGGCATGGGCGGCGCTGTCGTCGCGCACGGTCAGGCGGGTGGGATCAAGCGCTGCCTGGAGCAGTGCTTCGATGGTGGCGGGATCAGCTGCCATCCGGATTTCCTTCTGTTCTGTTCTGTATCGATGAGTCCGCGGCGCGGTGGCTTATTCGGACGGGGTTTCCTGGATATGGCGCGACAGCCAGATGCTCTGCGCCACGATGAACACCAGCATCAGGCCCATGCTGCCGAACAGCTTGAAGTTGACCCAGGTGTCGGTCGAAAACTGGTACGCCACATACAGGTTGAGCACGCCCATTACCGCGAAAAAGCCCGCCCAGGCGACGTTGAGGCGGCCCCACATCGGTTCGGGCAGCGTCACCTGCTTTTCCATCATGGCGCGGATCAGGTTCTTGCGCCATCCGATGACCGAGCCGATCAGGGTGACCGCGAACAGCCAATAGAGCACCGTCGGCTTCCACTTGATGAAGGTTTCGTTGTGCAGCAGGATCGTGGCGCCACCGAATACGGCGATGATCGCCAGGCTGACCCATTGCATGGGCTCGGCCTTGCCGTGACGGAAGTGAACCCAGGCAATCTGGACCACCGTCGCGCCGATCGCCACGGCCGTCGCGGGATAGATGCCGAACAGCTTGAAGGCGACGAAGAAAAGGATGACCGGGAACAGGTCGAAAAGAAATTTCATGCGGATGCGATAAGGTTGGCGGGTCGGCGATCAGGCTGGCCCGCGGGCGATCCGCCGCCGGGCAGATCGGTCATGCGACCGGAGTGCGGGTGTCGTCACCCACGATCTTCCGGATCGCGATCATCGAATTTTAGCGCAGCCGAGTTGATGCAATACCGAAGTCCGGTGGGAGCGGGGCCGTCTTCGAAGACGTGGCCCAGATGGCTGCCGCATTCCTTGCAGCGGACTTCCACCCGCGTCATGCCGTGGCTGTGGTCGGTGTGCTCGGCGATCACTTCGCCGTTGATCGGACGAAAATAGCTCGGCCAGCCGCAGCCGGCGTCGAATTTGGTGGCCGACTCGAACAGCGGCGTGCCGCAGCCCACACAATGGTAGATGCCCTGGTTCCAGTGGTCCCAGTACTGGCCGGTGAACGGGCGCTCGGTGGCGGCCTCGCGCGTGACGCGGTACTCGATGTCCGACAGCTGGGAGCGCCATTCGGCGTCGGTCTTGGTCGTGGTCATGATCGTGCTTCCTGGTAGTGCGGCATTCTTGGGGGCGTTTGGTCTGGGTTACGACGAGCAACTGACTTCAAGGCCGGAGGCCCAGTCGGGCGGCAGCTTTGCATAGGGCTCGGCTTCGGGCTGTTCGTCAAATGGCTTCGACAAGACGGCCAGCAGGCGATCCACTTCGGAGAAATCCTTGTCGCGCGCGGCGCGGATTGCCGTCTCGGCCATATGGTTGCGCAGGACGTACTTCGGATTCGTGGCCAGCATGCCGGTCGTGCGTGCCGCATCGTCCGACTGCTCGCTCTGGAGCCTCGCGCGGTACTCAGCTGCCCACGCATCCCAGGCCGCGCGATCGAGGAACAGGTCGCGTACCGGTGCGTCGTGCGAGTTATCCAGCGAAGAAACGCGCGAAAGATTGCGCCAGAACAATGTGTAGTCCACGCGATTTTCGTGAAGTACACGGAACAGATTGGTCATCAGCGTCTCGTCTTGCTCCTGTTCGCTGCGCAGGCCAAGCTTGGCGCGATAGTGACGGAAGAATGCCTCCGCGTAGCGGTCACGGAACGGGTCGAGCGCCTCACGCGCGGCTTCCACCGCGGCTGCCTTCTCGACCTCGGGGTCTGCCGCGTTGGTGTCGCGCCAGAGCGGCAGCAGCGCCTGTGCCAGGCAGTGCAGGTTCCAGAAGGCGATCTGTGGTTGCTGGCTGTAGGCGTAGCGGCCCTGCTGGTCTGAGTGGTTGCAGATGTGATTGGCGTCGAATGCGTCGAGGAATCCAAATGGGCCGTAGTCGATCGTCAGGCCCAGGATCGACATGTTGTCGGTGTTCATCACCCCGTGGCAGAAGCCCACTGCTTGCCAGTGGGCGACCATGTCGGCCGTTAGCAGGGACACTTCGCGCAGCAGGGCCTGGTACGGATTCGCGGCGTCCCGGCAGGCTGGGTAGAAGTTGTCGATGACGAAATCGGCCAGTTGACGGAGCGACGCATGGTCTTCACGCGCGGCAAAGTGCTCGAAATGCCCGAAACGGATAAAGCTTGGCGCCAGCCGCGTCACCACAGCAGAGGTCTCGATGGTTTCGCGACGTACCGGCGCGTCGGAGCCGATGATCGACAACGCCCGAGTGGTCGGCACGCCCAGCGCATACATGGCCTCGGAGCACAGGTATTCGCGAATCGAGGAACGCAGGACCGCGCGGCCGTCTGCCATACGAGAGTAGGGGGTGAGTCCACCCCCCTTCAGTTGGATCTCCCACGGGCCGCCCGGCGTTTGCGCTTCGGCCAGCCGGATCGCGCGGCCATCGCCGAGCTGCCCGGCCCAGACGCCGAACTGGTGGCCGGAGTAAACGGTGGCCAGCGGGTCCGCCCAGTCTGGTACCGCGTTGCCGACAAAGCTGTCGATGAAGGCCGGGTCCTTGACCGCATCCTGCAGGTCCGTCTCGTTCCAGCCCAGCAGCGCCGCAGCGGCTGGCGCGACACTGACAAGGTAGGGCGAAGGCAGTGGCGTCGGGGTGAGTCGCGTGAAGAAGCGCTCGCCGAGCGCGGCAATGCCGGGGCGCGTGCCAAAGGGTACGTTGAAGGAGGTCGGGGGCAAGACGTCAGTGGGTTCGTTGGGCATCAGGGGCAGCCAAAAATGGCATGGCTCCGCATCGGTCAGACCGCTCAATGATGGCGCTGCCGAATGCCCAGTATGAGTGCACATGCATCGAATGCATGGTGCTAGGGGAAAACGACATATTGAGACACATCTGGCCTCGCAGTATTGTACTTGCACCGGTTTCCCCCTGTAGCCCAAGGGTCTCCGCTGTATCGCAGACCACGCAAATAGCGATGCAAATAGCGGACATCAATCCTATGCATGACAGGGGCCGGAGCGCTGCCATCGAGCGCGGCGCTCGCGCGATCCTTCACACATAAGTGTCACCGGTTTCTGTTTTCGCGGAGTATGGGAGCAATCGGCCAAAAATTAGCACGATTGTTCGTTTTTCAGACGGATCATTCAAGACTGGAGACAGTTTCATGGCTTTGATGGGACAAATGATGAGCGCACCGTTGCTCATTTCCTCCATCATCCGGCACGCTGCGCGCTACTACGGCAGCACCGAAATCGTCTCGCGACGAACCGAAGGCGACCTGCATCGCTACACCTACCGCGATTGCGAACTGCGCGCGCGCAAGCTGGCACAGGCGCTCGGCGCGCTGGGCGTGCAGCAGGGCGAACGCGTTGGCACGCTGGCCTGGAACGGCTATCGCCACCTCGAGATTTACTACGGCGTGTCCGGCATGGGCGCTGTCTGTCATACGATCAACCCGCGCCTGTTCCCGGAACAGATCGCCTACATCGTCAATCATGCCGACGACCAGTACGTGTTCTTCGACAGCACGTTCCTGCCGCTGGTAGAGGGCGTGGCGCCGCATTGCCCGAACGTGAAGGGCTGGGTGATGATGTCCGACCGCGCCCACATGCCGGCCGAGTCGAAGGTCGACCTGATCTGCTACGAAGACCTGATCGACGCCCAGGACGGCAACTACGAGTGGCCGCAGTTCGACGAGAACCAGGCGTCCAGCCTTTGCTACACGTCCGGTACCACGGGCAACCCGAAGGGCGCGCTGTACTCGCATCGCTCGACGGTGTTGCACTCGTACGCCTCGGCACTGCCCGATGCGCTCGGATGCTCGGCGCGCGACGTGATTTTGCCGGTCGTGCCGATGTTCCACGTCAACGCCTGGGGCCTGCCGTACTCGGTGCCGCTGGTCGGCGCGAAGCTGGTGTTGCCCGGGCCGAAGCTTGACGGTGCTTCGCTGTTCGAACTGTTCGAGCAGGAGGGCGTGACCTTCTCCGCCGGCGTGCCGACGGTCTGGCTGGGCCTGCTGCAATACGTCCAGGCGAACAAGCTGCAGTTCTCGACGTTCCGCCGCACCGTGATTGGCGGATCGGCTGCGCCGCCCGCAATGATCCGCGCGCTCGAGGCGCTGGACGTGGAAGTCATCCACGCATGGGGCATGACCGAGATGTCGCCGCTGGGCACGTCTTGCAAGCTGCTGGCGCGCCATTTGGACCTGCCTGAGGAGGCGCGTCACAAGATCGTGGAGAAGCAGGGCCGCGTGATCTATGGCGTCGACATGAAGATCGTCGACGGTGACGGCAAGGAACTGCCGTGGGACGGCAAGGCCTTCGGCGACCTCTACGTGCGCGGCCCGTGGGTCATCGACCATTACTTCCGCAACGACAACAGCCCGCTCGTGGATGGCTGGTTCCCCACCGGGGACGTGGCCACGATCGACGAAGAGGGCTACATGCAGATCACGGACCGCAGCAAGGACGTGATCAAGTCTGGCGGCGAATGGATCTCGTCGATCGATGTCGAGAACGTCGCTGCCGCGCACCCGGCCGTGCACATGGCCGCCTGCATCTCCGCGTATCACCCGAAATGGGACGAGCGACCGCTGCTGGTGGTGGTCAAGCGCCCGAACATGGAGATCACGCGCGAGGAACTGCTCGGGTTCTTCGAGGGCAAGGTCGCCAAATGGTGGATTCCCGACGATGTGCTGTTCGTCAGCGAGATTCCGCTCACGGCTACCGGCAAGATGCAGAAGCTCAAGCTGCGGGAGCAACTCAAAGACTACAGGCTGCCCACCGCCTGAGGCCGATCGAGGTCGACCGCAGCGGGATATTCATCTGATCAGGTAGCAGCAGGCATTTGCGCGGGCTCAGGGAAAGGGGTCCGCGCGCCGGTGACCGGCCACGCGAGGAGGGTGTGGCCGGCCACTCATCGCCAATGACAACAAGTGAAGGAGACAGGTATGACCAAGTTGCGTCCGCTGGTAACCGGGGTGGCGGCAGTTGTGGCACTGGGTTCCGCGCTGGTATCGGGAGTGGCTGCAGCCGATACGGTGAAGATCGCGTTTATCGATCCGCTTTCGGGTTTGATGGCCCCCGTGGGCCAGAACCAGCTCAAGAGCTGGCAGTACGTGGCCGACGTGGCCAACCAGAAGAACTGGGCGGGCGCGCACAAGTTCGAGGTGGTGGGGTTTGACAACAAGCTGTCGCCGCAGGAAAGCCTGACCATCCTCAAGCAGGCCGTGGACCAGAACATCCGCTATATCGTCCAGGGCAACGGCTCGGCCGTGGGTCTGGCGCTGGAAGATGCGGTGGCCAAGCACAACGAGCGCAATCCGGGCAAGGAAATCGTCTACCTGAACTACGCCGCGGTGGACCCGGACATGACCAACAGCAAGTGCAATTACTGGCATTTCCGGCTCGACGCGAACTCCGACATGAAGATGGAGGCGCTGACGACGTACCTGGCCAAGGACCCGAACGTCAAGAAGGTCTACCTGATCAACCAGAACTACTCGTTCGGCCACCAGGTGGCGCGCGCGGCAAAGGAATACCTGAAGCGCAAGCGTCCTGACATCCAGATCGTCGGCGAGGATCTGCACCCGCTGGCGCAGGTCAAGGACTTCGCGCCGTATGCGGCCAAGATCAAGGCGTCTGGTGCCGATACAGTGATCACCGGCAACTGGGGTAGCGACCTCGCGCTGCTGATCAAGGCGGGCAAGGATGCCGGCCTGCCGGTCAATTACTACACGTACTACGCGGCCACCACCGGGGTGCCGACGGCGATGGGTGCCTCCGGCGCCGAGCACGTCAAGTACGTCGGCTACTACAACCCGAACAATCCCACCTTCAAGGGTGGCGACATCGTCGAAGGCTTCAAGAAGAAGTACAACGACGACTTCTATGTGATGGCGGCTTACTCGGGCATTGCCTTCCTTGCCAAGGCCATGAAGGACACTGGTTCCACGGACCCGGTCAAGGTGGCCAAGGCGATGGAGGGCGCGAAGGTCGAGAGCATGAACGGGACGGTGGAAATGCGTAACACCGACCATCAGGCCCAGCAGCCGCTGGTGGTGGCCACCTGGACCAAGGTCAACGGCAAGGACATCAAGTTTGACCAGGAAAACACCGGCTATGGCTGGAAGACCAACGCGCAGCTTGACCAGTTCGTGGCCGCGCAGCCGACTTCCTGCCAGATGAAGCGGCCGAACTAAGTCGGGAAGACAAAGAGAAGGAAGGGCAGATCAGGGTTCCCGTTCGCGCGGGAACCCTGGACAATGCGGATTTTGTCGGGCCATGCTCCGGTGCCGAGGAGTTGCCGTGGAATTTTTTGTCATCTCGCTGTTGAACGGTGTCAGCTATGGGCTGTTGCTGTTCATGCTGTCATCGGGGCTGACGCTGATCTTCAGCATGATGGGTGTGCTGAACTTCGCGCATGCAAGTTTCTACATGCTGGGCGCGTACTTTGCCTACACCATTGCCACCAAGGTTGGCTTCTGGCCCGCGCTGATCTTTGCGCCGTTGCTGGTGGCTGGTGCCGGGGCACTGGTGGAGCGCTTCGGCCTGCGTACCGTTCATAAGTTCGGCCATGTCGCCGAACTGCTGTTCACCTTCGGGCTGGCCTATCTGATCGAAGAAGGGGTCAAGCTTGTCTGGGGCCTGGCCGCCGTGCCGTACCGGATTCCCGAGGTACTGGATGGCCCGCTCTTCACCGTCTTCACTTCGTCGTTCCCGAAGTACCGTGCGTTCATGATGCTCGTGTCACTGGGGATGCTGGTAGCGATCTACCTGGTGCTCACACGTACCCGCATCGGTCTGGTGATCCAGGCGGCGCTGACCCATCCCGAGATGGTCGAGGCCCTTGGTCACAACGTGCCGCGTGTCTTCATGATGGTCTTCGGCGGCGGTGCCGCGCTGGCCGGCCTGGCTGGGGTCATCGGCGGCAATGCGTTCGTGACCGAGCCGTCGATGGCGGCGGCGGTCGGGTCGATCGTATTTGTCGTGGCTGTGGTCGGTGGCATGGGGTCGCTCGTGGGGGCGTTCATCGCTTCGATCCTGATCGGGGTGCTGCAGACCTTCGCCGTGACGATCGACGCCTCGATGGCGGGGCTGCTCGGCAGCCTTGGCATGACGGTCACCGATGCCACACCGCTCAGCTCGCTCTGGAAACTCACGGTTGCCCAGGTGGCGCCGGTGCTGCCTTACGTGCTGATGGTGGTAATGCTGATCTTCCGCCCACGCGGGCTAATGGGTACCCGGGAGAGCTGAGCGATGGAGTCGACGACGATGCAACAATCTTCCGATCCGGTGGTCACGGGCCGGACCATGCGCTACCGCCCGATGAACCTGTTGCGCTGGCTGATCTGGGGCGTGACCGTGGTGCTGATGCTGGTGATGCCATTGATCTTCAGCGGCGGCTTCGCGGTGACGCTGCTGTCGCAGATGGGCATCATGATCATCTTCGCGCTCTCGTACAACATGCTGCTTGGGCAGACGGGCATGTTGTCGTTCGGGCACGCCGTATATTCCGGGCTTGGCGCGTTTATCGCGGTGCACGTGCTGAACATGATCGGCGCGGGCAAGGTCTGGCTGCCGGTGTCGATGCTGCCACTGGTGGGTGGGCTGGCCGGGGCGTTCTTCGGCGTGATCTTCGGCTACGTGACGACGAAGAAGTCGGGTACCACGTTCGCCATGATCACGATGGGGATTGGCGAGATGGTCTTTGCCAGTTCGCTGATGTTCCCGGACTTCTTCGGTGGCGAGGGCGGTATCTCGACCAACCGGGTGGTCGGCGAGCCGTTCCTCGGTATCACATATGGCCATGGCCGTCAGGTCTATTACCTGATCGCCGCATGGTGCCTGCTGTCGATGGTGGCGATGTATGCGTGGACCCATACGCCGCTGGGACGTATCGCCAACGCCGTGCGCGATAACCCCGAGCGTGTGGAGTTCATCGGCTACAACACGCAACGGGTGCGCTATCTGGTGCTGATCCTGTCCGCGTTCTTCGCCGGCATCGCAGGCGCGCTGTCAGCGATCAACTTCGAGATTGTCTCGGCGGAGAACGTCAGCGCCGTGCGCTCGGGCGGCGTGCTGCTTGCGGCGTTCATCGGCGGGGCGGGGGTGTTCTTCGGCCCGGTGATTGGTGCCATCGTGTTCACGCTGTTCGCCGTGGCGCTGTCCGATCTGACCAAGGCATGGTTGCTCTACCTGGGCCTGTTCTTCGTGATGATGGTGATGTTCGTGCCGGGCGGCATCGCCAGCCTGCTAATGATGCAGATGCCGCTGGTCGCAAAGAAGCAGTTCGGCCGGATGCTTCCGTACTACGGGCGGGCTGCAGTGGCCGGTGCGGTGCTGCTGGCCGCGCTTATCCTGACGGTGGAGATGGTGTACAAGGTGCAGGTCGATAGCGCCAATGGCACGGAAATGTCGCTGGTGGGCATCAACTTCGATGCCGGCACGTTCGCGCCGTGGATTGTTGCTGCGGCGCTGTGGGCGCTGGGGTATGCGGCGTGGCGCTGGGCGGCGGGGCAGGTTCGCGCGCAGCTCGATGCGATCCAGACGCAAACCGGAGGACACGCATGATGACGCCCGCACTTGAACTTTCCGACGTCCGCAAGCGATTCGGTCAGACCGAGATTATCCGGGGCGTCACCCTTTCCATTGGCAAAGGTGAGCGCCACGCGCTGATCGGGCCGAACGGGGCGGGCAAGTCCACCACGTTCAACCTGATCTCCGGTCGATTCGCGCCGACGTCGGGCAGCGTGAAGCTGAACGGGCAAAGCATCGCCGGACTGCGGCCGTTCGAGATCAACCGGATGGGGCTCTCGCGCAGCTTCCAGATCACGAACATCTTTCATCGGCTGTCCGTGTTCGAGAACCTGCGTTGCGCGGTGCTCTGGTCGCTCGGCTATAAGTATTCGTTCTGGCACCGGCTGTCCGAATTGCGCGACGCGCGCGAGCGGGCCGAGGAAGTGCTCGAACTGATCGGCATGGAGCATCGGCGCAATACGCAGGCCGGCTTGTTGACCTATGCGGAGCAGCGCGCGCTGGAAATCGGCATCACGATCGCCGGCGGGGCCGAGGTCATCCTGCTCGATGAGCCGACGGCTGGCATGAGCCGCTCCGAGTCTGACCATGCCGTGGAACTGATCCGGAAGGTTACCGTCGGCAAGACGCTGGTGATGGTGGAGCACGACATGAGCGTCGTGTTTGGCCTGGCGGACAGGATTTCCGTGCTGGTCTACGGCGAGGTCATCGCCACCGATACACCCGAGGCGATTCGGAACAATCGCAAGGTCAAGGAGGCTTATCTGGGTACCACGCTGGATGAACCGGCCACCGAGGGAGCGCACGGATGAGCACGCGGATGCTGGAAGTCACCGGGTTGCACGCCTACTACGGCAAGAGCCATATCCTCCACGGCGTGGATGCGCATGTGGACCAGGGCGAAATCGTCGCACTGCTCGGCCGCAACGGTGTGGGGCGATCGACCATGGCCAAGGCGATACTCGGCATGGTGAAGGCGGAGGGCTCGGTCAAGTTCCGGGGTGAGGAAATGCTCGGGCGCCGCACGTTCGAGATCGCGCATGCGGGGATCGGCTACGTGCCGGAGAATCGCGACATCTTCCCGACGCTGACCGTGCGGCAGAACCTGACCCTCGGCGAGAAGCGTAATCCCCGCCAGGCCAAGCCACGCTGGTCCGTCGCGGACATGTATCAGATGTTCCCAAGGCTCAAGGAGCGGGAGAATACGCCGGCCGGCGTGCTGTCGGGCGGCGAACAGCAGATGCTGACGCTATGCCGCACGCTGATGGGCGACCCGGACCTGGTCCTGATCGACGAGCCCACCGAGGGTCTGGCGCCAATGATCGTCACGCTGGTGGGAGATTTCCTGAAGACGCTCAAGGAGCGCGGTATCTCGGTGCTGCTGATCGAGCAGAAGCTGGCGATCGCGCTCGACATTTCACAGCGCGTCTATGTGATGGGCCACGGCCATATCGTCTTCGAGGGGACCCCCGTTGAACTGAAGGCGAATGCGCAGATACGGAAGGAGTGGCTGGAGGTGTAGGTGCTGGGCCGGGATTCAGATCCCAGGCCAGAGACATATCGGCGCCGCATCTCGATGGCCGGCCCCCGGCTGTTGTTCAATCCACTGCTGTAGATTCAAAGCGCCTTTCTCACACGGGTGAGCAAGGCGCTTTGCCATGCGCGTCAGACTGCGCTGGCGTTCTCGTCCCCCCGAGCTGATCTGACGCCGCGCGATTGACCCTGCGCAACCGCAATCCACCCCGCCATCATTTTGAGACTCTGGCACTTGGCCCTCGTTGCCACGATGCCTAGGATTGCCCGTGTCGTCGACGCGCGTCGGCGTACGGGTTGCGTGCCTGGCACGCCAATCTCACACTTCAAGGTTCATATGGACGGCGTCATCGAGCTATTCGGCTGGTTTGTGTTCAACGTAGCGCTGCCGTTGGGCGCACCGTTAGCACTGCTGCCTTTGGCTCGCGTCCCGAGTTTCTTTCGCGCGCACCGCCGGGGCATCGTCTGGCACGCCATCAAAGGGGGTCAATTGCTTTGGGCCGTGATTCCGATGAGCGCCAGCGCCTGTCACCTGCTGGCCACCGCGCTCGAGGTACCCGGTGTATCGGATGCTCTTCGGCCGTACATCTGGTTCGTTATGGTGATCCACGTGGTGGTGATCGTCGCGGCATCCGTGCTTGTGCTGTTTGCCACCATGGATGCGCATCAGCGTGACGTTCTCGCGCATTCGCAAGCACAAAGGATCCCACGTTCCTGGATCTGGCTCACATGCATGAGCGGGGGTGTCCATTTTGTGGGCTACGTGGCCCTAGTCAGGCCGCACTTGCCCTTGTAGTTTCCAACTCGACAGGAGTAACTATGATTAGATTTCTCAGCAGGATGCATGAAGACAAGGTGTTCTTCACGAAGGTCATGGATCGCTTTCTCACCGTCCTGACACTGGTATCCGTAGGAACCATGGGTGGAGCGATGTATGAGCTGCTGAAGCGAAGCCAGTGAGTGATCTCGTTCCCCAGGCAAAAGCGCCCGCAATGCGGGCGCTAGCGCTTTCGGTGCCGTGACGCCAGCAAGCGTCGGCGATCAGTCCTTCTTTACCAGTTCAAACGGCATGTCTTCGTAGTCGATCATGCGCGTGCCGCGTACGATTCGGTAGCCGAGCCAGAGCGCCAGGAAGACTGGCACACCAATGTAGGTCGAGACGATCTCTTGCCAACGGCCGGGGATGTCAGTGAATGCCTGATAGTTCTGGCCGCCCACGATGACGAGACACAGGACGCCAGCGAAGATCGGGCCGAACGGATAGAGCGGAGAGCGGTAGGCGAGATCGCTGACCTTGTAGCCCTGATACAGCAGACCCTTGCGGAAACGATAGTGGCTGACGGCGATACCGAGCCACGCGAAGAAGCCGGTCATTGCCGAGGTGTTGAGCAGCCACAGGTACACGGCCTTGTCGCCGAACAGCGAACTGAAGAAGCACAGCGCGCCGATGCCCGTGGTCACCAGTAGCGCGTTGAATGGCACGCCGTTCCGGGTGAGCTTGGCCAGTGCCCTCGGGGCGCGCTGGCTGACCGCCAGGCCATAGAGAATCCGAGTCGAAACATACATGCTCGATGTCCCCGCCGAGAGCAGTGCGGTCAGCACCACGGCGTTCATCAGCGCCGCGGCGAAAGCCAGGCCGGCGTGCTGGAAGACAAGTGCAAACGGGCTGACGCCAACGTCGGTCACGTCATTGCGGAGCAAGTTCGGGTCGGTGTACGGAATCAGCACGCCAATGATCAGGATGGCGACGACGTAGAACAGCAGGATGCGCCAGAACGTCTGTCGGATCGCGCGCGGAATCGTGCGTCCGGGGTCAGCGGCTTCGCCGGCCGCCACGCCGACCGTCTCGGTTCCCTGAAATGAGAAGCCGGCGATCATCGCCACCGCGAAGAGCCCGGGGAGGCCACCGACGAATGGCGCTTCGCCGGTCGTGAAGTTGTGCCAGCCCGATTGTGGTCCACCCTTGAGGATGCCGAGGATCATCAGCACGCCCACGCATAGGAAAACCACGACGGTTACAACCTTGATCATGGCGAACCAGTACTCGGCCTCACCGAAGCCCTTCACCGAGAACGCATTGAGGGCGAACATCAGCGCCAGAAAGCCCGCGCTCCAGTAGATGCCCGGTACCTCCGGGAACCAATACTGCATGACCAACTGGGCGGCGGTCAGTTCGACGGCAATTGTCACGGCCAGGCTGAACCAGTAGTTCCAGCCAAGAGCGAAGCCAAAGCCCTCGTCGACGTAGAGGGCGCTGTAGGTCACGAATGATCCTGCCACGGGCATGTGCACCGCGAGCTCGCCAAGGCTGGTCATCAGGCAGTACACCATCAGGCCGATCAGGCAGTACGCCAGCAGTGCGCCGCCGGGGCCGGACTGTGCGATGGACGCGCCCGAGGCGACAAACAATCCGGTGCCGATGGCGCCACCCAGGGCGATCATCGTCAGGTGGCGCGCCTTGAGCTTGCGGTGCAGGTCGTCGTGCTCGACGACCGGGTGTTGATGAGGGTGTGGATGGGACATCAGGGTCGCTGGATCGTCGGAGGGGCCTGGTTGGACTAGGTCTTGTGGACCGGCCGCATCACCCCGGAAAAACGAAAGGCGCGAGTCTACCGTGCCTTTTTCGATGGATTCGAGGCGTGTATCAAATAAAGTAGTGCAGGGTGTCGAAATCGTCTCGGAAGTGGCGTGGCAGGCATAGGAATGGGGCGTCTCTACGGGTTCCCCCTGAGGGATTTGGGCCGCGCGCAGGATCACCATGAACGCCGGATAAAGCCGGCATGAAGGCCGCGCATAACGCGGTTTGCGCGGTCGAAAAATGAAATTGAACGACCGTGCTATTTTGTGTATGCTTGATCCGCTTTCGAGCCAGATGGCTTGTGTGGCAAGGGATTGCGGGGCATAACACGATCAACCCGCGGTCCTGGCAGTACCCCTTCATTCGAGAATTCGAATCCCGAGACAATATCCAGACACCAAAGGAACGCGTATGACAGCGCAGTATCAGGTTCAGGACGGCGTAGCCGTCATCACACTCGACAATCCCCCCGTCAACGGCCTCGGTCATAGCACCCGCCTTGGCATCGTCGAAGGCTTGACCCGTGCGCTGGATGACGCGGCCGTCAAGGCAGTGGTCATTACCGGCGCCGGCAAGGCTTTCTCGGGCGGCGCCGACATCCGCGAGTTCAACACGCCCAAGGCCACGCAGGAGCCGACGCTGCACTCGGTGATCCGCGCGCTGGAAGCCTCGACCAAGCCGATCGTGGCGGCAATTCACTCGGTCGCCATGGGTGGCGGCCTGGAACTGGCGCTGGGCTGCAACTATCGCGTGGCCGCCAAGGGCGCCCAGATCGCGCTGCCGGAAGTCAAGCTCGGCCTGCTGCCGGGCGCTGGTGGCACGCAACGCCTGCCGCGCCTGATCGGCCTGGAGCACGCGCTGAACATGATCGTGTCCGGCACCGCGATTCCGTCGGAGAAGTTCGCCGGTTCGAAGCTGTTCGACGAGATCGTCGATGGCGACGTGCTGCCTGCCGCGGTCAAGTTCGCCCAGAGCGTGGCTGCCGCGCCGGGACCGTACCCGAAGGTGCGCGACCTGAAGGTGCGCCACGAGAACGCCGAAGGCTTCCTGGCCTTCGCCCGCAATACCGTGGCTGCCGTGGCCAAGAATTTCCCGGCCCCGCTGAAGTGCGTGGATGCCGTGGCGGCTTCGCTGAAGCCGTTCGAGGCTGGCCTGAAGGACGAGCGTGATGGCTTCATGTACCTCGTCGGCACGCCGGAATCGCGCGCGCTGCGTCACGCGTTCTTTGGCGAGCGCGCCGCCAGCAAGATCCCCGATGTGCCCGAAGGTACCCCGGTACGCAAGATCGAGCGCGTTGCCGTGATCGGCGCCGGCACGATGGGTGGCGGCATCACGATGAACTTCCTGAACGCCGGCATCCCCGTGACGATGCTGGAAATGAAGCAGGAAGCGCTGGAGCGCGGCGTGGCCACGATCCGCCGCAACTACGAGAACAGCGCCAAGAAGGGCAAGCTGACGCAGGAGAAGGTTGAGCAGCGCATGGGCCTGCTGACCACCACGATGTCCTATGACGACATCAAGAACGCCGACCTCGTGATCGAGGCCGTGTTCGAAGAAATGGGCGTCAAGGAAACCGTCTTCAAGAAGCTGGACGAAGTGATGAAGGACGGCGCGATCCTGGCCTCCAATACCTCCACGCTGGACGTCAACAAGATTGCCTCGTTCACGCGTCGTCCGCAAGACGTGGTCGGCATGCACTTCTTCAGCCCGGCCAACGTGATGAAGCTGCTGGAAGTGGTGCGCGGCGAGAAGACCGGCAAGGACGTGCTGGCCACCGTCATGCAGATCGGCAAGAAGATCAAGAAGACGGCCGTGGTGTCGGGCGTCTGCGACGGCTTCATCGGCAATCGCATGATCGAGCAGTACAGCCGCCAGGCCGGCTACCTGCTGGACGAAGGCGCGCTGCCCGAGCAAGTGGACAAGGCCATCGAGAAGTTCGGTTTCGCGATGGGTCCGTTCCGCATGGGCGATCTGGCTGGCAACGACATCGGCTGGGCGATCCGCAAGCGCCGCGCCGTGGACAAGCCGGACATCCAGTACTCGAAGACCGCCGACAAGCTCTGCGAGATGGGCCGCTTCGGTCAGAAGACCGGCGCAGGCTGGTACGACTACAAGGCTGGTGATCGCAAGCCGTACCCGAACAAGCAGGTCAACGACATGATCGTCGAGCACTCGAAGGAGCTCGGCATCACGCGCCGCAAGATCTCGGACGAGGAAATCGTTGAACGTCTGGTGTTTGCACTGGTGAACGAAGGCGCCAAGATCCTGGAGGAAGGCATTGCCTCGAAGGCGTCGGACATCGACATGGTCTACCTGACCGGCTACGGCTTCCCGCTGTTCCGTGGTGGCCCGATGCTGTACGCGGACCAGGTCGGCCTGTACAACGTGGCCCAGTCCATGAAGCGCTATGCCAAGGGTTACCACGGCGAAGCGTGGGTGGTGGCACCGCTGCTGCAGAAGCTGGCAGACGAGGGCAAGGGCTTCAACGGCTGATCGCGACCGCGTGAACGCAAAGGGATAACGCGAATCATGGCCTACGGCGCGCAGGATTGCCTGCTGGTGATCGATGTGCAGAACGACTTCATGCCGGGGGGCGCGCTGGCCGTGCCGCGCGGCGATGAAGTCGTGCCGGTCATCACCGGGTTGGCGCCGGCATTCGAGCACGTGGTGCTGACGCAGGACTGGCATCCCGCCGGTCATGTGTCCTTCGCCACGAGCCATGTCGGTACCGCGCCGTTCCAGACCATGATGTTGCCGTATGGCGAGCAAGTGCTGTGGCCCGATCACTGCGTGCAGGGCACGCCTGGCGCCGCGCTACATGCGGACCTGCGCATCCCGCACGCGCGGATGGTGATCCGCAAGGGTCACCACGCCAACGTGGACAGCTACAGCGCGCTCATGGAGGCGGACCGCACGACGAAGACCGGACTGGCTGGCTATCTGCGCGAGCAGGGCGTTCGCCGGGTGGTCTGCGTCGGGTTGGCAACGGATTACTGCGTGGCCTGGACCGCGCTCGACGCGCGTGCAGCGGGCTTCGAGGCGGTGGTCGTGGAAGATGCCTGCCGCGCGATCGATCTGAACGGATCGCTCGACCAGGCATGGCGAGAACTGGCTGCGGCCGGTGTTCGTCGCACGACTACCGACGCACTGCGGTCTGGTGCCGGTATGCACAATCCCTGGCTCCCTGAGTCCTGAAGCGTCACGCAACGAAAGCCGAATACACCGAATATTTCTCGCAAGTTTGCAAGAGACACCAAGATACCGAGGAGCAACACATGAACGAGGCAGTCATCGTATCCACCGCCCGCACCGGGCTGGCCAAGAGCTGGAAGGGCGCTTTCAACATGACCCACGGCGCGACCCTGGGCGGTCATGCCGTTCAGCACGCCATCGCCCGCGCGAAGATCGAAGCCGGTGAAGTGGAAGACGTGCTGATGGGTTGTGCCAACCCCGAAGGCGCCACCGGCGCCAACATCGCGCGCCAGATCGCCCTGCGCGCTGGTTGCCCGGTGACCGTGCCGGGTGCCACCGTGAACCGTTTCTGCTCGTCCGGCCTGCAGACCATCGCCATGGCCGCGCAGCGTGTGATCGCCGATGAGGGCGACATCTTCGTCGCTGGCGGCGTGGAGTCGATCTCGTGCGTTCAGCAGGACATGAACCGCCACATGATTCAGGAAAGCTGGCTGAACAAGAACAAGCCGGAAATCTACTGGAGCATGCTGCAGACCGCCGAGAACGTGGCCAAGCGCTACAACATCGGCAAGGATCGCCAGGACGAGTACGGCGTGCAGAGCCAACTGCGTGCCGCCGCTGCCCTGGAAGCCGGCAAGTTCAAGGACGAAATCGTGCCGATGACGGTGCTGGCAGGCGTGGCCGACAAGGCCACCGGCCAGCTGATGACGAAGGAAGTCACGATCGACGCCGACGAAGGTATCCGTGCCGACACCACGCTGGAAGCCGTGTCGAAGATCCGCACGGCCATGCCGGGTGGCGTGATCACCGCCGGCAATGCCTCGCAGTTCTCGGATGGCGCCTCGGCAGCCGTCGTGATGAACGCACGCGTGGCCGCCGCCAAGGGTCTGCAGCCGCTGGGCGTCTTCCGCGGTTTTGCCGTGGCGGGTTGCGAGCCTGACGAGATGGGTATCGGCCCGGTGTTCGCGGTGCCGAAGCTGCTGAAGAAGGCTGGCCTGAAGGTTGACGACATCGGTCTGTGGGAACTGAACGAAGCGTTCGCCGTGCAGGTGCTGTACTGCGCCGACAAGCTGGGCATCCCGATGGATCGCCTGAACGTCAACGGCGGCGCGATCGCCGTGGGTCACCCGTACGGTGTGTCGGGCGCGCGTCTGGTCGGCCATGCGCTGATCGAAGGCAAGCGCCGTGGCGTCAAGTACGTCGTGGTGACGATGTGCATCGGCGGCGGTCAGGGTGCCGCCGGCCTGTTCGAAGTGCTGTAAGGCATCTCGGGCACACACTGTGTTCCCCCTCTCTCATGCAATGGGAGAGGGGCGGGGGGGCGAGCTTTCCGGTTCCGGCGGCAATCTGTCGCAAGCCGCGCCGCAGCGCCTGCTCCCCCAACCCCTCTGCCGCTTGGCGGGAGAGGGGAGCTTTTCCCTCACCGCATACTGAAGGCCAAGCCGCCTTTCGTTTCAGCCCGGAGCTTCCTATTCCATGTCGCTGATTCTTTCCCGTCGTGACCTCAACTTCGTTCTGTACGAATGGCTCAAGGCCGAGGAACTGACACAGATTCCCCGATTTTCCGATCACTCGCGCGAGACGTTCGACGCCGCGCTGGATACGTGCGAGAAAATCGCCACCGATCTGTTCGCCCCGCACAACAAGAAAAGCGATGCCCAGGAGCCGCATTTCGATGGCGAGACGGTCACGATCATCCCCGAAGTCAAGACCGCGCTGAAGGCCTTCTGCGAAGCGGGCTTGATGGCCGCCGGCCAGGACTTTGAGTACGGCGGTATGCAGTTGCCCGTCACGCTGGAGAAGGCCGCGTTCGCCTACTTCAAGGCCGCCAACGTTGGCACGAGTTCGTACCCGTTCCTGACGATCGGTAACTCGAACCTGCTGCTCACGCACGGCACCCCGGCACAGATCGATACGTTCGTACGCCCCGAACTGGAAGGTCGCTTCTTTGGCACGATGTGCCTGTCGGAACCGCAGGCGGGTTCGTCGCTCTCGGACATCACCACCCGCGCCGACTACGAAGGCGAGTCGCCGTTGGGCCAGCAGTATCGGCTGCGCGGCAACAAGATGTGGATCTCGGCGGGCGAGCATGAGCTCTCGGACAATATCGTCCACCTCGTGCTGGCCAAGATCCCCGGCCCGGATGGCAAGCTGATCCCGGGTGTGAAGGGCATCTCGCTGTTCATCGTGCCGAAGTACCTCGTCAACGAGGATGGCTCGCTGGGCGAGCACAACGACGTCGTGCTGGCGGGCCTGAACCACAAGATGGGCTACCGTGGCACCACCAACTGCCTGCTGAACTTCGGCGAAGGCATGAAGTACCGCCCGAATGGCAAGGCCGGCGCGATCGGCTATCTGGTCGGCGAACCGCACAAGGGCCTGGCCTGCATGTTCCACATGATGAACGAGGCGCGCATTGGCGTCGGCCTCGGCGCCGTGGCACTTGGCTATACCGGTTACCTCCACGCGCTGGACTACGCGCGCAATCGTCCGCAGGGCCGCCCGGTGGGCCCGCAGGGCAAGGATCCGGCGAGCCCGCAGGTCAAGCTGATCGAACATGCCGACGTCCGTCGGATGTTGCTGGCGCAAAAGAGCTACGTCGAAGGCGGTCTGGCGCTGAACCTGTACTGCGCGCGGCTGGTCGACGACGAGCACGCAGCCAAGGCGGCCGGCGAGGCCGAGCGGCAACGCGAACTGTCGCTGCTGCTGGATATCCTCACGCCGATCGCCAAGAGCTGGCCGTCGCAGTGGTGCCTGGAAGCCAACAGCCTGGCCATTCAGGTGCATGGCGGCTACGGCTACACGCGTGAGTACAACGTCGAGCAGTTCTATCGCGACAATCGCCTCAATCCGATCCACGAAGGCACGCACGGTATCCAGGGTCTGGACCTGCTGGGCCGCAAGGTGGTGATGCAGGACGGCGCCGCATTCCAGTTGCTCGGCAAGCGCGTGCAGGACACTTGCCAGCGCGCGCAGGCCACGGGTGACAAGACGCTGGGCGAGCAGGCCCGCGCGCTTGGCGCTGCCACCGCGCGCCTGGCCGAGGTCACGCGCACGCTGTGGGCAGCCGGAGATTCGAATGTCACGCTGGCCAACGCGTCGGTATATCTGGAGGCATTCGGCCATGTCGTCATGGCGTGGATCTGGCTTGAGCAGGTGCTGGTAGCGCAGGCCGCGCTGTCGAACGTCAAGGGCGAGGATGCCGATTTCTATCGTGGCAAGCTGGCAGCGGCGGCGTTCTTCTTCAACTTCGAGTTGCCGAAGGTGTACCCGCAACTCGACCTGCTTGCATCGCTCGATCGTACGACGCTCGACATGCAGGACGCCTGGTTCTGAACGCAAGCCACTAAAAGACGATTCTGGCGTCTAGCCAGTGCCGCTTCGCTTCATTTGTGTAGCGGCGAAGAAGGATAAACGGGAGACAACATGAGGACCATCCAGCAATTGTTCGACCTCAAGGGCCGTACAGCGCTGATTACTGGCGGATCGCGCGGCCTGGGGCTGCAGATTGCCGAAGCACTTGGTGAACAGGGCGCCCGCGTGGTGCTGTCGGCCCGCAAGGCCGATGAACTGCAGGCCGCGCAGGAACACCTGAAGTCGCGTGGTATTGCGGCGGAATGGATCGCCGCAGATGGCTCGCGCGATGCCGAAATTGCCCGGCTGGCCGACGAGGCGCTGGCGAAGCTCGGACACGTCGATATCCTCGTCAACAACGCGGGGGCCACCTGGGGCGCGCCGGCTGAGGATCATCCGGTCGAGGCCTGGGACAAGGTGATGAACCTGAACATCCGTGGCCTGTTCCTGCTGACGCAGCGGATTGGCAAGCTGTCAATGATTCCGCGTCGCAGTGGCCGGATCATCAACGTCGCGTCGATCGCGGGCCTGGCCGGGAACCCGCCGGGTTCGATGGAGACCATTGCCTACAACACGTCGAAGGGCGCCGTGGTCAACTTCACGCGCACGCTGGCGGGCGAGTGGGGCGAGCACAACATCACCGTCAACGCGCTGGCTCCGGGCTTCTTCCCGTCGAAGATGACGCAGGGGTCGCTGGACCGCATGGGCGTGGACAAAATGTGCGAAGGCGTTCCGCTGCATCGTCTGGGCGATGACGACGATCTGAAGGGCGCGGCACTGCTGTTTGCCTCGGATGCCGGCAAGCACATCACCGGCCAGATCCTGGCGGTAGATGGGGGCGTCAGCGCAGTCTGATCACGCGCGGCAGCTTCCCTTTCTAGCACGCGGGAAAGGGAAGCAGACAAAGAGCATAATTGCGCAATCTGTTTTTCACTGCCCCCAAGGATATGACGCAACGCCAACTCACCATCCCATTCCTCGCTGATCTCGGCGTGCTCTGCAATTTCATGGAGAACGGCCGCAGCGAGATCGAACTCGACCTGCAGAAGCGCCACCAGAACAGCTGGGACATGGCCCACGGTGGTGTGACCATGACCCTGCTCGACGTGGCCATGGCCATCGCCGGACGTTCGTTGGATGCCGAAGGCCGTGGCGTGGTCACGATCGAAATGAAGACGAGCTTCATGGCCCCCGGGCGCGGCAAGGTGTTCGCGCGCGGCCTGGCCGTGCATCGCACCTCGACCATGGTGTTCTGCGAGGGCGAGATTGTCGACGCGGAAGGCAAGATCGTCGCCAAGGCATCCGGGACGTTCAAGTACATCAAGCGCGTGCCACCCAAGCGGGAATCCGGCGCGGCCGATTCGGGCGCGGACGGCTGATCCCGTCGCGCCAGCGCAATACCTCTCTAACCTCAAACGAGCGAAGGAACCGATCATGTCGAAGCAAACGTACAAGCGCATCGTCCTGGCTTCGCGCCCGGAAGCAGCGGTCACCCCCGACAATTTCCGCATCGAGGAATTGCCGGTCCCCGAACTGGCCGACGGCCAGGTGCTGGTGCGCAATCATTTCCTGTCGCTCGATCCGTACATGCGCGGGCGCATGAGCGATAGCAAGTCGTATGCCGATCCGCAGCCGCTCAATGAAGTGATGATTGGCGGTACCGTCGGCGAAGTCATCGCCAGCAAGAATCCCAAGTGGAACGTCGGTGACAAGGTCATCGGCATGTTCGGCTGGCAGGAGCTTGGCGTGAGCGACGGCAGCATGATGCAGAAGGTCGACACCACGCACATTCCGCTGTCCGCCTATCTGGGTTCGGTGGGGATGCCGGGCGTGACGGCCTGGTATGGCCTGAACAAGATCATCGCGCCGAAGGCCGGCGAGACGGTTGTCGTCAGCGCGGCGTCCGGCGCGGTGGGTAGCGTGGTGGGGCAGCTTGCCAAGCTGGCCGGCTGCTACGTGGTAGGCGTGGCCGGCGGCAAGGAAAAGTGCGACTACGTGGTCAATGAGCTTGGCTTCGATGCCTGCGTGGACTACAAGGCTGCCAAGGACGCGAAGGAACTGTACGCGATGGTCAAGGCGGTCACGCCGAAGGGTATCGACGGCTACTTCGAGAACGTCGGTGGAGACATCCTCGACGTCGTGCTGGCCCGCCTGAACCCGTTCGCGCGCATCGCGGTTTGCGGTCTGATCGCTGGCTACGACGGCCAGGACATGCCGATTCGCAATCCGCGCGCGATTCTGGTGGCGCGCGCGAAGATCGAGGGCTTTATCGTGTCCGAGCATATGGAACTCTGGCCGCAGGCACTGCGGGAACTGGGTACCCACGTCGCGCAGGGCAAGATCAAGTTCCGCGAGAGCATTGCGGAAGGTCTGGCCAGCGCTCCCGAGGCATTCATCGGGCTGCTCAAGGGCAAGAATTTCGGCAAGCAGCTCGTGAAGCTGGCATAAGGCCGCCTTCGACGCAGCACACCCCGCAAATAGACAAATAGACAAAGAAAGTACAGGAGACAACCATGAATGCCCCGCAAGCCAAGGATGAGATCGGCGCCGGTCTCTCGGAAGAGGTCAAGGCCCGCTATCGCAACCTGCCGCGCCCGCCCCAGTTCGCCACGCCGGCCGAGGAGCGGCTGCATCGCAAGCAGCGGCTGGCGGCGGCATTCCGGTTGTTCTCCAAGTTCGGCTTCGACGAAGGTGTGGCCGGACATATCACCGCGCGCGACCCCGAGTTCGGCGATACCTTCTGGGTCAATCCGTTCGGCGTGCATTTCAGCCAGGTCAAGGTGTCGAACCTGATCCGCTGCGACCACCACGGTAACGTGGTGGAGGGCGACTATCCGGTCAACGCCGCCGCATTCGCGATCCACTCGCGCGTGCACCAGACCCGCTCGGATGCCGTGGCCGCCGCGCACTCGCACAGTACCTTTGGCCGTGCGTGGTCGACGCTCGGGCGCAAGCTCGATCCGCTGACTCAGGACGTCTGCGCCTTCTACAACGACCATGCGCTGTATGACGATTTCGGTGGTGTGGTGGTGGAACTCGACGAAGGTCAGCGTATTGCCAACGCGCTGGGCGACAACAAGGCAGCGATCCTCCAGAACCACGGCCTTTTGACCGTTGGCAAGACCGTCGACGAAGCCGCGTGGTGGTTCATCACGATGGAGCGGTCGTGCCAGGTGCAGTTGCTGGCGGAGGCCGCGGCTGCGCGTACCGGTGACGTGCCGAAGGCGATCAGCGACGCCGCCGCCCGTCAGGCGTACTCGATCGTGGGTACGTCGCAGGCTGGGTGGTTCCAGTTCCAGCCGCTCTACGCGCGCATCGTGAAGGAGCAGCCGGACCTGCTCGACTGATTCCAACGGGAGGCGCGGATGCCCGACATCATTCTTCATCAGTACGCCACGTCGCCTTTCTCGGAAAAGATCCGCCTGCTGCTCGGCGCGAAGGATCTGTCCTGGTGCGCAGTGGAGATTCCGCCGATCCTGCCAAAGCCAGATCTGGTCGCGCTGACCGGCGGGTACCGGCGCACGCCGGTCATGCAGATCGGCGCCGACATCTATTGCGATACGGCGCTGATCTGTGAGGTACTGGACCGGATGGCGCCGATGCCGCCGCTGTATCCGTCCGACCAGGCGGCGGCGTCCCGCGTCATGGCTGCCTGGTTCGACAGCGCGTTGTTCACGGCATCGGTCACCTACACCATGCAGCCTGCTGGCGTGCAGGCCATGCTCGCGCATCTGACGCAGGACCAGATCCAGGCGTTCGTTGCTGATCGCAAGGCCATGCGTGGCGATACCAATGCGCTACGGATGCCCCTGCCTGAAGCCGGCGCGATGCTGCACGAGACCTTCGGACGCCTGCAGGAACAGTTCGCGGCCGGCGTGCTCCATGTGGCTGGCCCGACGCTGTCAGTGGCAGATTTCTCGCTGTACCACAACATCTGGTTCATCCGCCGCGCCACGGCGCTGGCCGCGATCCTCGATGCCTATCCGCTGGTCAAGGAGTGGTATGCGCGCATGCAGGCCCACGGACACGGCAAGGTGCGCGTGATACCGGCCGAGGATGCGCTGGCCGATGCACTTCACCATGATCCGTTGGCGCATGACACGACGATCCAGCCAGACAGCGGATTCGCCGCCGGTGATGCGGTGACCGTCACGCCAACCGACTACGCGAAGGACCCGGTGGCCGGGGTGCTCATGACGCTTACCGCCGATGTGGTCACGCTCCGTAGGCAAGACCCGCGCGCGGGCGCTGTCAACGTGCACTTCCCGCGGCAGCATTACCAGGTACAAGCGGCATAGCCCATCCAGACTAGAACTACGAACACTACGAACGACAAGTAGAGGGAGACGTTTCATGAAGCAGTTCGAGAGCAAGGTGGCAGTGATTACCGGCGGTGCTTCAGGATTCGGCAAGGAATTCGCGCGAATCGGTGCGTCGCTGGGCATGAAGCTGGTACTGGCGGACGTCCAGGAGGACTCGCTGGACAGCACAGTGGCCGAATTCAAGTCACAGGGCGCCCAGGTGATCGGGTTGCGCACGGACGTGTCGAAGGCCGAGGAAGTCCAGGCGCTGGCCGATGCCGCGATGACGGCGTTCGGCGAGGTCAACCTGCTGTTCAACAACGCCGGTGTGGGCGCGGGCGGCCTGATCTGGGAAAACACGCAGAAAGACTGGGACTGGGTGCTCGGCGTGAACCTCTACGGTGTGGTCAATGGCGTGCGGATCTTCACGCCGCTGATGCTGGAGGCGGCCCGCAAGGACCCGGGGTATCAGGGGCATATCGTCAATACCGCGTCGATGGCGGGTCTGCTGAATCCGCCGGCCATGGGCGTGTACAACGTCTCCAAGCATGCGGTGGTCGCGTTGTCCGAAACGCTCTACCAGGATCTGAGCCTGGTCACTGACCAGGTGCATTGCTCGGTGCTGTGCCCGTTCTACGTGCCCACCGGCATCAGCCAGTCGCAGCGTAACCGGCCAGCCAATATGGCCAACGATCAGCCACCCACGCGCTCGCAGCTGGTGTCGCAGGCGCTGTCCGACAAGGCGGTCAGCTCGGGCAAGGTCAGCGCGGCCGACGTGGCGCAGATGACGTTCGATGCGATCCGCGAGGACGGCTTCTATATCTACTCCCACCCGCAATCGCTGGATTCCGTCCAGCGGCGCATGGAGGAGATCGTCAACCAGCGCAATCCGGGCGATCCGTTCGGTGACAAGAGCGAAGTGCGGGCGGGCCTGATCGCCGCGCTGCGCGGCTGAGCTGGCCAGGAACTTGCGAACGCGAACACGAACAGGACGAACCGGACAAACGATATGGCCGAGACCGCCAGGGAGACCATGATGACTGCACCCGCCGTGATCCACCACCGGCAGTTTGCGAACCTGCCCAACGGCACGCGCTTGCATTACGCGAGTGCGGGCGAGCAGGGCAGGCCGCTGATCCTGTTCGTGCACGGTTTTCCGGAGTTCTGGTACGAGTGGGAAAACCAGCTCGCAGAGTTCGGCCAGACGCATTTTGCGGTGGCGCCGGACCTGCGCGGGTTCAATCTGTCCAGCAAGCCGGCCGATGTGGCAGCGTACAAGCCCAAGCATCTGGTCGAGGATCTGGTGCAGTTCATCCGCGTGCTGGGCTATGAGCGATGCGTCATCGTCGCGCATGACTGGGGCGGCGCGCTCTGCTGGAACCTGGCGGCGCAGTTCCCGGAAGTGGTCGAGCGGCTCGTGATCATCAACTCGCCGCATCCCTACGTGTTCGCGCGGGCGTTGGCGAGTGACCCGGCACAGCAGCAGGCCTCGGCCTATATGAACTGGCTGCGCAAGCCAGGATCGGAACAGGCCATGGCCGCCAATGACTTCGCATTGCTGGAAAAGATGCTGACTGGCGATGCTTCCACTGTGCCGGCCTGGTTCGTGGGCGAGACTCGCGCGAAATATCACGCGGCATGGTCGCAACCGGGCGATGGCGGCTCGCATTCGCTGACGGGCGGTGTCAATTACTACCGGGCATCGCCGATGCACCCGCCCTTGCCGGGAGAACCGGCGCCCGACATCTCGCGCCTCGATCCATCCGCGTACATCGTGCGGGTGCCCACGCTGGTTATCTGGGGCGAGAGCGACCGGGCGCTGCCGAAATCGCTGGTCGACGGGCTGGAGGAATTCGTGCCGGATATGCGGCTCGAGCGCATTCCGGAGGGCACGCACTGGATCATCCACGAACAGCCGGAGCGCGTGAATCTGCTGATTCGCAGTGCGTTGCCCTAGTCCCGTAGCCTCCCGGTCTTGTCGCCGGGCTTAGCTCAAGCGCTCCCGATAGAGCCGATAGTTCTCGTCATCGAAGCAGACGAAGGTGACCTGCTCGATGGACGGGGACTTCGGCAGTGCCTCGCGCACTGCGGCAATGGCGATGTCCACGGCCCGCTCACGCGGGAAGCCATAAATGCCGGTGCTGATGTTCGGAAATGCCACCGTGCGCAGATTGTGCTCGCCCGCCAGACGGATGCTGTTGCGGTAGGCGCTCGCCAGCTGCGTCTCCTCTTCCTTGCTGCCACCATGCCAGACCGGCCCCACGGCGTGGATGACATAGGGTGCAGGCAGCAGGCCTCCGGTAGTGATCACGGCTTCCCCGGTCGGGCAGCCGCCTTGCGCATCCCGGATCGCGCGGCACGCGTCCATGATGGCCGGGCCGCCCGCGCCATGAATCGCGCCATCGACGCCACCACCGCCCAGCAGGCCGCTATTGGCCGCGTTGACGATGGCATCCACTTCCATCCGGGTAATATCGCCGTGCACGACCTGCAAGTGTTCCCCTGTCATGGTGTCTCCTGGTCTCCGGGTTGGGGCGGCCATGACATGGCGCCCATTCTCAAGCATACGCCGCGAAATGGCGTTTCGCTGTGTGGCCGATCATCGCGCAAAAGGTGTGTCTGTGCGAGGATAAACGCATGGAATCGTAATGCTGCTCTACGGAATCACTGGCATGATATGGAAATCGAACGACCGTTCAGAAATAGAACACCAGTACATGCCCGCGCAGCCGTTGGATCCTCAGGTCGCCCAGTTGCTCGACCTGATCGCGCGAGCAAAGCGGCCGGCCATCCATACGATGGACCCGGTTGACGCCAAGATCGCGTACGAGAAGAGCGCGCCGATTCTGGACCTGTCGCCCGCGCCAGTGCACGGCGTGGAGGATCTTCAGGTGACCGCGCGCGACGGCCATGCCATTCCGGTGCGGCTTTACGCACCGCGCGAGGCAAGCTGGGCCGATCCGCTGCCGCTTCTGGTGTATTTCCATGGCGGTGGCTTCACGGTGGGCAGCGTCAACTCCCATGATTCGCTGTGCCGGATGTTCTGCAATGGTGCGGAGTGCCTGGTGCTGTCGGTCGATTACCGGCTGGGCCCGGAGTGGAAATTTCCGGTGGCGGCCAACGATGCCTTCGATGTTCTGCACTGGGTGTTCGAGGAAGCCGCGCGCATTGGCGCTGACGCCACGCGCATCGCGCTGGGTGGCGACAGTGCTGGCGGAACGCTGGCGGCGGCTTGCGCAGTGGAAGCCAGGGACCACGGATTGGCGCCGGTGCTGCAGATGCTGATCTACCCGGGCACCTGCGCGCGGCAGGATACGCCATCGCACCGAGCGCTGGCCGAAGGTTATCTGCTGACCGCAGAGATGATCCAGTGGTTCTTTTCGCAGTATCTGGACGTCGACGCCAGCCGTGACGACTGGCGGTTTGCTCCGCTGGACGGGGGCGGCGAAGGTGCCGACGTGAGGGACTGCTGCCCGGCCTGGATTGCGGTGGCGGGCTACGATCCGCTCCATGACGAGGGCGTGGCCTATGCAGCGAAGCTGGAAGCAGCGGGGGTGGTGGCCAGCCTGACCGACTACCCCACCATGATTCACGATTTTTTCAAGCTCGGACGTTTTATCGGCGCGGTGGCAGGCGCCCATGCGGATGCCACGGCCGCCCTGCGAAGGACGTTCGGGATATAGGGCCCCGGCCTCGCGCCATCGGGCTCTTTCGAGTATCTGACCCGTTCATAGAAAAACGGGCGGGAAGCCCCGATTCACGATTCAAACCAAGTCGCAATCGCGCATTCTTGTAGCAGAAGGAGACTCAACACATGCAACGCCGCCAATTTATCGCTCGCGCCAGCCTGCTCGCCGCCACGGTCGCGGCCAGTTTTGCCGCCATGCCGGCACACGCCCAGGCGGACAAGTTCCCGCAACGTCCGATCCGCCTGGTCGTTGGCTATACCGCTGGCGGCTCGACGGACATCCCGTTCCGTGTGCTGGCCGAGAATGCATCGAAGATCCTGGGCCAGCCCGTGATCGTCGAGAACAAGCCCGGTGCCGGTGGCGTGCTGCCCGCGCAGATGATGCAGTCGACCCAGCCTGATGGCTACACGCTGGCCCAGGTGTCCATGCCGGTGTTCCGTCTGCCGTACACCACCAAGATCAACTGGGATCCGGTCAAGGACCTGACCTATGTGATCAACCTGGCGGGCTACTCGTTCGGCCTGGTCGTGCCAGCCGATTCGCCGATCAAGACGATGCAGGACTACATCGCCTATGCCAAGGCCAATCCGGGCAAGCTGACCTATGGCTCGCCGGGCACGATGACCACGCTCCACCTGACCATGGAAGACCTGGCGATGCGCCAGGGCGTGCAGTTCTCGCATATTCCGTACAAGGGCAACTCGGAATCGATGCAGGCGCTGCTGGGTGGCCACGTGATGTCGGTGGCGGATACCCCGGCCTGGGCCCAGTACGTGGAATCCGGCAAGCTGCGCCTGCTGTCCACCTGGGGCGAGAAGCGCTCGCCGCGCTTCCCGAACGTTCCGACGCTGAAGGAACTGGGCATGGGCATCGTCCAGGCTTCGCCGTTCGGTCTGGTCGTCCCCAAGGGCACGGACCCGGCGATCGTGAAGAAGCTGCATGACGCGTTCAAGAAGGCCATGGAGATGCCGAACTACCGCGAATCGCTGGCCAAGTTCGACATGGAGCCGAACTACATGAGCAGCAGCCAGTATCAGGCGTTTGCCGCCGATACGGTCAAGCGCGAACGCGCGATCATCGAGAAACTGGGCCTGGGCAAGGGTCAGTAAGGTACGTAGAACACGGGCGTCCCACGGGGCGCCCGTTTTTTCATCTGGAGCTTCGCCCCCCATGGCCAAAGAGGATTTTCATCTCAGCATGCCACTGCGCGTGCGCTGGGCCGAGGTCGATCCGCAATCGATCGTCTTCAATGCCCACTATCTGACTTACTGCGATATCTGTTCGACCGAGTACTGGCGCGCGATTGGCGTGCGCTATCCGGAGGACTTGCTGCGCGCCCACGGCGTGGACATCTTTGTGGTCAAGTCCACGCTGGAGTACCACGCATCGGCACGGTTTGACGAGATGCTCGATATTCGCGGCCGCATGGCGCGGCTGGGCCGGTCGAGCATGGTGTTCCGCGTGGAAATGTATCGCGGCGACGAGCACCTGATCACCGGGGAGGTGGTCTACGTCTGCGCCGATCCGCAGACGCAGAAATCGGCGCCGATCCCGGCATCGGTGCGGGAGCGGATCGAAGCGTGGGAGATTGTGAAGCCTGCTGCGTGAGGTGGGATGATGTTTGATGTGCTTGCGCTCTCCCGCGCGCGGCAGAGCGCAAGCCTGTCAATCCTGTCGACCGCGACCTCACCGGATCAGAGCTTGACCGCCGCATCCTCCGCATAAGCCCGAATCACGTCGTCAAAGCTCGCGTCGCTCTCGAATCCCAGTTCGCGCGCGCGCGACACATCCCACGCCGCCGGCCACGTGCCGACGATCTTCTCGATGCGCTCTTCGCGTTCCCACGTCACGCGATCGGCCACCGCGTCACCGGCCACGCGCCGCAGCGCTTCCACCATCTGCGCCGCCGTGACCGACAGCCCCGGCAGATTCACCACCCGGCGATTGCCGAAGCGCGCGCCATCGAGTTCGATGCCGTTGACCAGCGCCTGGATCGCGCCGCGTGGCGAGAGCAGCCACAGCGGCGTTTCCGGTGCCACAGGGCAATTTGCCGTCACGCCCGACAACGGTTCGCGGATGATGCCGCTGGCGAACGACGACGCCGCGGCATTCGGCTTGCCGGGCCGCACGCTGATCGTCGGCAGCCGCAGCACGCGGCCATCGACAAAACCGCGCCGGCTGTAGTCGGACAGCAGCAATTCGCCGATGGCCTTCTGCACGCCGTATGACGATTGCGGATTCAGCGCGGTATCGTCCTGCACCACCGGGGGCAACTTGCCGCCATAGACGGCGACCGAGCTGGTGAACACCACGCGCGGCGCATGCGCCAACTGGCGGCACGTCTCCAGCAGCGCGCGCGAGGCGTCAAGGTTCACGCGCATTCCCAGGTCGAAATCGGCCTCGGCCTGACCGCTGACTACCGCGGCCAGATGGAAGATTGCGTCGGTATCGCGGTCGATGGCCTGCGCCAGCACGGCGGGATCGGACAGGTCGCCCGTCACCACGCGCACGCGGGCATCGTCGATCTGCGGCGCCACCACGTCGAGCAGCGTGAGCCGGTCGATCGTGACGGCCTTGCCATCCAGGTTCAGCGTGCCGCGTTTGAGCAGCAGACGGGCCAGTTGCAGGCCCAGGAAGCCGGCGCCGCCGGTAATCAGTACGTTCATGGTTGCGGAGTGTTCGTCATTGGCGTGGTCGGTACGGAGCGGAAACGGCCGTGACAGGCCCGAATCAGCGCTTCAGCCAGGGCTTGATCCAGCCCAGACCTTCCGAAGTGCCGCCACGCGGGCGGTATTCGCAGCCGATCCAGCCCGTGTATCCGAGCCGGTCGATGACGTCGAAGAGGTACGGGTAGTTCAGTTCGCCGATATCGGGTTCGTGGCGTTCGGGCACGCCGGCGATCTGGATATGGCCAATCCCCGCGAAGTCGCGTTCGAGCTTCTTCGCGATATCACCCTCGACGATCTGGCAGTGATAGCAGTCGAACTGGACCTTGAGATTGGCCGCGCCCACCTGGCGGCAAATGGTCTGGCCTTCGTCCTGGCGGTTCAGGAAATAGCCCGGCATGTCGCGGGTGTTGATCGGCTCGATCAGCACCGTGATGCCGTGCGACGCGGCCGAGGCAGAGGCATAGGCCAGGTTCTCGATATAGACGGCGCGGCAGCGGGCGTGGTCGGCGTCGGCCGGCACGATGCCTGCCATCACGTGCACGCGGTCGTTGCCGAGCACGGCAGCGTATTCGAGGGCCTTCGCGAATGCCGTGCGGAACTCGGTCTCGCGGCCGGGCAGCGCGGCGATGCCACGCTCGCCGGCGCCCCAGTCACCGGGCGGCGCGTTGAACAGGGCCTGGGTCAGGCCGTGGTCGTCGAGCCGCTTGCGGATCTCGGCGGCCGGATGGTCGTACGGGAACAGGTATTCCACGGCCTGGAACCCGTCCTTTGCCGCAGCGGCAAAGCGGTCCAGAAAGTCGTGCTCCGTGTACATCATCGAAAGGTTCGCGGCGAAGCGCGGCATGTCAGGTCTCCTTGAACTTCAGATTCGATATCAGCGGTTGACGAGCTTCGCCGGGGTCAGCCAGACCAGCAGGGCGCCCACGACCAGGATCGCCGACAGCACGTACATCGGCAATTGCGTGCTTTGCGTCATGTCCTTGAGCGCGCCGACCATATACGGCGATACGAAGCCTGCCAGATTGCCCACAGAGTTCACCACGGCGATACCCGAGGCGGCGGCGATGCCGCTCAGGAACGCGGTCGGCAGCGACCAGAACAGCGGGGCGCATGTCAGCACGCCGGCGGCGGCCAGCGACAGCGCTGCAATGGCCACGGTCGTATTGTGGGTGAACGACGCCGCAATCGCAAAGCCCGTGGCGCCCATCAGTGCCGGCACGATCAGGTGCCAGCGGCGCTCACGGCGCGCGTCGGCGCTGTGGCCCAGGATGTTCATGACGACGATGGCGCAGAGGAACGGGATGGCCGACAGCAGGCCGATGTTGAAGTTGCCTGTCACGCCGCTGGCCTTGACCAGCGTCGGCATCCAGAACGTCAGCGCGTACTGGCCGGTCACGAAGCAGAAGTAGATCAGGCACATCCACCACACACGGCTGTCGCTGAACACGGCGCCCAGCGAATGCAAGTTGCGCTGGCCGCCTGTGGCGGCCGCGGCCGACGCGGCGCGCTCGTCGTCCTCGATATTGCGCTTGAGCACGTGCTTTTCATCGGGGCTGAGCCACGGGGCGCGGTCGATGCCATCGCGCAGCACGAAAATCGTCGCGATGCCGATCGCGAAGGCCGGCAGGGCCTCGATGAAGAACATCCATTGCCAGCCGGTCCAGCCATGGGTGTTGTGGAACGCGTCCATGATCCAGCCTGACAGCGGGTTGCCGAACATGCCGGCCACTGGAATGCCCGACATGAACAGCGCGATCATCTTGGCGCGGCGGTGCGACGGATACCAGTACGTCAGGTACAGAATCACGCCCGGATAGAAGCCCGCTTCGGCCAGGCCCAGCAGGAAGCGCATGACGTAGAACTGCGTTGGCGTCTGCACGAACACGAACGCGGCAGAGATGATGCCCCAGGTGATCATGATCCGCGCGATCCAGATGCGCGCGCCGATGCGGTGCATCAGCAGGTTGCTGGGCACCTCGAACAGGAAGTACCCGATGAAGAACAGGCCGGCGCCAAGGCCGAACACGGTTTCCGAGAACTGCAGGTCCTGCGCCATCTGCAACTTGGCAAAGCCGACGTTGACGCGGTCGAGATACGCGATCACGTAGCAGAGCATCAGGAACGGCATGATGCGCCAGAACACCTTGTTGTAGGCGCGTTTTTCGATGGTGCCGTCGGCGTCCAGCCGGGCGTCGGCAACAGGGGTCCCCACCGCGGGGTTGGAAGCGGTCATTGGAAGTCTCCACGTGTATGGAAAGTGCAGCCGGTTTGCTCCCACTCCCGTATGGCGGGAGAGGGGTTGGGAGAGGGCAGGGGCTTTGTTTTGCGGAGTTGCCCTGGGGATGCGCTGTCCCTCTCCCCGGCCCCTCTCCCACTGTGCGGGAGAGGGGGGAACAGGTTAGTAGTCGTGTGTCACCACCTCACCTTGAACGCATCGCGCAGTTCCGTCAGCGCGGCCTCGTCCAGCGGGGCAGGTTTTTCGCCGCGCATCATCCAGAGCTTCGCCGTTTCTTCGAGTTCTTCGAGCGCATAGGCCGCGCGTGACACACTGTCTTCCCACACCACTGGCCCCAGCCGTGCCAGCAGGACACCGCGCACCTCATTGGCCAGTCGGGCCACGCGCGCGGCGACGGCAGGGTCGCCAGGGCGGTGATACGGAATCAGGGGGATATGGCCAACCTTCATCACGTAGTACGGCGTGATCGGGGGCAGCACGTCGTCCGGATGCCAGACACCGGCCAGCGTCAGCGCCACCAGATGCGTGGAATGCGTATGCACCACGCCGTGCGCGTTCGGGTTGTTGTCGTAGACGCAACGATGCAGCGTCAACGTCTTCGACGGCTTGTCGCCCGACACCCAGCCGCCATCGGGCGACACCTTGGCGACCCTGGCCGGATCGAGCGTGCCCAGGCAGGCGTCAGTGGGCGTGATCAGCCAGCCATCGTCGAGCCGGGCGCTGATATTGCCTGCCGTGCCCACCGTGTAGCCACGCTGATACAGGCTGGCGCCGACGCGGCAGATCTCTTCGCGCAGTGCGCTTTCGTTGCTCATTGCGGTGCCCCCAGTGCTTGCAACGCTTCGTCGAAGAAGTTCTCGCCGCCGAAGTTGCCGGATTTCAGTGCCAGTCCCAGCGGCGCATCGTCCAGCGTGACCGTAGCCGGCACGCCTGGCGCGATCTGCGAACCGATGCGCAGCGACTGCACGCCCAGCGCCTGCACCACCGCACCGGAGGTTTCGCCGCCGGCCACCACGAAGCGCCGCGTGCCGCGTGCCTTGAGGCTGGCGGCGATGCTCGCCAGCGCGTGCTCGACCAACTCGCCCGCGCGTGCGACGCCGAGTTCGGCCTGCACGGCCTTGACTTCATCGGGTTGGGCGGTGGCATAGATCAGCACCGGTTCGCCGTGATTGCCCGCGAAGGCCAGTGCGTCATCCACGACCGTGTCTCCACGCGCCAGACGCAGCGGATCGATCCGCAGGGCGGGGCGCTTCTGCGCGATCCAGTGCGCCACCTGACCGTTCGTGGCACGCGACGCGCTGCCCGCCAGCACCACACCATGACCATGCACGGGCGGGACTTCCGCGGCGTCGGTGCGCGCAGGCAGCAGTCCGGCGCGACGGAAGTTCTCGGGCAGGCCCAGCGCGATGCCGGAGCCGCCCGTGATCAGCGGCAGCGCGGCGCAGCCTTCGCCCAGCGCGAACAGGTCGGCATCGGAAATGGCATCGGCGATCACCAGCTTCACGCCCTCGCCACGCAGCGCGTCAATGCGCGCGCGCACGGCGTTCGCGCCCTGGGCGACGGTGTCGTAGCGCAACAGACCGACCTTGGCCTGGCTCTGACCCTGCAACACCCGCACGAGGTTGGCGTCGGTCATCGGCGTAAGCGGATGGTGCTCCATGCCCGATTCGTTGAGCAGGGCGTCCGCCACGAACAGATGGCCGCGGAAAATCGTGCGGCCGTTTTCCGGAAAGGCCGGGCAGGCAATCGTGAAGTCGCTGCCCAGCGCGTCGAGCAGGGCTTCGGCCACGGGGCCGATATTGCCGGCGTCGGTGGAGTCGAACGTCGAGCAGTACTTGAACACGAACTGCCGGCAGCCTTGTTCGCGCAGCCAGCGCAGTGCGTCGAGCGATTGCGCCACCGCGTTGCTGGCCGGGATCGTGCGCGATTTCAGTGCCACGACGATGGCATCGGCTTCCACGGCGGATGCCGGCACGCCGATCGTCTGCACGGTCCGCATGCCATTGCGGACGAGCGTGTTGGCCAGATCCGTGGCGCCGGTGAAATCGTCGGCAATACAGCCGAGCAGAGGACGATTCATCGTCTGACTCCTTTGCCTTGGGTTACCTGGCCTTCGGGCCGGGCAGGTCGATGCCCGGGAAGATCTTGATCACGGCCGAATCGTCTTCACCGCCATGCCCGGCGGTGGACGCCATCATGAACATCTGGTGCGCGGCGGCCGAGAGCGGCAGCGGGAATTTGCTGGTGCGCGCGGTATCGAGCACCATGCCCAGGTCCTTGACGAAGATGTCGACAGCGGACAGCGGGGTGTAGTCGCCCGTCAGGATGTGTGGCACGCGGTTCTCAAACATCCACGAGTTGCCGGCGCTATGCGTGATCACGTCGTAGAGCGCGTCGGGGTTCACGCCTTCGCGCAGGCCCAGGGCCATGGCTTCGGCTGCTGCGGCGATATGCACGCCCGCCAGCAACTGGTTGATGATCTTGACCTTCGATCCCGCGCCATGCGCGTCGCCCAGGCGATAGACCTTGCCGGCCATCGCGACCAGCACGTCCTCGGCCATGGCGTAGGCCGCGGCGGGACCGGAGGTCATCATCGTCATCTCGCCGCTGGCCGCGCGCGCCGCGCCACCCGACACGGGGGCATCGAGCATCAGCAGGCCACGCTCGCCCAGGCGCTTGCCGAGCGCTTCGGCAAATCCGGGCGGCACGGTGGCACTGGCAATGACGAGCTTGCCTGCGGTCATTTTCGACACGGCGCCTTGTTCGCCGAACAGCACGGTTTCCGTCTGCGCGGCGTTGACGACGAGCGTGATCACCACGTCGCAACGCTCGCCGAGTTCGGCAGGGCTGCCGCAGGGCGTGCCACCGGCTTCCGCGAAGCGGCGCAGCACCTCGTCACGCAAATCAAATGCATGAACGTTGAAGCCGGCGCGCAGCAGCGACTGCGCCACGCCGTAGCCCATCGCGCCCAAGCCGATGACGCCAATATTCCTGGACATGGATAACTCCTGAATGCGTGTTTGGTGCGTTTTGGTGCGTATTGCTGCGTTAGTGCGACGGGCCAGCCGGCTGGTCGCCAGCGGCGGAGTCATCCTCGCCCAACTGGGAGAGCCGGCGCGCCGCGTTGTACATGTGGTTCTGGGCCGCGTTGCGCGCGGCATCGGGGTCGCCGGCGCGGATGGCGGCGACGATGGCCTGGTGCTCCTCCCGTACCTGGCGCGAAAAATCCTCGCGCCGCGCTTCGTTGGTTCGCGTGACGCGGGTGGCGGTTTCCAGGTACTGGCTCAGGAATGCCAGTGTCTTGAGGAAATACGGATTGCCGGTGGCTTCGGCGATGGCGCGATGAAAGCCGACGTCGGCATCGACGCCATCGCCGCCAGCGGCCACTTCGGCGTCGATACGTGCCAGCGCGGCGTCGATATTGGCCATGGTCGCGTCGGTACGGCGCCGGGCGGCCTGCGCGGCCACTTCGGCTTCGATCGAGCGTCGCAGTTCGACGATCTGCAGCACCGATTCGAGCGTGCCCACGTCGGTGTAGTCGATGCGCAGCGGGTGGATGCCGGCCTGCTCGGTCACGAACACGCCGCTGCCCTGGCGCGATTCCACGAGGCCTTCGTACTTGAGTCGCGCGATGGCCTCGCGGATCACGGTACGGCTCACGCCGAACTCCTCGGACAGCACGGCCTCGGTGGGCAGCTTGGCGCCGCGCGGAAACATGCCGTCCTCGATCTTCTCGAGCAGTTGTTCGGCAACGCTGTCGGTCAGCGCGCGGGCAGGAATCTTTCGGAACATCGTCATCATGTCATCGGGTAGTCATGTCATCATACAAATTTCATGGAAGGATGGCAGGAGGGTATTCCCTATGGTGGTGCGCCGCATGGCCGGTAATCGCACGGCGTAGCTCGGCGCCTTGATGCCACCGGGCGTATCATTGCGCCTCATTTCAGGCTCTTCGAACCGCTCCTCACCATGTCCGCATCCACGCCAACCGCCGCCCCCGTACTGGTCTGCCTCTGGGAAGAAGCCCGCGAGCGCGCCCGGGCAATCCGCTACGCCGTTTTCGTCGAGGAGCAGGGGGTGCCGGTAGAACTGGAGTGGGATGAGATGGATGCGCCAAGCTGGCATGCGCTGGCATTCGCCGTGGATGGCGTGCCGGTAGCCACTGGCCGCCTGCTGCCGGATGGCCATATTGGCCGCATGGCGGTACTCAAGTCCGCGCGTGGCACCGGCGTGGGCGCGAAGGTGCTCGACGCGCTGATGGCCAAGGCCACCGAACTGGGCTATCCCGAACTGATCCTCAACGCCCAGACCCATGCAGCGCCGTTCTACGCGAGGGTAGGTTTCGAGCAGGTGGGTGACGAGTTCGAGGAAGCCGGCATCCCGCACATCGAGATGCGCAAGCGGATCCGCTGATCCGCCTGAAGACAGTCAGCGCGGCGCGGGTACTGTGCCCGTGTCGCGTGCCAGATTGAGTCGTCCGCGATAGGAGACCTCACCGGTCTGGCCATCGGCATCGAAGCTGCGCTCGACGAAGTCGAAGCGGCCGTCATGCATCACGCGCAGCACGGTGCTGGCACGCGTGCCGTAGTTCGGCGAACGGATGAATGCCGACGACAGCAGCTTTTCCCATTCGGGTGTGACGCCCGTGCTCGGCAGTTCCCAGTCGGGCGCCTGCCGATCCTCCGCAAGCAACTGCAGGTACGACTCCACGTTTGATCCGATCTGGCCGCGATCGGCTGCCAGGACTTCGCACATCGCGCCCACGCGGCTGCGCACCTTGGGCCAGGGCGTGTCGAGCAATGCATTTGACAAGCCATACAGGCCCGGCTTGAGCCGCTGCGGCACGCGGGACTTCGAACGGTTGCTGTACCACCAGAGGTCATGCAGATCGCTGGCCAGCAGGTTGAAGCCGTTGTAGGCGCCGTGGGCTCCGGCCAGGTCGTGCAGATAGTCGGCCGGCGGTTGATCGCCGCGCAGGAAATGCGCCACCAGCTCGCCGCGTGAGCGGGCATCGGTACGTTTTTCCGAGGGCGCGCGATAGTTTGTCAGGGCGGCGAACCTTGCGCCGACCGGGGTGTCCTGCCCGTGCTGGGCACCGGCAATACCCATCCATGTGCCGGCGTCACCGATGACCTCAGCGAGGTCACGGCCGCCCAGCACTCCGGGGGCATCCCGCCACCAGTCCGCGGGCGCGGCGGGGCGGGCATAGAATTCGTCGCGGTTGGCGGCAACCACCAGGGGGTAGTCCGGGTGAGATTGCCAGGCAACCAGAATGAGACACATATTCCTTCCTTTACAGCTCGTTCGGCATCGCGCGAATCTCGTAAGGCGTGTGATTCGTGCGGTGGCGCGGGCGCGAAATCAGAGCACGTCGAGATCGACGAACCGCTCGCTCATCCGCTCGCCGCTGATCCACTGCGTCAGCCCGCTTTGCCGCCAGAGCCCATCGAGCGCGGCGTCGAATGCGGGAGGGACGTCGGCGTAACTCTCCATCCATGTCTGCAGACCGGCGCGAGTTTCCGGCCTGCGCATCAGCGTACCACCAACCCCGGTCGCCTCGGCGACCGTTTCCATCCAGCGATGCCAGTGCGGCAGAGCCTCTGCGGCCCGGTCGTCCGGCACCTTGAAGTAGACGTAGAGATGATCGCTCATGACGATGCTCCCGTGGCGGTCATCCGGCCGCTTCCGCCTCGTTTGGCAGTGGCACTTCGTACGGCAGCGCACCCGTGGACACGGCCGGTCCGCTTGCGGCGCCCAGATGCAGCGCGCCACTGGCGGCGTCGATCTTCAACTCGGCCAGTCCTTCCCAACCACCTTGGGGCGCCGGCGCGGCGTTGACCAGCATACCGCATGGCTGCTCCGGATCCTCGGGGCGGAAAATCTCCGCCGCCGCAGCCGGGACATCGCCCGTGCCACGCACGCGCCACATGCGGCGCTTGAGCGTGCCGCGATACTGGCTACGCGCGACGACCTCCTGGCCCGGATAGCAGCCCTTGCGGAAATTCACGCCGCCAATCAGTTCGAAGTTGATCATCTGCGGCACGAACTGCTCCTGCGTGGCCGCGGCGATGCGGGGGATGCCCGAGGCGACATCGAGCCAGTCCCAGAACGCGGGCGAGGCGACGGCCAGCGTAGCGCCGAGCGATTGCTGAAGGGCTTCGATGCGCGCGGCCGGAGCGACGATCTGCCAGCGCGGCTCGCCGTCAGCATCGGCCAGGCGAATGACGGTCACGTCGCCGTCGGATACCGTGGCCAGCGGTGCTTGGGGAGCAGGCAGGCCAGCCTGTTGTAGCGCGGCTTCCGCGCCAGCCCCGGCGATGCCAAGGATGCCGTGCGTGGCGGACAGGTCCGACAGCTTCGCCTTGGCCCGCAGCACGAACATGGTCAGGCGCTTCTGGATTGGCGGCTGGATGTCGGCGGAGAGTTGCAGCACGATGCCATCGGCATCGCGCCACATCAGGAAGCTGGCTATCAGCCGGCCCTTGGGCGAGCAGTAGCCGGCCAGGCGGGCCGTGCTCGCGGTCAGGTCTTCAACGGCGTTGGTGAGCTGGCTGTGCAGGAAAGTGGCGGCATCATCGCCAGCCACGCGGATCAGGCCAAGTCCGCCCGGCGCGGTGACGATACCAGCGGCGCGCAGGGATTTCAGGCTTTGGTCGAGGGACGGAAAATCGGTGGAGGACATGCAGACGGTCCTGAATGGCGTATGAATTAGGGGCGGCGCCGTGCACGGCGCGTTCTCGTAACTTGCGGTGACACATCGGCCACAAGGCTCCCGGTATTATATGGGCCTGTCGCCATTCCGGCCGGCTGCCACCATGATCCCGACCCGCCGGCGGGGACATCGCGGCCGGTCTTTGCTTGCTACTACATGAAACGTCTGTTCCTGCGCCTGGTCGGGGTTCTGGTGGTCTTCGCCATGGCCGCCGCCGGTGGCTTTGCCTGGTGGGCTCACCAGCCGCTAGGCCTGACCACATCTCCGATCGAAGTCGTCATCAAGCCGAATTCCGGCGTCCTCAGCGTGGGTCGGCAGATCCAGCGCGGTGGCGTGGGCATGGACCCGCGCCTGTTCCAGATACTGGTCCGCATCACCGGCCACGGCCCGGACCTCAAGGCCGGGGGCTACCAGTTCGAGACCGGCGCCACGCCGCTGGACGTGATCGGCAAACTGGCCCGGGGCGAGGTCACGCACTACGTTGTGACCGTTATCGAGGGTTGGGAATTCCGCAAGATGCGCGCGGTCGTGGATGCCAACCCCGCGCTGAAGCACGACACGCTGGGCATGTCCGACACCGATTTGATGCACGCGATCGGCGCGACCGAATCCGCGCCGGAAGGGCTGTTCTTTCCCGATACCTATCTGTTCGCGCGCGGCAGCAGCGATATCGAACTCTACAAGCACGCCTATCGCGCCATGCAGCGGCGCCTGAACGAGGCCTGGAACGCACGCGCGCCCGACCTGCCGTACAAGACGCCGTACGAGGCGCTGGTGATGGCATCCATCATCGAAAAGGAGACGGGGCAGGCGGCGGAGCGCCCGATGATCGCGGCTGTGTTCGTCAACCGTCTGCGCAAGAACATGATGCTGCAGACCGATCCGACTGTGATCTACGGCCTGGGTGAGCAATTCGACGGCAACCTGCGCAAGAGGGATCTGCTGACGGACACCCCGTACAATACGTACACCCGTACCGGTCTGCCGCCGACGCCGATTGCCTTGCCGAGTCTGGCGTCGCTGGCCGCGGCCACGACGCCGGCGCCATCGGACGCCTTGTATTTCGTGGCACGCGGCGACGGCAGCAGCCATTTCTCCAATTCACTACCCGAACACAATCGCGCGGTCGACAAGTACCAGCGCGGCAAACCATAAGGTCATGCGCGGAAAATTCATCACCTTCGAGGGCATCGATGGCGCGGGCAAGAGCACCCATATCGAGTGGGTGGCCGAGCGCCTGCGCGTGCGCGCAAATGTCGTCACTACCCGGGAGCCGGGCGGCACGCCGCTGGGCGAAGACCTGCGCCAGTTGCTGCTGCACCGGAAGATGCATCTCGAAACCGAGGCGCTGCTGATGTTCGCGGCGCGCCGCGAGCACATCGCCGAAGTCATCGAGCCCGCGCTGGCGCGCGGCGACTGGGTCATCTCGGATCGTTTTACCGATGCCACGTTTGCCTATCAGGGCGGTGGGCGTGGGCTGGCGCTCGATCGACTTGCCGCGCTCGAGCAATGGGTGCAGGGCGGTCTTCAGCCCGACCTGACGCTGCTGTTCGACGTTCCGCTGGAAACCGCGAGCGCGCGTCTGGCCGGGGCCCGTGAGCCCGACAAGTTCGAGGCCGAGTCCCGCGCCTTCTTCGAACGGACCCGCACTGAATATCTGCGCCGCGCGGCGGAAGCGCCACAACGCTTTCGGGTCATCGACGCAACGCGCTCGATCGACGAGATTCGTGTGACGCTCGAGGAAATCCTCGCAACGCTTTGATTTCTAGTAGCTATATTCGTATTGTGATGTCGATACCGATGACTCCGACAATACATGAGATGGCTGCGCTAACCGATTGAACCTGAATGCTTTATCCCTGGCAACGAGATGACTGGCATCGGCTGACCGCGCTACGCGACCGGCTGCCGCACGCGCTGCTGCTTCACGGCCAGCAAGGCATCGGCAAGCGCGATCTGGCGTTGCACTTCGCGCAGGGCCTGCTTTGCGAAAGCGCGCTGCCCGATGGCCAGCCCTGCAATACCTGCAGCGCCTGCCACTGGTTTGGTCAGGGCAACCATCCCGATTTCACGGTGGTTCGGCCCGAGGCACTGGAAGCTGGCGCCGGAGAGGCCGAAGGCGATGGCGAGAGCAGCAGCAAGAAGAAGGCGCCGAGCAAGATCATCCGCATGGAGCAGGTGCGGGCGCTGATCGAGGCGGTGGGCGTTGGCACGCACCGCGCGGGTTTGCGCGTGGTGGTGGTCTATCCGCTCGACGCGTTGCAGACCGAAGGCGCCAACGCGCTGCTCAAGACGCTCGAGGAGCCGCCGCCATCCACGGTGTTCCTGCTGGTCACGGACCGTATCGACCGTGTGTTGCCAACGATCCTGTCCCGTTGCCGCCAGTTCTCGATGACGCGGCCGACCAGTGCGGATGCGCTCGACTGGCTGCGCGGGCAGGGGGTGGCCGATGTGGAGGCGCAGCTGGCACTGGCCGGAGGTGCGCCGCTGACCGCGCTGCACGCGGCCGAGGCCGAGGAACAGCCCTTGCAGCGCTGGCTGGTCGGCCAACTCGGTAGCGCGGCTGCGCTCGATGCCCTGGCCGCTGCGGAGCAGTTGCAGAAGTTGCCGATTCCCGCCGTGCTCGGCATCCTGCAACGCTGGACGTACGATCTGCTGGCGCTCTGCCTGGGCACGGGTGCCGTGCGTTACTTTCCGAAGGAGCAGACGGCACTGACCCGCTGCGCCAGCGCAACCGACGCGCATCGGCTGCAGGCGTTCGCCGCTCGGCTGGTCGGACATCGCCGCAACGAGAACCATCCGTTGGCCGCGCGCCTCGTGATGGAGTCGGTGTTGCTCGATTACCGACAATTGTTCCGTTAGCGTGCGTCTCGCGGTAGGAATCGTGCCGCACACGTGGTACAAGTCGAACAAAGCAAATTTCAAATAGCCCGCACAAAGCGGGCAATGCTGCAATAAGGGGTCAAGATGAACACACCAGCCATAGCGGCGCCGACACGACCAGCGGTCGGTCCCGCCACGATTCCCAATCCTGCGACGACCGGCCGCCCGAACGTGTTGTCACTGTCGATCAAGGACCAGGCAGGGCTGTATGCGGCCTATATGCCGTTCCTGGCGCGAGGCGGGATCTTCGTGCCGTCGAACCGGCCGTTCAGGCTTGGGGAGCAGGTATTTCTGGTGCTGTCGCTGCTGGATCGCCCGCAGAAGTACCAGGTGCAAGGTACTGTCGCGTGGATCACGCCGGTCGGCACGCCGATGAAGACGCCAGGCGTGGGGGTACATCTCCCGGACGACGATATTGGCCGTTCGCTGAAGCGCGCGGTGGAAGAGATTCTTGGCAAGACGATTGAATCCGGGCGACCGACCCAGACCCTGTAGTGCATCTGAAGTTGCTGTGTTGCGCGAAATATTAGTTGCAACTTGTTGTTATTTATGAATGTTTTTGGTTTTGCCGCGGGTATCGTCATTCGATGCCGGGCCGGTGACCATGGCGTCGAGCGAGACCTGATGTTCGCCCGACGTCGGCTCGATTGAGATATCCCATGTTTGTAGATTCCCACTGCCATATCGATTTTCCCGAGCTGGCCGAAAGGCTGCCGCAGTTGCTCGAGAACATGCGGACCAATCAGGTGTCGCACGCCCTCTGCATCTCCGTGACGCTCGAGGACTTTCCGCGCGTGCTGGCGCTGGCCGAACAGCATCCGAACCTGTATGCCTCGGTCGGTGTGCATCCCGACTACGAAGAAGGTGCCGAAGAGCCGACACTCGAGCGGCTGGTCACGCTGTCGGCGCATCCGCGCGTGGTTGGTACTGGTGAGACCGGGCTGGACTACTACCGTCTCAACGGCCGCAGCATCGCGGACATGGAGTGGCAGCGCGAGCGGTTCCGCACCCATATCCGCGCGGCCCGCCAGACTGGCAAGCCGCTGATCATCCATACGCGATCCTCGGCGGACGACACGCTGCGGCTGATGCGCGAGGAAAACGCGGGTGAGGTTGGTGGCGTCATGCACTGCTTCACGGAGACGTGGGACATCGCCCGGCAGGCGCTGGACGAAGGCTTCCATATCTCGTTCTCGGGTATCGTCACGTTCAAGAGCGCGGCCGACCTGCAAGAAACCGCGAAGAAGGTCCCGCTCGACCGCATGCTGATCGAAACCGATTCGCCTTATCTTGCCCCCGTGCCATACCGCGGCAAGACGAACGAGCCGGCCTGGGTGCGTCACGTGGGCGAGTTCATCGCCAAGCTGCGCGATGTTCCCGTGGAGACGATCGCAGAACAAACTACGGATAATTTTTTCCGCTTATTCAAGCACATAGACAGGAATGCTCATGCTTGACTTTAAGATCAGACGTGGGGTCGCCGCAATGGCCCTGATCTGCGCGGCTTGCGCCAGCGTGGCCGCTCCGGCCGACGATATGCGCAAGGCCGTCGAGTTCGATGACGCCAACACCGTGCAGAAGCTGCTGGCGCGTGGCGTGGATCCAAATCTGGTCGACAACCGGGGTGACCCGATGCTGGTGGTGGCGCTGCGCGAGAAATCGACCAAGGCGGCAACGGCGCTGATCAAGGCCAAGAACATCGACTTCGACAAGACCAATCCGGCGGGTGAGACTCCGCTGATGATGGCCAGCCTGCAGGGCGAACTGGACATGGTCAAGCTGATGGTCGACGGCATGGAGGCCGAGGTCAACAAGAAGGGCTGGGCGCCGCTGCACTACGCGGCCACGAATGGGCACAACGATGTCGTCAAGTATCTGGTCGACCATGCGGCCTACATCGATGCGGAAAGCCCGAATGGCACCACGCCGCTGATGATGGCCGCGCGCGGCGGGCATATCGATACCGTCAAGCTGCTGCTCGACGAAGGCGCGGACATGCGCCTGAAGAACCAGCAGAACATGACCGTGATCGACTTTGCCGAGCAGTACAACCAGAAAGAGATTGCCGACGGCCTCAAGTCGCGCTGGCAGAAGCTGTATGGCGCGGTGCCGCCGCCGGCACCGAAGCCGAAGCCCTGGACGCCGCCTGCCAGTCAGGCGAAGTAGTCAGGCTGTCAGGTACGCAGTCGTTTCCAAACGCCGCCCATCCGGGCGGCGTTTGTATTATGGGAATTCGCGCTCGGTGATCGTGACCGACCGCGATTTCCCGGCTGCCGCATACAGCGTCAACACGTTGCGCCCGGCGCTGGTGCTGCCCGCCTCCCGCGTTTCCTCGAACACGAAGCGCTCCGACCGGTAGATCTCCCCGGTGTCCAGGCTCTGGTAGCGCACGTCATAGCTGCCCTGCGTGATCGCGTCCATCGTGAACGAAGACCCGACAGGAATGAATGTCGTCCGTACCGGCACCGGGGAGCCGCCGTTGACGGCCACGAGCTTGAGCAGCACGTCGGACGGACCGCGTGAGTTGTCGACGGTCAGCGTCGACAGGCCGCTTGTATTCAGCACCGGATATCCGGGCAGGTAGCCCGAATTGGTTGGCCAGGGCAGGCCACGCGGAGTCAGGCTCGGACGCAAATATTGGGCCTCGCGCGGCAGATCGGCCGGGACGGGGGTGACGATCGACGCCGCCGCGGCCGGCTGGACGAGCGCCGCGCCTGGCTTGTCGACGGCCGGCTGAGTTGGCGTGGCCCAGTCTCCCAGCAGCACGACAATCGCGGCCCCGATGCCCGCATAGAGCAGGAGCGACCATTTCCTGGCCAGCGGCTCGCCCGGGCGCTGGCCATCCTGTCGGGGTTTGCGTCTTTTTCTCTTGAAGGCGGAGTCGGCGGCGGACTGTCCGGGTGCGGCAGCTCCGGTGGCCCGTGCCGATGCCTGCGCAGACTGCGCCGGACGCGCGGAGCGCCCCTGTGGCCGTGGGGCCTGCGCGGCGGCGCGGGCTGCTGCCGCCTGTTGGGCCTGGCGCTGCCTGCGTTCGGCCTCCAGCTTTTCCTGCGATGCGATCCACTGGTCGTGCTCGGCGCGCTTGGCCGGGTCGCTCAGCACGTCGTACGCGGCGTTCAGCAGCCGCATGATGCGATTGGCCTGTTCGCTATCGGCGTGCCTGTCCGGGTGGTACTTTTGGCTAAGCGATTTATATGCGGCCCGAATGACTTCGGCGGGCGCATCGCGGGAGACCTTGAGGTTGTCGTAATGGGTATGCATCAGGCGAAGAAGGACGCAATATCGGTGTTCGACGACAAATAACGGCAGGGCGCCGCGATTCTCAAGTATTCACGCAAATTAGCGGGCGGGTATGCGGGCTAGCCAACAAATACAGACATGTCCGCGATGATCTGCTCAGCATTGTCGCTGTTCTTTGACGTGCCCACCAGATGGAGGCCTCCGATCGTCGGGCTAAAGTTCCGCCGCAATCCGCCGATATAGGCGGCAAATGACGAGGGCCTGACAAGAGCCCAAAGTTCCGGGATGGCGGGGCATCTGCTCCGCCGCAGTTCATGGGGGGCAAGGACATGCTGAGAAGAATCAAGGCGGAACAGCTTCAAGTGGGCATGTTTGTGTCCAGGCTGGGCGGGCCATGGATCAACCATCCATTCTGGCGCTCGCGCTTTCTGGTCAGTAGCGACGAACAGATCGAGCAGATACTGGCGGCCAATGTGCAGGACGTCTGGATCGACATCCTGAAGGGGCGAAACCTGCCGATGCAGGGCGCGCCGGAAGTTGCCGATTCGGAGGCGGATGCACAGCCTGAATCGGATTTCGAGGACGAGCTCGAACACGCCCGCGAGCTGATCAAGTCGGGTCGGGCGGTGATCGGGTCGATTTTCAACGACGTGCGGATGGGGCACGCGCTCGAGACCAACGGCGCGCTGCTGCTGGTGGATTCGGCCTCGACATCGCTTTCGCGCCATTCGCAGGCGCTGCTGGCCATGGCGCGACTCAAGGCCAAGGACGACTACACGTACCTGCATTCGTACTCGGTCTGTGCGCTGATGATCGCCGTGGGCCGCACGCTGAAACTGCCAGACGGCGAGGTGCGCGAGCTTGGCCTGGCCGGGCTGGTCCACGATATTGGCAAATTGACGCTGCCCGAGTCACTGCTGATGAAGGCGGGGGATCTGTCGCCGGCCGAGTACGAGCAGATGCGGCGGCACCCGTCGGCCGGGTACCGCATCCTGAACGAAGCGCGGCTGTATACGAACATCCCGCTCGACGTGTGCGTGCATCACCATGAGCGGGTGGATGGCAAGGGCTATCCCTTCGGTCTGTTCGAGAATGAGATCAGCGTGCACGCCAAGATCGCCGCAATCTGCGATACCTACGACTCGCTGACGTCGCCGAGACCCAACCACCTGGCCTGGTCGCCGGCGCGCGCGATGGAATACATCGCGGTGCGCGTCGACACGCTGTTCGATCGCCGCGTGTTCAAGGCGTTTACACGGACGGTCGGCATCTACCCGCTGGGCACCGTGCTGCGGCTGCGCTCGGGACGGCTGGCGGTGGTCTGCGGGCAGAACGCGAACGAACCGCTTCGGCCGCGCGTGATGACGTTCTACTCGGTGTCACAGTCGGCGCCGTTGCCGCAGGAGGTTCTCGACCTGACGCATTGCGAGGATTCCGTCATTGCCTTCGAGGATGCCCGGCAGTGGGGCTTCACGGACGAGCAACTGATGGCGATGTACGCGCCACACGTGAAATAGACAGAAAACGCGTGCGCTGAACGCGGCGGACGCGGCGGACGTCGAACGCCAAATGTCGGCGGGGTGGGCAGAAATAGTAGACTTGGCGCTTGTCCGCCCGTATTTATCAGCCCGTACCGCTTCACCACACATGACTTTCGACGCCCTGCTTGAACTGTTCGAGCAACGCATCCCGGCCCACCCGTGGGCTCAGATCACCTTGTACGTCCTGGCGCTGGTCCTGCTGGCCGGCATCGCGCAATGGCTCGTGGCGCGCGTGGTCGGCCGGGTGGTCTATCGCGTATTGAGTCTTTCCGGCCACGGCAACTGGGCCGGGGCGCTGCTGCGCCACCGGACCTATCGCCGGCTGGGCTACGCGGTGTTCCTGGCCGTGGTCACGGTTGGCATCAGTCAGGTGCCGAACCTGGGCAAGTTCTCGGCGGCCATCGAGCGGCTGGCTCATGCGGGCACCTGGATCAGCGTGTTCCTGATGCTGTCTGGCGTGCTCGATGCGTGGCAGACCGTGTTTTCCGGCAGCCGCAGCGCGCAGACGCATTCGATCAAGGGCTACATCCAGGTGGCCCAGCTCGCGCTGTGGCTGGTCTGCGGTGTGCTGGTGCTGTCGATCCTGATCGACCGCTCGCCGCTCTGGATGCTGTCCGGCATCGGCGCGCTGTCTGCGGTGCTGCTGCTCGTGTTCAAGGACACGCTGCTGTCGCTGGTGGCCAGCACGCAGCTCACCTCGAACGATATGCTGCGCATCGGCGACTGGATCGAAATGCCCCAGTCCAATGCCGATGGCTTTGTCATGGACGTGGCGCTGCATACGGTCAAGGTCAAGAATTGGGACAACACCGTGACCACGGTGCCGACCTACAAGCTGTTCTCAGAGAGCTACCGCAACTACCGGCACATGTTCGAGTCTGGCGCGCGCCGCATCAAGCGGACGCTCCGGATCGATGCCACCAGCGTGCGGTTCCTGGACGAGGAGGAGGTCAGGGCGCTGATGCGGTTCAAGCTGCTGCATGACTATCTGGAGGTCAAGCAGGAGGAGGTCGATCGGGCCAACCGCGAAATCCTGCGCGCCGACACAGACCCGGTCAATCGCCGTCGGCTGACCAACCTGGGCACGTTCCGCGCCTATGGCATCGCCTTCCTGCGCGCGCATCCGGAAATTCATCACGATCTGCTGCTGAACCTGCGGATGATGGAAGCCGACTCGCAGGGCATTCCGATCGAGGTTTACTGCTTCACCACGCTTACGAACTGGACGGACTACGAACGTATCCAGGGCGATATCTTCGACCACCTGTTCGCGATTCTGCCGGAGCTGGGTTTGCGGGTGTATCAGGCGCCGTCAGGCGCGGACCTGAGCGGGCTGCGCAGCGGTGTGACGATGGCCGACCAGCACGCCGCACTGGCCGTGGCCGCCGCGGACTCGGGGATGCGCCAGCCGCCATCGGCCCCGACGGATCGGGCCGACAGGGTGGCGTAGGGGGGATTTCCCCCTGTCCCTTCTCCCTTTTCCCTTCCCCCGCCGCCGGGAGAGAGGAGTCAACCAGGCGCAGTGCTTACGCCTTCCGCGGCTTGACCTTGCCCGCCGCTTCCTTGGCGCGCTCGCGTGCCGTATCCACGTCTTCGGCGTAGGCCAGCGCCACGCCCATGCGGCGCTTCGTGAACGACTCCGGCTTGCCGAACAGGCGCAGTTCCGTCTGCGGCACGCGCAGCGCCTCGTCCACGCCATCGAAAACAATGCCTTCGGCTTCAACGCCGCCGTAGATCACGGCGCTCGCGCCGGGCGCGCGCAGCGCGGTGCTGACGGGCAGGCCGAGGATGGCGCGGGCGTGGAGTTCGAACTCGTTCTGCCACTGTGTGATCATCGTCACCATGCCGGTGTCGTGTGGACGCGGGCTGACTTCGCTGAACCAGACCTGCTCGCCCTTGACGAACAGTTCCACGCCGAACAGGCCCTGGCCGCCCAGGTCGGCGGTCACGGCACGCGCGATATGCTGCGAAGTTTCCAGTGCCTTCGGGTGCATCGGGTGCGGTTGCCAGCTTTCCACGTAGTCACCGGCGACCTGCACGTGGCCGATCGGCTCGCAGAAATGCGTTTCCACTTCGCCGCTGGCACCCACGGCGCGCACGGTCAGCAGCGTGATCTCGTAGTCGAAGTCGATAAAGCCTTCCACGATCACGCGGCCATGGCTGACACGGCCGCCGGCCATGGCGTAGTCCCACGCGGCCTTGACGTCCGCGGGACCGTCGATCTTGCTCTGGCCCTTGCCGGAGCTGCTCATCACGGGCTTGACCACGCACGGGTAGCCGATGCCGCCGTCAATCGCGGCTTGCAGTTCCTCGAGCGAATCGCAGAACTTGTACGGGCTGGTGGGCAGGCCCAGGGTCTCGGCGGCCAGGCGGCGGATGCCTTCACGGTCCATCGTCAGGCGGGCGGCGCGAGCCGTAGGGATCACGCGAACCACGCCGGCCGCTTCCAGGGCTTCGAGCATTGGCGTGGCGATGGCTTCGATCTCAGGCACCACCAGATCCGGCCGCTCGGCTTCGATCAGTGCCTTAAGCTGTTCGCCGTCGCTCATCGTGATCGTGCGCGCATGGTGGGCCACCTGCTGGCCCGGCGCGTTCTCGTAGCGGTCGACGGCGATCGTCTCCACGCCCAGGCGCTGCAGCGCGATCAGCACTTCCTTGCCCAGCTCGCCTGAGCCTAGCAGCATGACTTTGGTGGCGGACGGGGAGAGGGGCGTTCCAAGGGTGGTCATGGGGCGGCTCGATCAGGTCAGAAAAACCGGGATTGTATACGCGGGCGATGCCCGGCGCGACATCCCGGTTCCCTGACGTCGCGTATGCCCCTCAGTACGAGATCTTCGCGCTGAGGCTGATCGCGCGCGGATCACCCGGCTGGATGTACTCCGCGTACTGGAAGCCCCAGTAGCGCTTGTTGGTCAGGTTGGTCAGCGCTGCCCGCAGCGTCAGTTCCTTGCCCGCCACGCGCGTGCTGTAGGTCGCGCCAAGGTTGAAGATCGTGTAACCACCCAGCGTGAGGTCGCCTGCTGGGCGCAGCTTGGTCGTGCCCGTGTACTTGCCGTCGATGCCAACTTTCAGGCCCGGCACGTACGGAATGCGATACGCCAGCCGGCCGGTCAGGATGAAGCTGGGCGCGCCCGCCACGCGGTTGCCGTTGTAGGTCTGGCCCTTGTCGTAGTAGCTGTCCAGATACATGGCGCTGCCGCCCACTTCCCATTGGGAGCCGATGCGCGCGGCGCCAGCCAGCTCCGCGCCCTGGTAGATCGACAGGCCATCCTGCACCAGCACGTTCTGCGAGTTGGTGTACTCGGCACCGCGCTCGATGCGGAACAGCGCCGCCGTGCCGGTCCAGATGCCCTGATCCGTCTTCGCGCCGATTTCGTATTGCTTGCTCTTGACCGGATTCAGTTGCGCGCCCGCGTTCGCGAACGTCGTGCCGACCGTGGTGCCGCCGTCGAACGCTTCCACGTAGCTGGCGTACAGCGTGGTGCTCGGCATCGGCTTGAACATCAGCGCGACGGTCGGCGTCAGCAGGCCGGACTTGTCATAGTGGGTGGTGCGCGTGCCGTCGGTCCCGTAGCTGTTCTGCTCGTAGTTGGTGAAGCGCAGCCCGCCCAGCACCGACCAGCGCTCGGTCAACTGGATCGTATCGCTCATGAACAGCGCCTTTTGCGTGATGTCGCTGGCACGGTACTTGTTGAACGCAACCTGGCTGTAGTAAACGCCGGTGTACGGCTGCGACAGGTTGCCTGGGTCCAGACTCAGTGACACCGGGTTGCTGCTGTAGCGGTTGATCTGGTTTTGCCACGTCACGCCGCCGACGAACTGGTGCGAGAACGGGCCGGTACGAAACCGGCCTTCGACCATGGTCGTCCACTGGTTGAACTGGTGTCCCTCGGCGCCGTCGTAGCGCAGGTCGGTGTAGTTGCCGCTGCCGTCGATCAGGCTCAGGCTCGACTCGTTGCGGCTGCGCGACTGCTTGCTGAAGCTGTAGATCGTGCTGACTGTCCAGTCGGCGTTGAGGTTGTAACGCAGGCCCGTGGAGTAGAACTGCAGGTTGGAGTAGAAGTGCTGGTCCGGGCCTGCGAACAGGCCACCCCGGCCGCTGACCACGCCTGGCAACTGGCTTCCGGGGGCAAGGCTGTACGTGGTGAAGGTGGGCGTCTGGCCGAAGGTGCTGCGGTCCTGGTAGATGCCGTCGAAGGTCCAGGTCAGGTCGCGCGTGATGCGGGCGTCCAGGCCCAGCGATACGGCGTTGCGGTTCAGCCCGACGGCGTTCGACGGCTTGCCTTCCTCGTGCGTCAGGTTCAGTCGGTAGCCGAACATGTTGTCCGGGCCGGCCCGGCCACCGACATCGACATGCTCGCTCCACAGGTGGGACGAGCGATAGCCCAGTTCCGCGCTGGCCGTGAAGACGTCAGTCGGCTTTTTCGTGATGTAGTTGACCGTGCCGCCCGGGTTGCCGAAGCCGTACATGAAGCCCGACGCGCCCTTGAGCAGTTCCACCTGTTCGAGTTGTTCGTAGGGCAGCGTGATGCCGTAGCTCACGAACGGCATGCCGTTGATCTTGAAGCCGTTCTGCCAGTCGAGCTGCAGCCCGCGCACGGTCAGGTAGGACGACCATGCATTGTTCGCGTTACTGTTGTCGGAGACCGATGCATCGGTGAAGAACACGTCGCCGAGCTTGGTGACCTGGCGTTCGGCCAGGTCGTCGCCGGTGATGACCGTGGTAGAAAACGGTGTGTCGAGTTGTTTCCGGGAACCGAGCGCACCACTGGTCATGGGCTTGTCCAGGTGCGGTCCGACGTCGATTTCCTGCGCTGCGCTCACCGTCACGGTTGGCAGCGCCTGTTCCGGGGCGGTGAGTGTGGTCTGGGCGGTCTGGCCGGTCTGGGCAAACGCGCCCAGCGGCAGGCCCGCGAGGACGGCCACGCGGGCGGTGAAGACTGTGGCGCGCAGGCGCGACGGGACAGGCTGCCGGTGGGCGGGGCGGGCGGCCGGGAACTGGCGGGATGACATTGGAGCTGGCTCGTTCGGTTCTTGTTGATAGTGTAAATACGAACAATTCGTATTTACACTATGGGAGGCCGAATCATGCCCAGTGATCCATTGCGTCGTCAAGCAAGCCCTTGTTACCGAAGCGGCAATTGTCGCTTTGGCCGCTCTAGCTGCCTTGTCTGCCTTGTCTGTCGCGTTTTCGCATTCCGGCAAGGTACCGGAATGGGGTTCAGCGTAGCCCCAACTGCACTTCGAGGTTGTGAGCCAGCGTCACCAGCCGGGGGCCGACGAACTGCTCGACCGCATGGAATCTGCCCGGCTGCGCCCGGATGCCGCTGTTGATCACGAACCACTGCGAGTCAACGGGCTTGCACAGAGGAACGGCGAAGCCGAACACGTCATGGCGCCACTCGGCGCGGTTCGTGCAGTAGCCCAGCCGCTCCAGGTCCTTGCGTGCCTGGGACAGTCCCGGCGCTCCCCGTGCGAAGGCCTCGGGGTCCTGTAGACGCAGGCGGTTCAGCACCGGGTCGCGCAGTTCTGCCGGCGCGCGGCAAAGCCAGGCCTTGCCGATGGCCGTCGTCAGCATCGGCAGCGCGGCACCGATATCGGGCGGCACTACGAGGTTGTCCGTCGAGCGCGCGGTCTCGACGTAGATCATCTGCGTCCGGTCGCGGATGCCGAGCGAGACCGCGCCGCCCACCTCGTCGGCCAGCGCCTTCATCAACGGCCGTGCAATCTGGCGAATCGGCATGCTGGCCAGCAGTGGGTAGCCCGGCGCCAGCACGGGTGCGCCCAGCCGGTATTTGCCGAGCGCGGTGTCATGGCGCAGATAGCCGAGCGCGCTGAGCGTGTGCGTGAGCCGGGCCACGGTCGATTTCGACAGCCCGGTGCGCTGCACGAAGTCCTTGTTGCCCAGCAGCGATTCGCCTGCCCGATAGGCCAGCAGGATGTCCAGCCCGTTGGCCAGCGTGGTGGCGAACTGGCGGTCGCGGGCGTCGTCCGGAGGGGTGTCGGTGGCGCCCATCGTCACTCCCAGGCCACCAGTGTTTCCACCTGCGCCACCAGCTTCAGCAGGCGCGGCCCCATCTCGCGTTCGAGCTTCCGGGGCGTCATGCGCACCGCGGGCACGCCGCAGTTGAAGACCAGAATCTCGCCGTCGATGGGAGTACGCATCGGCACGGCCACGGCGTGAACGTCGCGCTGCCAGTCGCCACGCGACCGGGTAAAGCCGAGCGTCGCCAGTTCCTCGATGGCCGTATCCACGGCACCCACCAGCCGCTGGTAGTCGTCCGGCTCGGCCTCTCGCAGCGCGTTGAGCAGGCGGTGGCGCACGTCTTCCGGCGCTCGTGCCAGCCATGCCCGGCCCATCGCCGTGGCCAGCATCGGCAGGGATGCGCCGATGTCCGGACGAAACGCGATCGCGTCGTGACCCCGGCTGGTTTCGACGTAGACCATGCGCAGCCGGTCGCGCAGCCCCAGCGATACGGAGCCGCCAACCTGATCGGCCAGCGCTTTCATGAGTGGCCGGGCCAACTGCCGCACGCGCAGGCTGGCCAGCAGCGGGTAGCCAAGCGAGAGCGCGGTCGAGCCCAGCCGGTAGCGGCGCAGATGGGTGTCGTAGAGCAGCAGTCCGCGCGCCGCCAGCGTGTAGGTCAGCCGGCTGATGGTCGCTTTCGACAGACCGGTGCGATCGGCCAGTTCCTTATTGCCGAGCACGGTCTCGCCCACGCGAAAACACTGCAGCAACGCCAGGCCGTGGGCCAGCGTGGTGGCAAAGGCGGGATCGGGGTGATGGGGGCGCGTTGGCATCTGGCGTTTGGTTTGGCGTTCATCTTACCGAAGCGATGTGCCGATTGCGCAATGGTTGTTCAAGATAGCGAAACAACGGTGCCGGCGTTCGGGAGGCGCGCGTACGCTCCACGACATCAAAATCATGGTGGAGCGAGACGATGATCCGGGACCCCGAAGCTTTCGATGCCTTTCTGCAGACCCTGCGGCGCTTTGTGCGCGAGAAGCTGGTGCCACGCGAGGCCGAGGTGGCCGAACGTGACGAGGTGGCGCAGGATCTGGTCGACGCCATGGCTGCGCAGGGCATGTTCGGCTACTCGATTCCCGAGCAGTACGGCGGCGCCGGCATGACCACCGAGGAACTGGTGCTGGCGGCGATGGAGTTGTCGCAGTGCTCGGTGGCGTTTCGGGCGCGGGTCGGCACCAATACCGGCATTGGCTCCGAAGCGCTGGTGGCTGATGGCACGCCCGCGCAGAAGCAGCACTATCTGCCGCTGCTGGCCAGCGGGCAGCTCACCGGATCGTTTGCGCTGACCGAGCCCGAGGCCGGCTCCGACGCCACCGCGCTGCAGACCACGGCCGTGCGCGATGGCGACGCCTACATCCTCAACGGCACCAAGTGCTTCATTACCAACGCGCCGATCGCTGGCCTGTTCACGGTCATGGCGCGTACCGACCCCGCCAACCTGGGCGCAGGCGGTATCTCGGCGTTTATCGTGCCGCGCGAGACACCGGGGCTGAGCACGGGCCGGCCGTACCAGAAGATGGGCCAGGCCGGATCGCCGGTGTCCGAGGTGCATTTCGACAGCTGCCGCGTGCCGGCGGCCAACCTGATCGGCGGCGAGGAAGGCAAGGGCTTCCGCACCGCGATGAAGGTGCTCAACAAGCAGCGTATCCATCTGGCCGCGCTGTGCACCGGGCCCGCGATCCGGATGCTCGACGACGCGGTGCGCTTCGTTACCGAACGCAAGCAGTTCGGGCAGGTGCTGGCCGATTTCCAGCTGGTGCAGGCCATGATCGCCGACTGCCAGACCGATATCCACGCGGCGCGTGCGCTGATTCTGGAAACGGCACGCAAGCGCGATCTGGGCGAGGACGTGACGATGCAGGCGTCAATCTGCAAGTACTTCGCGTCCGAGATGTGCGGCCGCGTGGCCGACCGCTGTGTGCAGTTGTTTGGTGGCTACGGCTACATCGCCGATTACGGCATCGAGCGCTTCTATCGCGATGTGCGCCTGTTCCGCCTGTACGAAGGCACCAGCCAGATTCACCAGCTCAACATCGCCAAGCGGACCTTTGCCCAGGCCGGCGGCCAGCGCTGAGCGGGCTATCCAGAACCCAGACCCCAGACCCAGATCCACGGAGAGAATCATGATCAAGCCCCTGATCGCGGCGGCCGGCATGTCGTTCGGCATGTCTTTCGGCCTGCTTGTCGGCATGGCCCCTGCGCACGCCGAGGCCCCTTATCCGAACAAGGTCATCAGGCTGGTGGTGCCGTTCGCGCCGGGCGGGTCCACTGATATCGTCGCCCGGCTGATTTCCGAACCGCTGCGCGACGAACTGGGCCAGACGGTAATCGTCGACAACCGGCCGGGCGCGGGTGGCAATATCGGCGGCGACATCGTTGCCAAGGCGGCGCCGGACGGCTACACGCTGCTGCTGGCCGCCGCCGGGCCGACCGTCATCAATCCGAGCCTCTACCCGAAGATGTCCTACGATCCGGTGCGCGATCTGGCCCCGGTAACGATGATCGAGCGCGAGCACAACGTGATGGCGGTCAATGCGTCGCTGCCAGTCAAGAATGTGCAGGAGTTCATTGCCTACGCCAAATCGCACCCGAACCAGCTTTCGTTCGGATCGCCGGGCAACGGCAGCCCCGCGCAACTGGCCGGGGAACTGTTGAACCAGACCGCGGGCATCAAGCTCCAGCACGTGCCATACAAGGGTAGCGGCCCGGCCGTGGCAGACCTGATCGCCGGCCATATCACACTGCTGATCGACAACATGCCGGCGCTCTGGCCGCACGTTCAGTCGGGCAAGCTGCGCGCGCTGGCCGTGACCAGCGAGAAGCGCGCTACGGCGGCGCCGGGCTTGCCGACGGCACAGGAAGCCGGGCTCAAGGGCTATGTGGTGACGGCGTGGAAGGGCCTGATGGTGCCTGCGCATACCCCGCGTCCGGTCGTCGACAAGCTCAACCAGGCGATGGTGAAGATCCTGGCGCGGCCCGAACTGCGCAAGAAGCTGGTGGAACTGGGCGCGGAGCCGGTGGGCGATACGCCCGAGCAGTTCGGTCAACAGATTCGTGCCGATGCGGCGTGGTGGGCCGCGCTGGTCAAGTCCACTGGTACCACCCTGGAATGATGGCCATGGGAACCAATATTGCAGAACTGCGCGGCAAGGTGCGGCAATTCGTCGAACGGCACGCGATCCCGAGCGAAGACCCTGCACTGGCGCACGACGTGCAGCGCCTTGACGTCGTGGTCCGGCGGCTGCAGGGTCTGGCACGGGAGGCAGGCATCTACGCCCCTCATCTGCCGCCCGGGCACGGCGGGCTCGGGCTCGACTGGCAGGCGCGTGCCGAGATCCTGGAGGAAGCCGGCCGCAGCTTCCTTGGCGCTCCGGCGCTGAACTGCGCGCCGCCCGACCAGCCGAACATGATCAACCTGATGCGCCACGGCAACGCCGCGCAGCAGGCGCGCTATCTGCAGCCGCTGGTGCAGGGGCAGATCCGCTCGTGTTTCGCCATGACCGAACCGGCGCCCGGCGCGGGCTCCGATCCGTCGATGCTACGCACCACCGCCACGCGTCAGGATGGCAAATGGGTCATCAACGGCCACAAGTGGTTCATCAGCGGGGCCGTGGATGCGGCATTCGCAATCGTGCTGGCGCGCACCGATGAGGCGGCCGGTACTGGCGCCACGATGTTCATCGTCGATACCGACAACCCCGGCTACCGCCTCGTGCGGAACATCGCGGGGATGGACGGCTATCAGGTAGGTGGCCACGGCGAGATCGTATTCGAGCAGTGCGTGGTCGATGACGACGCGGTGCTTGGCCAGGTCGGGCAGGGCTTTGCCTATGCCCAGGCGCGGCTGGAGCCCGCCCGGCTGTCGCACTGCATGCGTTTCATCGGCCGCGCGTCGCGTGCGATGGAGATCGCCCAGCAGTACGCCGCGCAGCGCGAGTCGTTCGGGCAACGGCTGGCCGATCTGCAGCAGGTACAGGCGATGGTGGCCGATTCGCATATCGACCTGCACGCCAGCCGGCTGATGGTGCGCGATTGCGCGCGCAAGATGGACGCCGGGGAATCGGTCAAGCACGACTCCGCGATGACCAAGATCTTCGTGTCCGAAGCGGTCTGGCGCGTGGCTGACCGCGCGGTGCAGATCATGGGCGCGCTCGGTATTTCCGATGACACCCCGGTCTCGATGATCCAGCGCGAACTACGCCCGTTCCGGATCTACGACGGCGCGTCCGAACTGCATCGTGCCACGCTGGCACGTCGCATCTTCCAGCACGGGCTGCGCCCGTGAATCCGCAGTCAACCGCAAGCAATCGCATGAATCCCGAAGCAGATCAACCCGGTGGCCCGCTGGCCGGGGTACGCATCCTCGACATGGCCACGGTCATCGCCGCGCCGTTCTCCAGCACGCTGTGCGCGGATATGGGCGCCGACGTCGTCAAGCTCGAACTGCCCGACGGCAGCGACCCGCTGCGCGGGCTGGCTCCGGTCAAGGGTGATCTGGCGCTGTACTGGAAGGTGACCAATCGCGGCAAGCGCGGCATCACGCTGGACGTACGCAAGCCGGCCGGGCGCGCATTGTTCCTGCGGATGCTGCCGGACTTCGACGTGCTTGTGGAGAACTTCCGGACCGGTACGCTTGATCGCTGGGGGCTCGATATCGACACGCTGCGGCGGGCCAATCCGCGTTTAGTGGTGCTGCGCCTGACCGGCTTCGGACAGACCGGCCCGTACGCGCAGCGCGCCGGGTTTGCGCGCATTTTCGAGGCGATGAGCGGTTTCACGAACCTGACCGGCGAGACGGGCGGGGCGCCGTTGCATATGAACTACCCGATGGGCGACATGGTGGCGGGCCTGTTCGGCGCGTTCGCGATTGCCAGCGCCATCGCCGAACGTCGCCGGCCTGGCAACGAGGCCATGCCGGGCCAGGAAATCGACCTGGCCGCCACCGAGGCGCTGTTCCGGTTGCTGGAGCCGCTGGCGGTCGAGTACGAGCAGCTTGGGCAGGTCCGCCAGCGCGCGGGTAATCGCGCCACGTATACCGCGCCGTCGAACATGTATGCCACAGCCGATGGCCAGTGGGTATCGCTGGTGGCATCGTCGGGCCCGATCTTCCGGCGCTTGTGTCAGGCGATCGGGCAGCCGGGTATGGCCGACGACCCGCGCTTTGCCACCAACCCGTCGCGGGTGCGCCATCTGGACGCGCTCGATGAAGTCGTCGCCGGGTGGTTCGGCAGCCATGCCTATGCGGATGTGGCAAGCACCCTCGAGGCGCACGAAATTCCGTTCAGCAAGATTTTCTCGATCGCCGATATCGTCGACGATCCGCACTTTCAAGAACGGCAGGCCATCGTCAGGCTGCCGGATCCGGACCTGGGGTCGATCCCGGCACCCTGCGTGGTGCCGAGGTTCGCCGGACATACCCCACCGCCGGCCAGGAGCGGGCCGGGGGTCGGCGAGCACAATGCGGAAGTCTACGGCGCGCTGGGACTGACGGCCGCCGACCTGACCGGGCTGCGCGAGGGCGGGGTGATCTAGGCGGGCGGCGGCATGGTTGTTGCGTTGCGGCACCTGGGCGGCTGGTCAGAGAAATGCCGACAGACTGGTGGTGTCGCAATCAGGTAGACTCGGCGAGTCCGATACCCGAATCCCGGTGGCTCGGGTTCCAGGACGCAAGGAGATGCCACGCATGTACGCAGCAGAGTCCGCGCTTGACCACCGTACCGCTGATCCCGCGCCTTCAGGCGCGCCGGCCGCCGCGCCAGCGGAAACCCGGACGGAGGCCGCCACACGGGACCTTCGCCGCGTGCCGATTCACCCCGATCACTGGTATCCACTGGCCTGGTCCCGCGAGGTCAAGGCCGGCCAGGCGCATGGCGTCCAGTTCGCTGGCGACCCGATCGTGCTCGTGCGCACCGCAACCGGAAAGATTTTCGCGCTGGAGGATCGCTGCGCCCATCGACAGGTGCCGCTCCACGCGGGCGTGGTGGATGGCGAGTCGATTCGTTGCTGCTATCACGGCTGGACATACGATTGTTCGGGACGCTGCATCGACGTGCCTTACCTGGGCAAGGAGCGCCTGCCGAACGGCGTGCGTGCCTATCCGTGCGAAGAGCGCGCGGGCCTGATTTTTGTCTTCCCGGGCAATCCGGCGCTGGCCGGACAGCAGCCGCTGCCCGAATTCGCCTCGGTGGCGGACAAGCACTACAAGACACGACGCTTCGGCCGGGAGGTCAAGTGTCACTATTCCTTCATGCACGAGAACCTGATGGACATGAACCATCAGTTCCTGCATCGGCGGCAGATGGGCATGATGCGCGCGCGGTCGCTAGGCCGCCGCCGTGGCGCCGACTTCGTGGAGGTGGACTACACCTTCTCGCGCGAAGGCGGCAAGCAGCCAATGGGCGAGGCGCTCGTCTTCAGCAAGGAAGGCGGCGAAGGCAACAAGGACGTGATGACCGTCCGCACCGGCTACCCGTACCAGACGCTGAAAATCCGCTCAGGCAGCGGGACGCTCGTGATGGATCTCTGGATCGCCTATGTGCCGCTGGACGCGGCGCAACGCACCAACCGCACGTTCGGGATGCTGTCGATCCGCCGCCCCGGCATTCCTTTCGCGCTGGACCTGGCCTGGCCGCTACTGGTCTGGTTCACCGAGCGGATCTTCAAGGAAGACCGCTGGATCGTCGAGCGCGAGCAGGAAGCCCATGACCGCCAGGGTGAGGACTGGAATCACGAGGTATTCCCGGTCATCCGCGATCTGCGCGACCTGCTGCGCGAGTGCGGCGGCCGCACGGTCATTCCGATCCAGCGGCTGGAGACCCAGGCTTGAGGCGGTCGACAGGCAAGGTACGCGTAACGCGGCGCGACATATTCACAACTTTTACGGGTGAGAGGGGCGAATGGGAGACACGCGTCGATTGGCGGGTCTGTTTGGTCGTTTCCTGGTCGTCATGATCGCGGCGTTCCTGACCGCCTGCGCGGGCTTGCCGCAGCGGCCGGAGCTGCAGCCCGAAGTGGCGCTGCGCGATACCAGCGATACGGTGATAGCCAGAGAACTGGCGCCACAACTGGCCGCCCATCCGGGCGAGTCCGTGTTCTATCCGCTGGCCGCAGGCACGGATGCGTTCGCCATGCGTATCGCACTGGCTCGCGTGGCGCAGCGCTCGCTCGATATCCAGTACTACATCTACGAAACGGACGATACCGGCCTGACGCTGCTGGCCGCCATCATGGCCGCGGCAGACCGTGGCGTGCGGGTGCGGCTGCTGCTCGATGACATCCATCTGGCCGGGCAGGACAAGATGCTGCAGGTGATCGACGCGCATCCGAACATCGAGGTGCGGGTGTTCAATCCGTTCGCCAGCCGGAATGTGCGCCTGCTCGAGTACGTCACCGCTTTCAGCCGGATCAACCGGCGGATGCACAACAAGTCGATGACTGCCGATAACCAGCTCACCATCGTCGGCGGGCGCAACGTCGGCGACGAGTACTACGGCGCGGCCCAGACCGATTTCAGCGACCTGGATCTTCTGGCGGCCGGGCCGGTGGTGCCAGAGGTGTCGGCCGTGTTCGACGATTACTGGAACAACGAAGCCGCTTACCCGATCTCGACCCTGGAAAAACCGCTCACGGGCAAGGAAGCCGCCGAGCAGCAGGAGAAGCTGCGCAACGCCGTCGACGATCGCGCCATCGCCGTGAGTGCGACGCCATATGGCAAATCCGTGCTGGAATCCGGGGTCGTGCACGCGATTCACCAGGGCACGCTACCGTCGTTCTGGGGCCGAGCGACGGTTATCGCCGACAAGGCGGCCAAGATCCAGTTGCCGCCCGACGACGATTCCACGCACGCCATCCCGCAGCTAGGCAAGATTCTCGACAGCGCCAAGCATGACCTGACGCTGATATCCCCATACTTCGTGCCGCCCGACGATGCCATGGACTGGCTGACCGGGATGCAGAAGCGGGGTGTCCAGGTGCGTATCCTGACCAATTCGTATGGTGCGACGGACGTGACGGCGGTGCACGCGGGCTATGCGCCGAAGCGCGAGGCCTTGCTGAGGGCAGGGGTGATTCTGTACGAACTGAAGCCATCGGCCTACGCCGAACTGGCCAAGGAAAGAAAGTCCCACCGCAGCGGCCCGGGCGGTAGCAGCCGCGCCAGCCTGCACGCCAAGACCTACATGGTGGATCGACACCAGCTGTTTATCGGATCCCTGAACCTGGATCCGCGTTCGGCACGGCTCAATACCGAGATGGGTATCGTGGTCGACAGCGCACCGCTATGCGAGATGTTTGGCAAAGTGATCGACGCCGCGTTGCTCGACGTCGCCTACCAGGTCGTGCTCGAGACCGATCCCGCGACCGGCAAGGAGCAGATGGTGTGGGTGACCCAGGAGGACGGCGTCCTGCGCACGTATCGCAGCGAGCCCGACATGAACGCCTGGGACCATTTCAAGCAGGGCGTGTTGCGGATGCTGCCGGTGGAATCGCAGCTGTAGCGAATGACTCTGCGTGTTGTTCTCCCCCCTCCCGCATGGCGTGAGAAGGGGGAGAAGAACCGCCTCGGGCTCAGCGCTGCACCAGCGCCTTGAAACCCTCGATCAGCCTGTCGATATCGGCTGCCGTGATCGCGCCCATCGTCGAGATGCGGAACAGTTGCGAAGACAGGCCGCCCTGGCCGGCGTAGATCACGAATCCACGGGCCTTCAGGCCGTCGTGAAGCTGCTCGTACGTGACGCCGTTGGGCAAGCGGTAGGCGCGCAGCACCACCGACGACTGCTCGGCGGGCCAGAGTGCCTCGATGCCCAGCGCGGCCAGACCGGCGCGCGCCTGTTCGGCCAGCGCCGCATAGCGCTGGTGACGACCTTTCCAGCCGCCTTCTTCCTGATGCTCGCGCAGCGCTTCCACCAGCGCGTAGTACGCATGGACGGACGGCGTGAACGGCGTGTTGCGCTGGTCCTGCAGCTTTGCCAGGCGAACGAGATCCAGGTAGTACGTACGGGTTGCCGCATGGGTCAGCGCGGCGCGGCGCGCAATCACAAAGGCCGCGCCCGGCACGCCGTGCAGGCACTTGTTCGCCGTGGAGCATACCGCGTCGATATTGCCGCTGAAGTCGATCGCTTCCGCGCCGAAGCTGCTCACCGTGTCCACCAGCAGACGCACGCCACGTGCCTGGCACAGGCGGTCGATCGCCGACAGGTCATTCAGGCGACCCGTAGTGGTTTCGTGATGGATCACGGCCACGTGGGTGATGGCGGGGTCTTCGGCCAGCGCCGCGTCGATGCGGCCCAGGTCGGGCGCATCCATCCATTCGTGCTTCACCAGCGCATGCGCGATCTGGTACTGCGCGGCGATCTGCGCGATGCGCTCGCCGTACACGCCGTTCTGCACGATCAGCAGCTTACCGTTGGCAGGCACCATCGCCGCGATCATGCTTTCCAGCGCAGCCGTGCCGGAGCCGGTCATCAGTACCGCCGTCCATGCCGCTGGGTCGAGCCCGTAGATGTCGAGCAGCCGATCGCGCGCTTCGTCCTGCAGGTCGAAAAACTCGCTTTCGCGATGGCACAGGTCGGTTTGCAGCAGGCTCCGGCGCACGCGTTCCGAAAGCGTGACGGGGCCCGGGTTAAGCAGCAGCATGCTTCTCTCCGGCATGGCCCTGGTCGGCGCCGATCTGGCGGCCAAGGCGCGTCTTGACTTCCACCGGCGTCACCGACGGACGCGGCAGCCCGTCAGGCGTGCCGGCGCGGGTCTGCAGGCAGACGAAATTCGGGCCCGATGTCGCCGTGGCGGCGCTGGCCAGCACGCGGTCGAGCAAGTCGAGATTGTCGCCCTCGATCGCCGAGGCATAGCCGCACGCTGCGGCAACGCCTGCGAACGAGACGTTGTGCGACACCGTGGCCTGGCCGCCGGTCGAATCGTGTGCGTTGTTATCCAGCAGCACGTGCGTCAGATTGGCCGGGCCATACGCGCCAAGCGTGGCGAATACGCCCATGCGCATCAGCGCCGCGCCGTCGCCGTCGACGGCCACGACCTTCAGGTCCGGACGCGCCATGGCCAGCCCCAGCGCGAACGGCGTCAGGCAGCCCATCGAGCCAACCATGTAAAGCTGGTTGGGACGATCGTCTAGCGCGTACAGTTCACGACCGCAGAAGCCGGTGGAGGCGAGCACAACGGTGGAATCCACCGGCGTGTGGGCGATCACGCGTTGCAGCGCCTCCTGGCGGCTTGGCAGCGGCGTCGCGCCGGAACGCGACACTTGCGGCGTTGCCTTCGCGCGCGCCACGGGTGGCGTCTGCGCCTTGAGCGGGTAGGGCGCCACGCTGCCCTTCTGCATGATCAGCGCGTACGGACGGCCGGTGGCATCCATATGGGCGATGGCGCGGTCCAGCGCCGGGCCGACGGCATCGGGCTCGGTCGGGAACAGCTCCCACGGGATCTCCATCGTGTCGAGCATGGCAGGCGTGACCGGGCCCATCAGCGCGTGCTGGGGCTCGTCCGACGCGCCGCCGGGTTGCCCGCGCCACGTGACGATCAGCAACTGCGGCAGGCGGAACGTCCACGTCAGCGATGTGAGCGGGCTCACGGCGTTGCCGAGGCCCGAGTTCTGCATCATCGTGATGCCGCGCACGCCATTGCGCGCGCCCTGCGTCACGCCAGCGATAAAGGCCACGGCATCGCCTTCATTGGCGGCCGACACGTAATGCAGGGAAGGGTCCTGCACCACATAATTGATGAACGGCGTCAGGTACGAGCACGGTACGCCCGCGTACCACTCGAAACCGCGCTCGCGCGCGGCTTCCACGAACTGGACGGCCTCGATCATCGGGCAGTCTCTCCGTCGTTGTTGCCCAGCGCGTACGGCGTCTGCGTGTGCGCGAAGTCTCCGGCCCGGCGGAAGTCCTCCAGGTCGTTCACGCCGCGCCAGTGGCCGTGTACGTAACGCACCTCGACCTTCTCGCCGGCTTCGACCAGCGCGTTGATCAGATCGGGCATGTCGAGCGAGTCGAAGTCGGGCCGTTGGCGCAGCTCGGCCAGCAGCTTCTGCAGGCGCGCGCGGCCTTCGCCCCGCACGTTGAGCAGACCGATCCAGCGGCCATGCGGCTGTCCGTCGGTAGCGGCCGGCGTGTCGGAGATCTTGCGCAGCAGTACCTTCTGGCCGAACAGGTCGCGGTCGTCGGCGGTTGAGCACCATGCGAAATCGCGCACGCTCTGGTTCGACGGGGCGGACTCCGACGAGTCGACCACCACGCTGAATGGCGCATCGGTTTCCAGCAGGTCGCGCAGGATGTAGCTGCGGAACATCAGGTCGCCATAGGCGACAACGGTGTCGGTCTCGAGCGAATCGGCGGCGCACGCCAGCGAAGCGAGCTCGCCGGTGGCGGCATGGCGCTCGTTGCGCACCAGCTTGATGCCGGCCGCGTCGATCGCCTCGGCCTTGTAGCCGCCCACCACGGTGATGTCGTTGATGCCCTGGTTCTTGAAGCCGTCGACCAGCCAGCGCAGCAGCGGCTTGCCGGCTACCGGCAGCATGATCTTGGGCTTGTCTTCGGTCAGGGCCTCCAGGCCCTTGCCGCGTCCGGCCGCAAGCACCACGGCGGAGCTGGGCGCCTGGCCACCGGTCAGGTAGATCTTCTCGGCGGCCGAGTATTCGTCGGCATCCTGCAGGCGGAAGATCTCGTTGACGGTGGCGATGCGGTCTTCCACATTGACCAGCGTCTGGTTGTCGTGGATTTCGCGGGCCACGGCCTGCATCGACGATGCTGCCACGCGGATCAGGTGGTTGGCCCAGATCACGAGGCTGATGCCGGCCTTGCGGAATACGTCGGTCGGCGTGCTGTAGTACTTGGTGGGAACGATCACCAGCGGCGCGCGCCCGGCCCACTCGCGCGCGAAGGTCACGATCTCGTCGGCCTTCGACAGTTTGCTGTGGATCAGGATGGCGTCGGCGCCGGCCTGACGGTACGCCTCGGCGCGGCGCAGGGCTTCTTCCATGCCCCAGCCGGCGATCAGCGCTTCGACACGCGCGACGATCGAGAAGTCGTCGTCGGCCTGCGAATCCTTGCCGGCCTTGATCTTGCCGCAGAACTCGTCGATATCGGCCAGCGGCTGCTGCTCGCCGCCGATGAAGCTGTTGGTCTTCGGGAAGATCTTGTCTTCGATGCAGACCCCGGCGATGCCGCGCTGCTCGAGCTTGCGCACCAGTCGGCGCACGTTGTTGAAGTTGCCGTAGCCGGTGTCGCCATCCAGCAGGATCGGCAGGTCGCTGGCATCGGCCATGAATTCGAGGTTGTCGACCACCTGGGTCCAGCTTGCCTCGTTGTTGTCGCGCACGCCGAACTGGGCGGAGATGGCCAGGCCCGAGGCCCAGATGCCCTTGAAGCCGGCCTCGCGCACGATGCGCGCGGACAGGCCGTTATGGGCTTCCATGATGAATTCGAGTTCGTTCGAGCGCAGCATCTGGCGCAGGCGGGCGCTGCGCGAAGTGGCGAGGAGGTTCGGGTCGTGGGCGTTCATTGGGCGATTCCTACGGGCTGCAGTTGGGGCAGGACTTCTTCGGCGGCACGGGCCACATCGCCCGGGAAATCGATCTCGATCCAGGGCGCGCCGGTGACGTCGGCGGTATCGAATGTGTGGGAGCGTTCCAGCAGCAGGTCGCGCACCGCTTCTTCGTGCGGCATGTTGGCGCGGCCGCCATCGACGTAGCCCTTGACGATCTCGGCCAGACGTTGGGCGCAGTCCTGCTTGAAACGGAAAAAGCCGACCGATTCGCCGATCGTGTCATACGAGAGATCGGCCATGAGCTGCTTGCGCAGTTCCACGGGCACGCCATCCTTCAGACACAGCTTGACGGGCTCGTCGCCGGCCTCGAAATCGCGGTCGATCAGCAGACGGTTGACGGTCTCGCCGGCCACGAGCTTGCTCATGATGCGCTCGTCATAGAGCACGTCGGCGTCCATCAGCAGCACGTCGCCACCGCGCGTCATGGCATCCGCCACGGTGTGCACGGTCAGCACGCTGCCCAGGTCGTAGCGGGGATTGATCACGACTTCGGCCGAGCGGTTCAGGCGGGCCAGTTCGGCCTGCACCTGTTCCGGCTCGAAGCCGAGCGCGAGCACGACTTCGGTCACGCCGGCGGCGTCGAGCATACGCAGATGACGCTCGAGCAGCGTGACGCCGTCAAAACGCAACAGGCACTTCGGGAATTGCTTGCCCGGCTGTTGCTGAAGTCGCAGGCCAAGGCCCGCGGCAAGAATGATTGCTCGCATTGACTTGTTCTCACATGCAAAGAAACTGCTGGGGGCTTAAAAGCCGTTTCAAAAAAATTCTGGCGTCGTTGCGGGGCCCTGCCGTACGACTTGTACTGTCTGCTGCCCCCCGCCTAGCCAGAACCGCTTCGCTTCATTTTGAAACAGCTTCTTAGTCGGTGCCTTGGAGCGCCGCCCTGGCGCGGCGGCGCTGGAACTTGCGTTCGCTGAAATGCAGATAAACCAACCCCGGGATGCCAAGCACCAGCTCGCGCACGCGCTTGGCCAGGGACAGCGCCAGCGCGGCATCGGGCGGCAGGCCCACCAGCGGCGCCAGCAGCAGATAGCCACCTTCCTGTGCGCCGAGCGAGCCGGGGATGGCAAATGCCGCGCCCCGGATTGCCTGGCCCACGCTTTCCAGCAGCAGGGCTTCATGCCAGCCCACTGGGTGTCCCAGGAAGTACAGGATCAGCCAGACCTCGCCGGTACCGACGATCCAGCCCGCCAGGTTCAGCAGGAAACTGACTGCTACCTTGCGGCGGTCGCGATACATCTCGCGGATCGCATGGTCCACGGCATCGGCGCGAAGGGCCAGGCCATCCCAGTTCTGCTTGCCGAAGACCTTGGCCGCCATGCGCAGCACGCGGCCGAACATGCCGCGCCGCTGCAGCACGCAGAACACCAGCACGCAGGCGGCCAGGATGACGGTGACGACGATGATCGGGGTGCGCTGGTCCGACAGGTTGCCCTGCGCGCCGAACAGCAGAATGCCGAGCAACGCGAAGACCATCTGGGAAAGCGCCTGGGTGGTGGTGCTGACGGTGATGGCGGCGGCCGCGTCGCGCATCCGCGCACCGCGCTGGGACAGGTAGCGCACCATCAGTACCGGCCCGCCAATCTGGCCCGCCGGCAGCAGGCTGTTGACCGACTCGCCGGTCCAGCGGGCGCGCAGCGCGCTGCAGAACGTGCCGTGACGGGTCTTGCGGTCCAGCAGCACGGCGATGGCGCCGGCATCGAGCAACAGCGGGAGCAGATGGAACGCGGCGACCACGGCCAGGCCCCACCCGGCGGACATCAACGTGGTCGTGACCGCGTCAAAGCCTTGCCAGGCAAGCAGACCGACGAACAGTGCCGCGCCGATCGAGAACAGGAGGAATGCTGCACGACTCACGCGAATTACTTTCCACTGGTGTTCGCGCCGCCAAGCAGACGCCGGAAGACCTGCCGGAAGCCGAAGTACGCCACGGCGTCCTTCATGTTCGAGATGAAGCGCAGCCACGGGCGCATGCCGGGATCGGTCACGTATTCAAACGTCAGCGAGACGCGGGTTTCATTCGGGCCGGCCGGCGTGACGCGGTGGCGCAGCTTGTCGCCGTCGAACAGCACGATGCCGCCCGGCGGAATCTGCACCGCGCCGGGCTCGTCGGGAATCTCCGGCGTGCGCGTGTGCAGTTCGTACTCGAGCAGGCACGACGAATCGTCCAGCACGCCGATCAGCAGCGTGTAGCGGCGACCGTCGTAATAGGAGGTGTCGTAGTGCCAGCCGATATGGTCGCCCTGGCGCGTGTAGTAATAGAGCGCGTAGGCGTGCGGATCGGTGTCGGGGCAGACCTGGAGCTTGTCGCCGGTAACCTTTTCGAGCCAGCCGATCAGGGCCTTCGAACGATACAGGTCGGCGATGAACGGCGCCTGCTCGTCGATGGTGTGGCGGCTGACGCTGCCGCCCTGCTTGTGGCCGGGCAGGTAGTTGCGATTCAGGCCGGGCTGCATGGCGCGGGTCAGCGCCACGAGCTGGGCGCATTCGTCCGGCGCGAGAAACTTGTCCAGGTACAGGAACGCGCCCTGGCGTTCGAAGTCGGCGCGCAGGGCAGGGGTGTCGAGTTGCTCGATCGCACGCGCGACGGCGGCGTCGGGCTGGCTGGTGGCCGGTCTGGCTGGCGGCGGGGCGAGGGCGATGTCGCTTGAGGCGTGCTCACTCATGGGCGTGCTCGTTATTCCGTGGTTGTCGCGACTGGCTGGGGGCGCCGCATGACTCGCCAGTAATCGATGATGACAAGGACGGCAAACAGTGGAGCGCCAATCGAGGCCGCGGTCAGGAACGGTTCAATGCCGTCCGCGAGTGTGACCAGAGGCAGCAGGTACAGCACATCCTCGGTCTCGAAACCGCCGGCCGATGCCTGCTTCGTTCCACTTTTGCCAACCCGCGATTCTATACGCATCCGCAGGAAGAAGATCAGCGCCACCGCAAGGCCTGCCACGGTACCGCGCCAGACCGAACCGAGCCCATCGCCCGCGCCCTGCGCGGCCACTGCCATGCCGAAGCTGACGAACAGCAGCACGGTGATCAGTGCATCGCTCGCCAGATCGTAAAAGTGTCCGATCTTGCTCGATTTGCCACTAATTCTGGCTAATTCGCCATCGGTATGGTCAACAAAATTCGAGATCACGACCAGCAGCGCGCCGAAGTTGGTCCAGCCGTAGCTGCCCTGGGCGATGCAGGCGATACCAGCCAGGCCGATGATCAGCCGCAGCGTGGTCAGGTGATTCGGGGTAACGCGGGTGTCTTTAAGCGGCCGCACCAGATGGCGGGCAAGGCGCGCGTCCCAGGTGGACGGCAGCGGTGGTTCATCCGGGAATTTATGGGTCTTCTGGTTCATCCGTCAACAATCAGATGGGGCGGGGGCGCCACAATTTGGCGCGCGAGGATGCGCAACACTACGCCTGCCACGCGCGAATGACAAGTTTGCCAGAATACGCCGATTTACAAGCCGATGCACGGCGCGGGGTCATTTCCTGACCTGCGCCGTGTGGCCGATTCACCATACGCCGAAGAACACGCCAGCCTGTTTGTAGACGCTGGTCTTGGCCGCCACTTCCTCGTTGGTGACGGTCACGCGGGGCTTCAGCGTGCAAAACCAGTCGAGCAGGTTGCCGCGCATCTGCGCCCGGACCGATTCGTGCCCGGGGTCCTCGCCGAGGTCGTGAATTTCGTTCGGATCGTTCAGCAGATCGAACAATTGGGGGCGGAATCCCTGCCAGTGGACGTACTTCCAGCGCGTATCGCGCACCATCCAGCCGCGGCACTCGCCGGGATGCCGGCCCAGCGCCACGCGCGCGCCGCGATAGCCGTAGTCGAGTTCGGAAACCACGAAGCCACGCCAGACATCGGTGCGGGCGCGCGTGAGGTCCAGCAGCGATCGGCCTTCCACGCGGTGATCGAAGGCCGGCATGCCAAGGCTGTCGAGCACGGTCGGCACCACGTCCACGGCGGACACCATGCGGGCGCCGGCCGTGCCCCGGGTGGCATCGGCCTGGGCTGACGGGTCGTAGACGATCAGCGGGACGTTCTGCACGGTGTCGTAGAACTGCTCCTTCTCTCCCAACCAGTGATCGCCGAGGAAATCCCCGTGATCGGCGGTGAAGACGATCAGCGTGTCCTGCCAGCGGCCGGTGCGTTCGAGCAGTTCCCAGAGCTGCCCAAGGCGGTCGTCAATCTGCTGGATCAGACCCTGGTAGGCCGGCCGAACCGTATCCGACACCTCCTTGCGCATGAAGTTGGCGCATTCCTCCTGGGTCCGGTATGCGTCGAGCACCGGATGAGGATGCTCGAGTTCGACATCGTCCCGGTTGAGCGGGAGGCAGTCGTCGAGCGAGTAGGCGGCGTGGTAAGGGGCCGGGGCGATGTATGGCCAATGCGGCTTGACCAGCGACAGGTGCAGCACCCACGGGTCATCGCCCCGCGCGCCGATGTAGTCCATCGCGCGATCGACGGTATAGGCCGTTTCTGAATGGGGCTCGGCCACGCGGGCGGGCAACCCGGCGTTGCGCATGTGCCAGCCCGATACCACCTCGCCATCCGGCTTCTGGGCGCTGATGACGTAGTCGGTCCACGGATCGGCGCTGTCGTAGCCTTGCGCGCGCAGCCAGTCCGCGTAGGGGCTGCGTGGTTCCGCGTGGTGGCCGTCGTGCCGGTCCACTTCGACGAAGTGCCCGCTGCGCAGCAGCGTCGCCAGCTCCGCGCCGCCGTCCAGATGCAGGCGCTTCAGGTTGGCGCTGTCTGGCATCACGTGGGTCTTTCCCGCCAGGGCCAGCGCCAGACCGCCATCCTTCAGGTACTCGCCCAGTGTGATTTCGCCGATCGAAAGCGGCACGCGGTTCCAGGTGGCCCCGTGGCTGCTGACGTAGCGCCCGGTATAGAAGCTCATGCGGCTGGGGCCGCAGACACCGGACGTGACAAAGGCGTTGTCGAAACGCACGCCGCGCGCGGCCAGTGCGTCGATATTGCGTGTGCGCAGCGTGGGATGACCGTAGCAGCCGAGGTGGTCGCGGCGTAGCTGGTCGCACATGATGAACAGGACGTTACGGACTGACATGTTTGTGGCTCTGATACGGATTGGGTTCGCCGTCGCCGGTCGTCTTCAGTCGCCGACGTAGCCCGATGCCTTGACCACCGGACCCCAGCGACTGGCGTCGCCGGCCAGCACGGCAGCGAAGGCGTCGACGCTGCCGCTCTGCGGTTCGAGCCCGAGCTTGAGGAATTTCTGCTGCAGGTCGGGCGACGCAATGGCGTGCGCGACGGCGGCGTTGAGCCGGTCGATCGTGGCGCGCGAGGTGCCCGCCGGAGCGATGAAGCCGTAGCGGCCCACGCCTTCGATGTCCTTGTAGCCGAGCTCGGTAAACGTCGGCACGTCGGGCAGGGCGGCCGAACGCCGCGTGCCCGAGGTGGCCAGTACGTGGATCTTGCCGGCGCGATGCATTTCGGTCAGATCGGCCAGCGTATCCACCGATGCTGGCACCTGACCGCCGATCAGCGCGGTCATCAGCGGTGCGGAACCGTTGAACGGCACGTGCAGCATCGACACGCCGACCTGCTTGCCGATCATCAGCCCGAAGAAGTGCGGAATGCTGCCAAGCGCGGGCGAAGCGTAGGCCGCATGGGTCGAATCGGCCGAACTGGTCTTGAGCCAGGCCACATAGTCCTTGAGGGACTTGGCCGGCGTGCCCGGTCCGGTTGCCAGCGCAAGCTGGAAATTGGCCACCTGCGCCACCGGCGTGAAATCGCGCGCGATGTCGTAGTTGAGCTTGCGGTAGACGAGCGGCGCGATGGTCATCACCGCCGAGTTGGCCAGTACGATGGTGTTGCCGTCGCCGGCCTGCGATTTCGCATAGTCCATGACCAGCCGGCCACCCGCGCCGGGCTTGTTCTCGATGACCACGGTCTGCTTTAGCTCCTCGCGCAGCTTGTCGCCGACCAGCCGTGCCGCCAGATCGGCCGTGCCGCCCGCCGGGTATCCCACCAGGATGCGGATCGGTTTGTCGCTTTGGGCATGGGCGGCGGGCAGGGTCAAGGCGCAAACGGCAGTCACGGCGCCGATCGTCGCGCACAGGCGGCGCAGCAGGGCTGGCAGATGCAGGGGCTGGGACAGGCTCACTTGTGTCTCCTCAGGGGAAGTGGTGATTGTTCTCGGTATGCCCCGAAAGCTAGCATCGAGGGTATTAGTTAACAAAATCAACTATCTCGGAACTCTCGACAATTCATGGCGCAGGAAACTTCGGGCACCTTGCAGGCGCCGGGCCGGCTGGTCGACTTCATCAATTACCGTCTCTATCACCTGAGCCGCGTGGCGATGGCCGCGAGCGGCTTGCATCTGCGGGCCGGGGCGGGCGTCAGTCGGCGCGAGTGGCGGATGCTGGCATTCCTCGGTGAACAGCCTGGCACCCGGCTGACCGAACTGGCAGCCAGCGCGGGGCTCGACAAGGTGCTGGCCAGCCGCGCGGTGCATGGTCTGATTGACAAGGGATTGGTGCGCCGGGATTCGCGCGAGGGCGACCGGCGCGCGGCAGCCTTCACGCTGACTGAAGCGGGCGAGTCGGTGTACGCGGCGGCCTTCGCGCGGGCACGCGATTTCAATCGGGAGTTAGCGGGCTGCCTGAACGAGGATGAGGCAGAGATGTTCTCGCGCTGCCTGGACAAACTCCATGCGAAGGCCATGACGATGCTGCTGGCGGCGAAACCCCTGGCGGACAGGTCCGATGCCGCCGATGCGCCGGCGTTCGAAGATCCGCTGAGCGTGTGGCGGGAGCGCTAAGGCCAAAGCAAGAAGGTAATCAAATGGCCCGGATAAACGGGCCGGACGTAGTTGGTCAGTCATCAAGGCGGGATACGGCGTCCCGCCTTTTTTGCCGCGCAATCACTAAAGTCCTTGCTTAACTATCGCGGCTCACTATACTAAAGCCCATGCTTAACTATCCCGATTCCCAAGTCGCCCTGGACGCCACATTCCAGGCCCTGGCCGATACCACGCGGCGGACCATGCTCGCGCAGCTTGCGCGTGGACCGCTTTCGGTGACGGAACTGGCACGGCCCCTGGCGATGTCGCTGCCGGCGGTGATGCAGCACCTGTCCGTGCTGGAGCAGGCCGGTCTGGTCCGGACCGAGAAGGTCGGGCGAGTACGCACCTGCACCATGGCGCCGAAAGCGCTCAGTGAGGCAGAGCAGTGGATCAACGCGCGTCGCGCTGAATGGGAAGGGCATTTCGACCGGTTGGGCGAGTACCTCGAAACCATGAAAAAGGAGGCAGCATCCGATGGCAACGGCAACTGAAACATCCAAGGCGACTGCGAAGACCCAGGCATCTGCCGTGGCGGATCGCGAATCGCTGACCGTCTCGCGGGCGTTCAACGCGCCGCGCGACCTCGTCTTCCAGGCGTGGAGCGCCGCCGAACACCTGAAGCACTGGTTCTGTCCGCAGGGCTTCACAATTCCCGAGTGTGAAGTCGAATTCCGGCCGGGCGGCAAGTTCGATCTCTGGATGCGCTCGCTCGATGGCAATTATTCGCACTGGATTCGCGGCCACTACGTCGAGATCATTCCCCATTCGCGTCTGGTGCTGGACATGACCGTGGTAACCGAAGCGGGCGTGCCGCTGTTCAACGCCAATACCTCGGTCACGTTCGAGACCGTGTGCGGAGGCACGGAGATGTCGGTGACCCAGCGCTACACGGCGCTGGACCCCTCAGCCGGCAATTTCACGCGCGGCGCGGAGGAAGGCTGGGCGCAGACGCTGGACCGGCTGGAAAAGGAGGTGGCGCGGATCGCGGCCGCCACGCCGGCACGGTCGGTGGCGCATGGCGTTTTCACGATCGAGCGCACCTACGACGCAAGTCCCGAGCTGGTATTCCGCGCGCTGAGCGATCCCGTCGCCAAGGCCCAGTGGTTCAACGGTGGCCCGGGCTATACCGAGGTCAAGCGCACGATGGACGTGCGGCCCGGTGGCCGCGAGCATCTGCAGGGGCGCTGGGAGAACGGCCTGGTGTCCACGTTCGACGCGGTGTACTTCGACGTGATCCCCAACGAGCGGCTGGTCTACAGCTACGAGATGCATATGGGTGAACGCAAGATCTCGGTCTCGCTGGCCACCTTCGAACTGAAGCGGGCGGGGCAGGGTACTCGGCTCGTCATGACCGAGCAGGGTGCGTTTCTCGATGGCTATGACGATGCAGGATCGCGCGAGCATGGCTCCGGACTGCTGCTCGATGCGATCGGGGAATGGCTGAAGGCGATGACGAAGCGCTGAGGCTTCGAGAGGAGAGGTTCCGGCGTCGAACGAGGAGGCGCGACGCCGGAAAAGACTGACCACAAGAACTACGTACTGCTACTGCTACTGCTACTGCTACTGCTACTGCTACTGCTACTGCTACTGCTACTGCTACTGCTACTGCTACTGCTACTGCTACTGCGTGCTTCTGCTTCTTCTACTGCTCTGCTTCTACTTCTTGCTGCTTCAACTTCAGGCGCTGTGCGCCGGCGGGGCGGATACGCCGGTGCGGTCCAGTCCGGCCAGATTCATGCCGGCCGAGCCATGGGCGCCATCGGTATAGGGGTCGCGTTCACGGATGCCGTGCGCGCCGTCGGTGTACGGGTCGCGCTGACGGATGCCGTGGGCGCCATCGGTGTACGGGTCACGCTTGCCGATGTGCATTTCATAGCCATAACGGTCGGCGGGTACGCCTCGGTCTTGCAGGCCTTGCGGGGGTTGTGCCACGGCCAGCGCGCTGGCGCCGAGAAGAGTCGTTGTGATGGTCGTGGCAATCAGGGCTTTCAACATTTTCTTGTGCTGGTGAACTTCAACTGAAGGTGGACGACGCGTCGGGCAGGATGGATGGGGGTGTTGTCGAGACGCGCCGTCCGGTACGCCTTGTGAGCGGTGCCGTACTTGGGGGGAGGTGCGGCACGGGATGAAGTGTAGTGAGTCAGAAGTATTCCGGTGATGATTTAAAAATCTCTGAATCAGTCGTTTTTTTCATACGTATGCATCGTGAGGCGAAGCACCACGAGCGCGCTCAGTACAGCCGCCATCTGCTGGTTATCGCCACGCGCCGCCATGACCTGTCCGATCGACGTATCGAGCCACTGCCGCAGTGGCATCGGCACGGGTACCACATGCCCGGCGCGAGCGCGCGCCCGGAAGTGGCGTGCCACGATGCTCAACACCCGTCTGATGGGTTTGCGCGCCGCTGGCGGCAATGACGGCAGCGCGCGCTGCAGCGCCAGCGTGCAGTAGCCGATCTGCAACTCCGTAAACCCATCTGATGCCAGCCGCCCCCGGCTGGCGCCCAGGCGTGGCATCAACTGGCCCAGCCGGTCGAGCATCCGGGCGCCAAGCTGCGTATGGATGTCCGCAGCGCGCCACGTGGCGGCGTGCGCCAGGTCCTGCCAGCTCGCGCGCAGCAGCCGGTGCGCGGCCACATGGGCGCCAAAGGGCCGCGCCAGCATCGCCCAGACCGGCGCAAACAGCATGGCCGCCGCATTGGCCAGGCTTGTATTGAAGATGCCGAGGAAATTGGTGTCGTAGACGCTCTGCACGTTGGCGAACGACGCCGTATTCACCGATAGCAGCATCGCGATCAGATTGAACCCTGGCCGCTGGATCAACATGCCAATGCCAAGGTAGGGCACGGACAACATCCCCACCAGGGTCTCGAACGTCTGCGCGTGCGGAATCACCATGAACAGATAGAACGATGCAATCAGCAGGCACGCGGCGCTCCAGCGCAGGAACATGCGCGCCACCGGACGGGGCTCGTCGATGGTCGCGAAAAAGCAGCTTGCGATCGATGCCACGGCCACGGGGCCGCCGCCATCCTCCCAGCCCGAGAAGATCCAGAGCAGCCCGACGCAGAACACCGCCAGTCCGGCCGACACCGCGCCGAACAGCAACATGGCATGGTCGTGATACGCGGCCGCCTCGTCCGCGGCCTGCTCGGCGCCTGCCGGTTCCTCGGGAGGCAGGTCGGGCGGGTGGTCGCTGATGCCGTGCTGCAGCCTCTCACAGGTCCGCATCAGTCGGTTGAACTGCGCCTGCAGATGGGTGGCGGTACGGGTCAGCGCTTCGCGCTCGCTGCCTTCGGGCGCCGTGCGCAGCGCATGCAGCACGCTCTCCAGCGCCGACAGGATCGGCATCAACCCCGACATGCGCGCACGCAGTGCGCGGGCATGGTGCAGCGTCTGCTGGCTGTCGGTATCGAACGAAAGCTGCGCGATCAGTTGGTCGAGCGCCAGCATATCGGCGGCCAGGCGGTGACGGCTGGCATCGGCACGGGGGCTGGCATTGACGATATCGTTGGCCCATGCGGCCGCGTCGTGCAGCCAGATGCGGATGCGGTCTCGCAGCGCTGGCGCCACTTTCGCGGGAAAGACGATCGACCCGACCAGCCCCGCGCAGACGATCCCGATCACGATCTCCTCGATCCGGGCCACCGCGATGTCGAAGATGTCGCCCGGGTGCATCACCGCCGGCAGCGCGACGATCGGCAGCGTGTAGGCGGCGAGCAGGAACACGTAGCTGCGCGGTGACCGTTGCAGCAGCGACAGGTAGACCAGCACCATGATCCAGAGGGAGATCGCGCCCATCAGCACGATCGGCATATTGACCAGTTGCGGCACCGTCGCCACTGCCGCAGTGGCGCCCAGCACGGTACCGGCCACGCGATAGGCGGCCTTCGAGCGCGTGGCGCCCGTCAGCGGATGGGAGACAAAATAGACCGTGGCCATGGCCCAGTAGGGGCGCGGCAGGCCGAAATACAGTGCGATGTAGAGCGCCAGCATCGCGGCAGCGAATGCCTTCAGCGAAAACAGCCACTGTCGGGCATTCGGCCAGCTAGCCATGATTTGTGTGGGGCCGGTGCGACCGGACCTCGGTGGGGGCGTAGGAGCGGAAGTGTAACGGCCCTGCGAACATTCCAAACATGATTTAAAATTCCGGTCTATAGTCGGAATTTTCATGGGAACGGATCATGCCGATCGACATTCGTGCGCTGCGTTACTTCGTGGAGACCGCGCGCCTGAAAAGCTTTACGCAGGCCGCATCTTCGCTCTTCGTCACGCAATCGACCATCAGCAAGATGGTCAAGCAGCTCGAGGACGAGGTGGGGCAGCCACTTCTGATCCGCGAGGGCAAGACCGTGCGTCTGACCGACGTCGGCAAGGTGGTCTACGACCGTGGCCAGGAAGCGCTCGGCGTGGTGCATCGGCTGACGCTCGAGGTGGCGGACCTTTCGTCACTTGGGCGCGGCCAGTTGACGGTTGGCGTACCGCCAATGGTCAATCTGTTCTTTTCCCCGGCCGTCAGCGCGTTTCGACGACGATATCCCAATCTGCAACTGAATCTCTCCGAGCATGGCGGGCAGATCGTGGAGCAGCAGGTGGCGCATGGCGAACTCGAAGTCGGGGCCACGGTGCTGCCCGGAGACAGCGGGCTCAATCTGGAGACGCGCCAGTTCGCCAAGTACCCGATCTGGGCGGTGGGCCCGCATCGCGCGGCCTGGGCAAGTGGCCGCACGGTCACGTTGACGGCGCTGCGCGACGAACCGCTGGTCATGCTGACCGACGAGTTCTCGCTGACCCGGATGCTGCGGCAGGCATTCGCCGATGCACGCTTCGAGCCCCATGTGGTGGCGCAGAGTGGGCACTGGGACTTCCTGGCATCCATGGCTGCGGCGGGGCTCGGCACGACCTTTCTGCCTGAACCGTTGCTCTCGCGCCTGGAGTCCCGTGACAAGCTTGCCGTCGCCCGGCTGACCGAGCCGACCGTGGACTGGGCACTGGCCCATATCTGGTCCCCGGGGCGCTACCTGTCGCACGCCGCGCGGGCGTGGCTGGAGGTTTGCGAGGAGGTGATGGGGTAAGGGAGAGAAGGCAGCGGGTCCGCTCAACGCGCCCGCAGCGCATCCACGATATTCAGCCGCGACGCCCTGAGCGCCGGCAGGAAGCCGCCGATCAGGCCCATCGTCATCGAGAACAGCAGTGTCTTGATCACGATCCCGGGTGTCAGCACGAAGCGGAACGACAGATCGGCGAAGGTCTGGAAGTTCGTGGTCGAGAACGACGCGAATTGCATCAGCGAGGCGCAGAGCAGACCGGCGACCCCACCAACCAGACCGAGCAGCACGGCCTCGATCAGAAAGGCCGCGAGCACGTTGATGCGCTGGAAGCCCAACGCGCGCAGGGTGCCGATCTCGCCGACGCGGTTGGCCACCGACGCATACATCGTGATCATCGCGCCGATCATCGCGGCGACCGAGAAGATCGTGGTCAGCGTCATCCCCAGGATGTTGATGAACGCCGACAGCGCCTTCGACTGATCGCTGTAGAACTGCTGCTCGCGCTTGGCTTCATTGGCCAGACGCGGGTCGACGTCGATATCGGCGCGAAAACGGTCGAACGCGTCCGAGTCGGCTAACCGGACCGCCATAGATGAATAGCTCGTGCGCCGGAACGACTGCATCAGCTGGTCCACGTCGCCCCATATCTCGGAATCGAACCCGCTGCCGCCAGCGTCGAAGTGGCCAACCACGGTCCAGTCCCGCTGGGCAAATCGCAGATGGTCGCCGATGCTGACGTTGTCATACCCCTTGGCGATGCTGCTCCCGACAATGATTTCCGACGAGCCCGGCTTGAACATGCGTCCCCGGGTCAGCCTGACCTGTGGCCGCATCTCCACCCCCAGCGGGGTAATGCCGCGAATCACCACATTGGAAGGCGTCGTGTAGCCGGTCTTGGTCAGCGAGATCAGCACCACGGCCTCGCGTGACGACATCGGCCTGCCTTCCGGGGTCAACGCCACGGCCGAGTGCATTTCCATGGCCGCCGCCTGATCGCGCGATATCGCACTCTGGATCTCGGTTTCGGCGCCCTTGCGGATCAGCACGACGTTGTCACGTTCGCCAGTCGTCACCAGCGTCCGCTTGAGGCCGGCGTCGAGCATCAGCATGGTCGCGAATACGAACACGACCAGCGCCAGCCCGCCTGCGGTCAGCGTGGTGGTCAGGCGCCGTGCCCAGACGTTGCGTGCGATGTAGTGGAGCGGGATGACCATCCGAATTACCCGATGGCCCGCAGGCCCTCGACGATGCGCACGCGCGCCGCCTGCACCGCCGGGACGATGGCGGCCGCGAGGCCGACCACCAGTGCGCACGCGGCCTGCATGGCCATGGTGTCGTGTGACACGGTGAAGACCGGAAATACGCCGCCCACGGCCTGCTTGAAGAATCGCGCCGCTGGTGGCGTCAGCAGCATCCCCAGCCCGCCGCCAAAAGCGCTGATGATCAGCGACTCGCCAAATACCAGCATCGACAGAAAGCCCGGCCCGAAGCCGAGCGCCTTCAGTGTGGCGTATTCGGTGATCCGTTCGCGCGCGCTCATCGCCATGGCATTGGCCATCACCGCCATCACGATCACGATCACCACGTAGGACACCACCCGGATCGCGGCGATGATCTGGTTCGACATCGCCACAAAGCCAAGCTGGAAGGCCTGTTCGGTTTCGGTCAGCGTCTCCGCCAGGGAGTTCTTGAATACGTTGTCCACGGCGCGCGAGATGGCCGCCGCGTTGTCCGGATTGTCGACGCCAATCACGTAAACACCGACCTGGTCAGCCTGGCGGGCGGTCTTCTTGCGTACGGTCTCGTTCAGGTAGTCCCAGTGGAACACCATCTGGCGCGTGATTGTGCTTTCGTCGCGGCCTTCCATGATGCCGCGCACGACGAAGTCCCAGGTGCCGGGGTAGATCGTGCCCTTGATCGGAATGACGTCGCCGATATTGAAGCCGTACTGGTCGGCCAGCTGCCGGCCGATCAGCGCGCCCCGGCGGTCGCGCTCGTAATCGGCGCGTTGGGTAGGCGGCACGATGAATTCCGGGTAAAGATCGAGGTAGTTGTCGGAAACGGCGAACTGCGCGAAGAAGTTCTTCGGGTCGCGATAGACCCCGCCAAACCAGTTGGACCGCGCCACCATGGTCACGCCGTCCACGCCCTTGATGCGGTTCTCGTAGCTCAGCGGCAGGGTGAAGGTCAGCGAGATCGCGTTGCGCGTCACCAGCCGGGCATTCGATGCGGCCGAAGCGCCCGCGTACCACGCATCGACCACGGTTTGCAGCAGTCCGTACGCCAGTACGGCGATCACCAGGCCGAGCACGGTCAGCGCCGTGCGCAGCTTGTGGCGCATGGCATTGCGGGTGATCAGCTTGGCCAGGTACATGATCAGCGCGATGCCGTGGTGGCGACGCTGTTGGTCAGCTCGCCTTTTTCCAGATGGACGAGCGATTTGGCTGCCTCGGCGGCATGGGCATCGTGCGTGACCATGATGATGGTCTTGCCGACGTCGGCATTGAGCCGCTGGAGCATCGTCAGGATCTCGGTGGCCGAGGTGCGGTCGAGGTCGCCAGTGGGTTCGTCCGCGACGATTAGCGTCGGGTCGGTGATCAGCGCCCGCGCGATGGCCACGCGTTGCTGCTGGCCGCCTGAGAGCTCGGAGGGGTAGTGATCCATCCGGTCGGCCAGATTGACCATGCGGAGCACTAGTTCCACACGCTCGCGCCGTTCGGCGCGCGACAGCCGGGTCAGCATCAGCGGCAGTTCCACGTTCTCGAACGCTGTCAGCACCGGCATCAGGTTATAGAACTGGAAGATGAAGCCGACATGGGCCGCTCGCCAGTCGGCCAGCGCGGACTCGGGCAGGTCGGAGATATCGACGCCGCCCACGATCAGCTCGCCGCTGTCGGGCCGGTCGATGCCGGCGATCAGGTTCAGCAGTGTGCTCTTGCCGGATCCGGAGGGTCCCATCAGCGCGATAAAGTCGCCTTCGGCAATATCGAGCGAGATATCGGACAGCACCGGCACGGTCTGGGCGCCGCGCTGATAAGACTTGGCCAGATGGCGGATCGAAACGAGGGGAGCGGCGGACATGATGGCGGTCACTTCCTTCCGGTCACTTCTTCGCCACGGAGACCTTGCTGCCGTCGCCCAGTTTCTCGGACGGCGCCAGCACCACCACATCGCCCGGCTTCACGCCCTGAACGGCCAGCAGTTCGCCGATCTTGCCGCCGCGCGTCACGGGCACCTGTTTTGCCCTGCCGTCCTGCACCAGGAACACCACGGGCTTGCCGTCGCGCTCGACCACGGCCGATGGCTGGATGGCCGTCAGAGGCTTGTTTTCGGCGGGGGCCACCGGCTTGGAGAGGAAGGCGATCTTGGCGCTCATGTCCGGCAGCACGCGCGGGTCGCGATCGACGAAGCGGATCTTGACCAGTACGGTCGCCTTTGACCGATCAACGGTCGGGACAATGCGTGACACGCGGCCCTCCTGGCGCAGGTTCGGCAGGGCGTCGAGCAGAACCTCGCAGGGCTGCTCGACCGTGATCTTCGCGATATTGGATTCCGCTACGTCCGCTTCCACTTCGAGCGTGGACATGTCGGCGATGGTCACGATCGCCCCCTTGGTGTCGGCGGCCGCCGAGAACGGGGTAATGTTGTCGCCGACGTTGGCGTGCTTGATCAGCACCACGCCGTCGAACGGCGCGCGGACCACGGTCTGCTCCACCGCCACTTCGGCGGCGCGGGCATTGGCCTTGGCCGAGGCGATCGACGCCTCCGAATTGCTGATCGACGCGCGCGCCTTGTTGTAGCGCGCCAGATCGGAATCGTATTGCTGTTGGGAAATCGCAGCCGGGGCAAGCAGTTCCTTCGAGCGGCGCAGATTGATATCGGCGTCACGCAGTTCGGCCTGCTGCAATGCCAGATTGGCTTCGGCTACCTGGACCTGGGCGCGCGCCTGCGCGGCCGACGCCTCGACGTCGCGGCTTTCGATTCGCGCGATGATCTCGTCCTTCTTGACGCGGGAGCCTTCCAGCACGCCAAGCCACTCCAGCCGGCCCTGCGCCTTCGACGCCACCGCCGCCTTGCGCTGCGGCACCACGTAGCCGGTAGCGTTGAGCAGCGTGAAGTTTTGCGACGGATATGCCGAAGTGACCGTCGCCGTTTCCACGGTCTGTGGCCCAGCCAGCTTCAGGCCGATACCGGCCAGCACGAGGATCACCACTGCAATGATCGCGTAGCGCAGCCAGGGACGGCGGCGGCGCTGGGCGGGCGCCATGGCGCTACGATCGATTTTCAGCTTGCTCAGGTCTGGATCAGCCAATTTAAGATGCGTCGCGAAAACGGACGAATGCCGAGAAAGGCCCCCAGTATAGCGAGTGGCAGTGGCCGGCAGGCGGCCCGTTACAAGGGTTGCAAAATGGCCGGTAGCCGGCCCGAATTTAGAGCAGCTTGCCCGGATTCATGATCCCGCTCGGATCGAACACCTGCTTGATGGCACGCATCAGGCGCAGTTCGAGCGGGTCCTTGAGCGCCAGGAACGACTCGCGCTTGAGCTGGCCGATGCCATGCTCGGCGCTGATGCTGCCATCGTAGCGGGCCACTTCTTCCAGCACGTCCTCGCTGACGGCCTTGCCCTCATTGAGCGCCCATTTCGGATCGGCACCAAGCGGACGTGACAGGTTGTAGTGCAGGTTGCCATCGCCGAAGTGGCCGAAGATAAAGGGCCGGACGCCCGGGTGACGCGCGGCCAGACGGGTTTCCATCGATGCCATGAAGTCCGGAATGGCTTCGATCGGCAGGGACACGTCGTGCTTCAGGTGCAGCCCGTCGGCACGCTGGGCCTCGGAGATTTCCTCGCGCAGACGCCACAGGCTCTGCAACTGCGCCAGTGAGGCCGAGACGGCGGCATCCAGGCACAGGCCCTGTTCGAGCGCATCGCCGATGACCGATTCGAGCAGGGCGTTGAGGACGTCCTCGGACGCTGTGTCCGCGATCTCGACCAGCACGTAGGCCGGATATCGTTCTGCAAACGGGGCATGAATGCCCTCGACATGGGTCAGCACCAGATCCAGGCAGGCACCGGTAAAGAACTCATAGGCCTGCAACCGTGCGCCGCAGCGCGCGAACAGCAGCGAGAACAGTTCCAGGGCTTGCTTGGGCGATTCCACGGCAGCCAGCACCACGGCGCGGGAATCGGCGCGCGGCAGCAGGCGCAGCGCGGCGGCGGTGATGATGCCGAGCGTGCCTTCCGAGCCGATCAGCAACTGCTTGAGGTCGTATCCGGTGTTGTCCTTGCGCAGCGTGCGCAGGCCGTGAAAGATCTCGCCGTTTGGCAGCACAGCCTCCACGCCGAGCACCAGTTCGCGCGTCATGCCATAGCGCACCACGTTGACGCCGCCAGCGTTGGTGGCCAGGTTGCCACCGATCTGGCAGGAGTCTTCGGCGGCCAGCGACAGCGGGAACAGGCGGTCGGCTTCCTCGGCGGCACGGCGCAGGTTGCCGAGAATGCAGCCGGCCTCGACCACCATTGTGTTGGCGATCGTGTCGATCGAGCGGATCTTGTCCATGCGATCGAGGCTGAGCACGACGTTGGTCTGGTTGCCGTCCGGAGCGGCGCCGCCACACAGGCCGGTATTGCCACCGCGCGGCACCACGGGCACACCAGCCTGTTGGCACAGTGCCAGCGCCTGCGCCACCTGTTCGGTTGTGCGCGGACGGATTACCGCCTGCGCCTGGCCCTTGTACAGGCCACGCCAGTCGGAGAGCCAGGGTGCCACATCGTCGGGCGCGGTGGTCACCACGTCGGGGCCCAGGGTTTCGGTCAGGCGTTGCGCGAAGTTCGTATCGGACATGATCTGCGGTCGGGAAAAGGCGGAGATAAGTAGAGGTTGAGCGGTAGAAGTTAAGCGGGCATCGGGCGAAATCGTCAGCGGGGCTGGCGCATGGGCAGGCCAAGCCGGGCGGCGGCGTTGCGTAGATGCGCGGCGGCGTGCAGGCGGGCCTGCGCGGCATCGCGGGCGCGAATCGCATCGAAGATCGCCACGTGCTCGGCATGGACCTGCGCGGGCAGGCCCGGCTGCCGGCTGGAATTCAGGCGCGCGGTGCGCACCGCCTGATGCAGTTGCAGCGTCATGTACTGCAGTAGCTGCAGGTAGTACTTGTTGTGCGTGGCCGTGGCGATGGCGATATGGAACTGGATATCGGGCTCCACGCCGTGATCGGCATCATCAAGCTGGGCCGCCAGCGCGTCGAGCAGGGCGCCCATGCGGGCAATGTCCTGCTCCGTCCGGTGCAACGCGGCCATGGCGGCAGCGGCGCTTTCCAGATCAAGGCGCAGCTCGAAGATATCGGCCAGATCGGTGCTATCGGCACCGCCGCTCAGACGGAAACCGCTGTCGCTGACGCGGGAACGCACAGTGCTGCCCAGACCCTGGCGGCTTTCGACCATCCCAAGCGACCGCAGATGCTCGGTCACCTCGCGAATCACGGCGGCGCTAACACCATAGCGCTCGGCCAGTTGCTTGCCGGTCGGCAGCCGGGCGCCAACGGGAAACGTGCCGTCGGCAATCTCGCCACGCAATTGCTGGATGACGCGCTCGGTCAGGGTGATGGGTCGGGTCTGCATGGGACGACACCTTACCCTTTTCTGGTTATATGAAAACCTAGGGTAAATACTTAATAACTCAGGTGTCGAGCGGGCTGGACCAACTGTTCCAACCCTACTTCTTCAATCGATACGCCAACTGCGGTCGCGTGATCCCCAGCATCCGCGCCGCCGACGAGAGGTTGCCGCGCGTCGTCGTCATCGCCAGTTGCATCAGCTTGGCTTCGATTTGCGGCAGGGACACCTGCTGGTTGAGCAGCTTTTCGATCAGCGCGTCGGCATCCTGGCTGGGCTCCTCGCTGCCGACCGCCTGCTGGCTGGCAAACAGATGGGCGACGTCGATCATCCCGGTGGCAGGTGCCAGCAAGACGCCACGCTCGATCATGTTTTCGAGTTCGCGGATATTGCCGGGCCACGGGTATTGCACCAGCGCATCGCGCGCCCGCGTAGTCAGGCCGCGCACCTGCTTCTGATACAGCGCGTTGAAGCGCTGGATGAATGACTGGGCGAGTTCGGGGATGTCTTCCCTGCGCTCGCGCAGGGCGGGGATCGAGATCGGATAGGTGCTGATCCGGTAGAACAGGTCAGCACGAAACTGGCCGTGCTTGATCGCCTGCGCCAGATTGACGTTGGTGGCGGCGATCAGGCGGACGTTGACCTTGCGCGCCTCCACGCCACCGAGCCGTTCCACTTCGTTGTTCTGCAGCACGCGCAGCAGCTTGACCTGCGCGGCAGGCGGCAGGTCGCCGATTTCGTCGAGGAACAGGGTGCCGCCATGCGCGCGTTCAAAGCGACCGGGGCGTGACTGCTGGGCGCCCGTGTAGGCGCCTTTTTCCACGCCGAACAGCTCGGATTCGATCAACTCGTGCGGGATCGCCGCGCAGTTGACCGCGACGAACGGCTGCTCGCCGCGCGGGCCGTGATCGTGCAGCCAGCGCGCGAACATTTCCTTGCCCGCACCGGTCTCGCCCGTCAGCAGCACGGTGATATGGCTGTCTGCCGCGGCGGAAAGCAGGTTGAAGGCTTCACGGAACGCCGGAGACTGGCCGATCAGGTTGCCCTGGTTCGCGCCACACAGCGTTTCGCGCAGTGTGCTGACTTCCTGCTGCAGGGTGAGCAGGTCGCTGATGACGGAGTCGGGTTCGAAGTACTTCAGGTACTCGGGGTCGTTCCACGTCTCGGCCGGCTTGCCGACGATGCGGCAGAGACTGTCGCCGCGCCGCTCGCATTCGGTTTCCTTGTAGATGACCAGCCGGTCCATGAACGTGCTGCTGTAGCCCGATGCGTAGCCAAGCTGCACCCAGCAGCCAGATTCCTCGCGGGGCAGGGACTCCATCACGGGCGCCTCGCCCTCCCATGAGTCCTGCCAGAGAAACTCGCCATAGAAGTGGCCGGTGTCGCGGTCGATTTCCAGGCGAACCGGGTCCACGCGCGTGACGCCTTCGAGCATGTGAAGCTGCGGCCCCCACAGGAAGGCATCGTTGGGCGAACTGGCCAGTTCTTCACTGCGCTCGCGCTTGACCATCTCGGCATCGCGCATGCCTTGCGCGTAGCCCATGCGGATCAGCAGCCCCTTGCCGCGCTCCACGCCGAGCGTATCGAGGATTTCCTTGCGCAGGTAGCTCAGCGCCTCGGTGTGCATCAGCACCATGCGCGACTGGCCAAGGCGGATCTGCGCAGCCTTGGCGTCGATGGTCAGTAGCGAAGCCAGTTCGAACGGCGGCTGCGCGGGGGGTGTTGTCATCCTCGTCACTCCAGATTCCGGCGGGCTTTCGAGCCTCGTTTTTGCGTAGCCTAGCACGGCATCCGGCGTTGCCGGAGCCCGGAAATCCCGCATCGAGAGCGTGTGCTGCAGCGCAGCGCGAGACGATTTGATCATTTGATCAAATCCGCCTGAATCACCTCATCAAATCATCAAGCAGGTTGGCAGGCCCGAATGCGGCCGATTGGCCGCGAGCCCTTGCGCCACAACGGTCTGCATCGCCTGGCACGCCATTCGCTATAGATCTCCCACCTGAAATCACGAGACAACGCACACGCACCGCGATGTGCGGCGCACCAGGAGCGAGACATGCCACATCCCCATCAGGCACTTCAAGGTCACTGGCATCACCATGCCCCGCGCTACGTGCGCGTGACTGGGCGCAGCGAGCGCTGGGTGGAGTTCGAGTTCTCGATCGGCGATCCACAGATCTACGTGGAACTGGTCATGCCGCCCGAGCAGTTCCAGTCGTTCTGCGCCGAGCAGCGGGCCGAACTGCTGCAGTGATACCCAAAAATGCCCCCACTCGACATCCGAGGAGACAACCACCATGCAAATCGATATCCGGACTGACGCCAGCGTCACGCCGATCCGGCAGACCTTCGCGCATATCGCGCGCCGGCTCGGCGCCGACAAGCCAGCCACGCGCTATCAGGAGGCGATGTACGACCTGCAGCCGGTCACGAGCTTCCACTACCGGCCGCTATGGCAGCCGCAGTACGAGCTGTACGACGCCCGGCGCACCCGCGTGGTGATGCAGGACTGGTATGCGCTGAAGGACCCGCGCCAGTACTTCTACGGCGGCTACGTCAATGCGCGCGCCCGTCAGCAGGAGACGATGGAGAAGAACCTTGAGTTCGTGGACAAGCGCGGGCTGCTGAGCCGGTTGCCCGACGATGCGCGCGAGCTGCTCACGCTGGGCGTGGTACCGCTGCGCCACGTCGAATGGGCGGCCAACATGAACAACGCATCGATTACCGCCTACGGTTTCGGATCGGCCATCACGCAGGCCGCGATGTATCACACGATGGACCGCCTGGGTATCGCGCAGTACCTGACCCGCATCGGGCTGCTGATCGGCGACAAGGCCGCCGTGGACCAGGCCCGCGCCGCCTGGATGGAAGACATGGCCTGGCAGCCGCTGCGGCACGCGGCGGAGGACCTGCTGGTGCGTGATGACTGGTTCGAGCAGCACGTGGCGCAGAACCTGGTGCTCGATGGCCTGATCTATCCGCTGGTCTACCAGCAGTTCGACGCCCGCCTGGCCGCAACCGGGCCCGCGTTCTCGCTCGTGACCGATTTCATGTCCGCCTGGTACGCCGAGACCACGCGCTGGGTCGATGCCACCGTGAAAACGGCCGCACAGGAAAGCCCGGAGAACGCGGCGGTCATCGCTGGGTTTGCCTTTGGCTGGCTCGATCGCTTCACGCACGCGCTGCGCCCGCTGGCGCACCGGCTGTTCGGCGAGGATGCCGAGTCCGAACTGGCCAATGCCGTCGAAGCGCTGGGCAAGCGCCTGAGCGGCCTGGGCCTGGCACGTCAATGACGGAGACAACCATGAGCGACGCCATCGTATTCATCGCCCTCCAGACCAACGACGACATGCGCCCGGTGATCGAGGCGATCGAAGCCGACAACCCGCACGCCACCGTCAACCACTACCCGGCGATGGTCAAGATCGACGCACCGGGGCGGCTGGAGATCCGCCGCGCCAGCGTGGAGGAGCGCATCGGCCGCCCCTGGGACGTGCAGGAGCTACAGCTTGGCCTGATCTCCCTTGCCGGAAACATCGACGAAACCGAAGACCAGTTCGTACTGGCGTGGCGCTGAGCCAGAACCCCAAGACAGGAGACAAACCATGACAACCGCCACTGCCATCGCCTCCGCCGCCCGCGCGGCGACCCGTCCGAAGCTCTCGCTCAAGGAGAAGTACGCGGTACTGACCCGCGACCTCGGTTGGGAGACCACGTACCAGCCGATGGACAAGGTGTTTCCGCACGACAAGTTCGAAGGCATCGTGATCCATGACTGGGACGGCTGGGAAGACCCGTTCCGCCTGACGATGGATGCGTACTGGAAGTTCCAGTCCGAGAAGGAGCGCAAGCTCTACGCGATCATCGACGCGTTCCAGCAGAACAATGGCCAGCTCAACGTGACCGACGCCCGCTACGTCAACGCGTTGAAGCTGTTCCTGACCGGGGTGTCGCCGCTGGAGTACGCGGCGCACCGTGGCTTCGCCATGGCGGGCCGTAATCTGCGCGGCGTGGGCGCGCGCGTGGCATGCCAGATGCAATCGATCGACGAACTGCGGCACTGCCAGACCCAGATCCACACGATCAGCCACTACAACAAGTTCTTCAACGGGTTTGCCGACTGGCGCCATCTGCACGACCGGCTCTGGTACCTGTCCGTGCCGAAGTCGTATTTCGAGGATGCGATGACCGCCGGGCCGTTCGAGTTCATCACGGCGATCTCGTTCTCGTTCGAATACGTGCTGACCAACCTGCTGTTCATGCCGTTTATGTCCGGTGCCGCCTACAACGGGGACATGGCCACGGTGACGTTCGGCTTCTCGGCGCAGTCCGACGAGTCGCGCCACATGACGCTGGGCCTGGAAGTGGTCAAGTTCATGCTCGAGCAGGACCCCGCCAACCGACCGATCATCCAGAAGTGGATCGACAAGTGGTTCTGGCGCGGCTACCGGCTGCTGACGCTGGTGGCGATGATGATGGACTACATGTGCCCCAAGCGCGTGATGAGCTGGAAAGAGGCGTGGGAGATCTACTTCGAGCAGAACGGCGGGGCGCTGTTTGCCGATCTGGCGCGCTATGGCATCCGGATGCCGAAGTATCACGAGCAGGCCGCCAAGGAAAAGGATCACCTGTCGCACATCGCATGGTCGATCTTCTACAACTTCAACCACGCCGCGGCCATCCACACGTGGGTGCCCGAGCCGCACGAAATGGACTGGCTGGCGCAGAAGTATCCCGACAGCTTCGACGCGCATTACCGGCCGCGCTTCGACTACTGGAAGCAGCAGCAGGAGGCCGGCCAGCGTTGGACCAACCCGGGCCTGCCGATGCTGTGCCAGGTGTGCCAGATCCCGATGGCCTTTACCGAACCCGACGACCCGACGCAGATTTGCTATCGCCATGCGGAGCACAACGGCGAGCACTACCACTTCTGCTCGGATGGCTGCCGCGACATATTCCAGGGCGAGCCCGAGAAGTACGTGCAGGCATGGCTGCCGGTGCATCAGATCTTCCAGGGCAACTGCGGCGGCCCGACGCTGCCTGAAGTGCTCGACTGGTACCACCTGAAGCCCGAGGATCGCGGCGACTACGCCGATTCGCCCGACCGCGCGAACTGGGAGCGCTGGACCGGGCAAGGCAACAACCGTTCGTGAACAAGGAGACCAGATCATGCCAGTCATCGCATTGGAACCGGGCTACACCGGCGAGGTCCGCGACCGGATCGAAAACTTCCACGGCAACCAGCTCGTGTACTTCGGCTGGGACCAGCACCGGCTGTTCTGCAGCCCATTCACGTTGCCGCTGCCGCCTGACATGCCGTTCGGCGCGTTGGTCTCCGACGTCATCGTGCCGCTGCTGGGTGCCCACCCGGAAGGCGCCCGGATCGACTGGGCGCAAGTGCAGTGGTTGCGCGGCGATACGCCATTCACGCCGGATGCGGCCGCAAGCCTGGTCGACAACGGGCTTGGCCACAAGTCGCTGCTGCGCCTGCGTACCCCCGGCCTGCCGGGCATCGCCGGCTCGGCCAACTGAACTTGCTGCAGGAGGTTGCCATGACCTATCAGCTCACCATCGAACCGCTCGGCCAGACCATCGACATTGCCGAAGGACAGACCGTGCTTGACGCCTGCCTGCGCGCCGGCGTGTGGCTGCCCCATGCCTGCGGGCATGGTCTGTGCGGGACCTGCAAGGTGCAGACGGTGGACGGCGAGATCGAGCACGGCGAAGCATCGCCGTTCGCGCTGATGGACTTCGAGCGCGAGGAGGCCAAGTGTCTGGCCTGCTGCGCCACGCCGATGTCCGACCTGACGATCGAGGCCGACATCGATCCCGAGCCCGACGCGCAGTTCCTGCCGTTGATGGACTTCACCGCCGAAGTCACGCGCATCGAAGCGTTGACGCCCACCATCAAGGGCGTGTTCCTGCGTGTGGAGGGTGTGGAAGGGGGCGCTGCGCTGCGTTTCCAGCCGGGCCAGTACGTCAACGTATGGATCGGCAAGGAAGCCACCCCGCGCGCCTTCTCGATCGCGTCGGCGCCGTCGGCGGGCGAGATCGAACTGAATATCCGGCTGGTGCCGGGCGGCAGCGCCACAACCTACGTGCACGAGCAACTTGCCGTGGGCGAGCGCCTGCAGCTATCGGGGCCGCTCGGGCGCTTCTTCGTACGCAAGAGCGATCCGCGCCCGCTGGTGTTCATGGCTGGCGGGTCGGGATTGTCGAGCCCGCGTTCGATGATCCTCGACCTGCTGGAGTCCGGCGACCAGCGCCAGATCGTGCTCGTGCATGGCGCACGGACCGCTGACGAACTGTATTACCGCGAGGCCTTCGAAGCGCTGGCCACCCGGCACGACAACTTCACCTATGTGCCCGTGCTGTCGGCCGAGGCGCAAGGCAGTGCATGGGCCGGCGAGCGCGGCTATGTGCACGAGGCCGCCGGGAGTCATTTCGGCTACGACTTCCGTGGCTGGCGGGCCTATCTGTGCGGGCCACCGCCGATGATCGAGTCGTGCATCGCCGCCCTGATGCAGGGGCGCTTGTTCGAGAAAGACATCTTCACCGAGAAGTTCCTGTCGGCGGCAGACGCCAGCCAGGCCACCCGCAGTCCGCTGTTCCGCTCACTCTGAAGCATTCCCACCACAAAGGAGACAACCATGGACAAGATCCAGATCGACACCGTACTGAACCGCATCGAGGAAGCCACCGGCCAGCACGCCAATCCGCGCATCGCGGCCATCGTGCATCGGATGGTGCGCGACCTGTTCCACATGATCGAGGACCTGGATATCCAGCCCGAGGAATTCTGGTCCGGCCTCAATTTTCTGGCAGAAGCCGGTCGCTCGGGCGAGCTGGGCCTGATCGCGCCGGGGCTCGGGTTCGATCACTTTCTGGACCTGCGCATGGACGAGGCCGAAAGCCAGGCAGGCATTGCCGGTGGCACGCCCCGCACGATCGAAGGCCCGCTCTACGTGGCAGGCGCGCCGGTGGCGCAGGGCGAGGCGCGCCTGGACGACGGTACGGGCGAGGGCGAAGTGCTGGTGATGGAAGGGCAGGTCAAGGACGGCGCGGGGCAGCCGCTGGCCAATGCCGTGGTCGAGGTCTGGCACGCCAATGCACTCGGCAACTACTCGTACTTCGACCCGACGCAGAGCGCGTTCAATCTGCGTCGCAGTATCGTGACCGATGGCGAGGGCCGCTACCGCTTCCGCAGCATCATGCCGGTGGGCTACAGCGTGCCGCCGAATGGGGCAACGGACCGTCTGCTCAAGCAGCTCGACCGCCACGGCACCCGCCCGGCGCATATCCATTTCTTCGTCTCGGCACCGGGCCATCGCAAGCTGACCACGCAGATCAACATCGATGGCGATCCGTACCTGTGGGATGACTTCGCTTTTGCCACGCGCGAAGGGTTGGTACCGCCGATCACGCGCGTGAGCGATGCGGCGGCAATGGCCGCGCTTGGCGTGGACAAGCCGTTTGCGTCGATCCGCTTCGACTTCACGCTTCACGCGGACCAGGCAGATGCTCCGCAGGCCGAGGTCGCGCGACAGCGGGCATCGGTGGAGGCCTGAGCGTCGTTGTCTGGAGAGGGTCGCCCTGGATACCCGGGTTTCGGGGCGGCCCTCGCCGCGCTCTGGCTTTAGCGTTGCAGGACCAGATTGGTCCAATGCACGTCGGTGCGATCCATCAGGCCGCTGCGCTGGCTGCAATGCGCGCTGCGCAGGCCATATGGCTCCGCCAGTGCGATGGTCTCGGCGGCCGATACGTCGAACATGCGCCGGCCGGCCGGCACCGGGCCGTGTCGCAGGGACAGGAACACCAGGCCGTGGCCGGCCAGCAGCGCGTCGACGGCACCCATTGCCTGGGCGCGTTCGTCGGCATCGAGGTGCATCCACACGGCGGTCAGCATGATCACGTCAAAGCGCGTCGGCCGTTCGCGCAGCCTGGCCAGCGCGGGCAGGGCGTCGTCGAGCCAGTCGATATCCACATCCGCGTGCAGCTTGCGGCCAGCCTCGCGTAGTTCTGCGGTCGGTTCCACCGCCACGACGTGATGGCCGCGCCGTGCCAGGGCGGCGGCATCGCGCCCGGTGCCCGCGCCGACATCGACAATCCGGGCCGGCGGCGCCGGCAACAGGTGGAGCACGTCGCGATGGACATCCTCGAACGTGATGCTTTCGTACTGGACGACGAGGGTGCTGGCCTGCTCGCCATAGCCGGCCGTGCTTGTCTTGGGCATGGTCAGAGTTTTCCTTCAAGCGACTTCCGTTCGCGCCACATCTCCTGCACGAACGGGTCGGTGATGCCGTACAGGCCGTGCCCTTTGCGCATGATCAGGTTGCTTGCCATCAGTTCGTTGACCACCGGCTGTGCTTCCTCGACCTTCACTTCCCGGCCTATGGCCAAGGAGTACGCCGCGGCCGCGTCGGCCGAGAACAAACCCCGTGCGTCGCCTTGCGTGGTGGCAATGCGGTCGAAGATCGCGGTTGCCAGGCCGCCAAGTTGTTCGAGCTTCATCAGTTCCACGTCGGCAGCCGCCGAACGCAGCGTGTTGGCGATGGTCGGCAGGTGCTCGTCGGGGTTGCTGTCCGCTGGCAGGTGGAAATGCAATTGCCGCAACGCCCGGATCATCTCCTCGGGCCGATGGCCAAGCGCCTGGAACGCCTTGATGGCGACATCGCGCGAGGGCAGGGCCGTAAAGCCCTCGGAGGACAGGCGCGCCAGCAGATAGTCGATATATTCCTGGTCGAGCACCGGGTAGGCGACGGACGTGGCGCCGGCGAAAGCCTGGTTGCGCCGCGCGGTCAGTTCGCCCACCAGCGCGCGATGCGAGCCGGTTCCCACGAACAGGAAATGCCCTGTGGTGTCGGGGCGGGGATTGATGGCATCCCGTGCGGCCTTGAGCGCCAGCAGCATTTGATTGCCTTCGTCCGAGGTGATGGCGTGCTGCACTTCGTCGACGATCAGCACGACATCGGCGCCGGCCTGATCGACGACTTCTTTCAGCGCCTGGGCCAGCGTCGCGCCGCCAGCCTCGCCGAGGGTGTCGAGCTTGAAGCTGAACTTGAAGCCGAAGGCGGCGATGTCGGCACTGGCCAGACGCTTGAGCTTGCGAAGGATCGTGGAAGACGGGGACTCCAGCTCGGTCAGTGTTTTCTTGACGGCTTCCAGGATCAGCCGGGCGGGGCTGCGCTGCGTGTCGCTCCACAGGTCCACATAGATCACGATCGCGCCAAGGTCTTCGAGCGCGGGAATCAGGTCGTTGATTAAAAACGTGGTCTTGCCCGTGCGGCGCAGGCCGGAAAGGAACAGGCCCGAGCGCAGGCCCTCGTCCAGTACCCCGGGTTGCAGGAGTTGCCTGGCCATCTGTTTGGCGAGTTCCGGCCGTTGGTAGATGTTGCTCATCGGGCGCGTGATGTGAATTAGCGTGAATTATTCAAATGAAATAATTATACGTATTTCATAAACTACAGTAAAAGTCGGCAGGCCGGCGTGCAAAAGCGATGGAAAGTGGCATGATTGCCACTTTCTCTGTCACGCCAATGTATCGGCATGGAGCGCCTCCCATGGTACTTTCGCCAGCCATTCCCATTCTCCGGATCTTCTCGGTCGAGAAAGCCAGGGAGTTCTACCTCGACTTCCTTGGCTTCCAGGTCGACTGGGAGCACCGCTTCGAGCCGGACCTTCCGCTTTACATGCAGGTCAGGCGCTCCGGGCTGACACTGCACCTCAGCGAGCATCATGGTGATGCCACGCCCGGGTCCGCTGTATTCATTCCGGTGGAGGACATCGACGCGCTGCAGCGCGAACTGATCGCCAAACAGTACGGATACGCGCGGCCCGGCGTAGAGGCAGTGGGCTGGGGCCGCGAAATGCAGGTGGCCGACCCGTTCGGGAACCGCCTGCGGTTCTGCGAGTTCACCAAGGATTAAGACCGGGATCAGGACAGGGACTAGGCCAGGGACTAGGCCAGGGACTAGGCCACAGCCGCGCCGACGGCTGCCGGCTCGGGAGGTGTGTCGGACATCTTCACTTCGTTTAGTGACCCGCTCGCCTTGGCGATGGCCCGGGACAGCCGTGCCACTTCATTGAGCTGTTCGATCATGTCGTTGGCAAGCCGGAAGTTGATCGCGTCCACGGCGCTCCGCAACGGCAGGGCGCTCATGATGGCCTGCCGCGCGACGCCGGCCTGCGCTTCGATTTCCGGCTTGGCATTGACGATGCGCGTGGCGACTTCGGTGTCCGGATGCGCGATCGTCTCCACCGCCAGCGCCAGGTATTCGGACACCATCGCCGCAAAGCCCGCCGACTCCGGGTTACGTAGCGATGCCGCATCCGCGCCATGCGAAAGCCGTCGTTGGCTCAGCGCCAGCATGCTGGTGGTGGCAACCTCGCGAATGGCGTCGAGGCACGTGGCGATCCGCGCCAGATCCACAAGCTGATGGCCTTCATCATCGTTGTGAACCGCGTCCGACAGGTGTCCGATATAGGTCAGGATGGCCGTGCTCAGCGAATCGGCAGCTTTGTCCTGGTCGGTCAGCGTGACGAGTTCCTGCGAATCGCCTTCCACGACCAGCGCGGCGCTGTGTTCGACCAGTTCCTGGACCTGCTTGCCCAGCGATACCAGTTCAAGCTGCACACGGGGGATGGCCAGCGCCGGCATCCCGGCCAGCGTGTCGTCCAGGAATCGCGGCAGGCCAGGGTCTTGCCAGCCTTCACGCGCCGGTGGCGCCAGCCGTTGGGCGAGCTTGCCGATGGGTCCGGTGAACCAGATCAGCACGGCGGTGCTTAACACGCTAAATACGGTATGGGCGTTGGCGGCCTGTCGCGGGGTTTCGGCGGCCAGGCGGGCGGCGCCGGTCAACTCCGGCGAGGACGGAGAGATTTCGCGGATGAAGTCCGCGAACTGCGGAATGATAAAGACGAGGAACAGCACGCCGAGCACATTGAACAGCAGATGGACGATGCCCACCTGGGCCGCCTCGGCCGATTTGCCGATCGACGCGAGCAGCGCCGTGCCGCAAGTGCCCACGTTGGCGCCCAGTATCAGCGCAATGCCCGATTCGAGCGGAATCAGTCCCTGGCTACCCAGCGCAATGACGATGGCCAGCGTGGCCGCCGAGCTTTGCACGACGGCCGTGAAGACCGCGCCGATCAGAATGCCGATCCACGGATTGCGCATTTCCTGCATCGCCGTGATGAACGGCTGGAAATTACGCAGCGGGCGCGTGGCATCGCCCATGAATTCGATACCGAGGAACAGCAGGCCGAGCCCGAGTACCACGCCGCCAAGCTGCTGCAGCAGCTCGCGCTTGGCAAAACCTTGCAGCAGGAAGCCGCCAGCCAGCATGAACGGCGTGATCGCCGAAATGTTGAAAGCGATGATCTGCGCGGTCAGCGTCGAGCCAATATTGGCACCCATGATCACCGGGATCGATTGCTGAAGCGTCATCAGCCCGGCGGAGACAAAGCCCACCAGCAGTACCGTGGTGATCGTAGAGGAGTTCAGCAGGGCTGTGATGCCCGCGCCGGCCAGCACGCCGCGAAAGCGGTTGGCGGTCAGGGTACCCAGCAGCGATTGCAGCCGCGCGCCGGCAATCGCCTTGAGACCACGGGTCATCAGATCCAGACCGAACAGGAACAGGGCCAGGCCGCCGACGAGCAGGCCAGTGATCTCGATCAGATTCAGATTCAAACCATTGAGCATGGGCAGCTTTGGGCAATGGGTCTACGCAAGCCAGCGACCGTGCCATTGTACGAGTTTCCGATACCATTTCACGCCATTGTTTTTTTTGCCTTCACCATGAAAATTTTCGCGTTCTCCCGCCTTCGAACCGTTACCGCCGCCTTGGCGCTTTGCACGGCCAGCGCCCATGCCGCGGGTGACGGCGTGCCCGTCGCGGAGGATCGTCTGGCACGGCTGGTGGCAGATACCGTCCGACCCGTCATGGCGCAGTACGAGGTACCCGGCATGGCCGTGGCTGTAACAGTCCGCGGCAAGTCCCAGGTCTTCAACTTCGGCCTGGCATCGAAGGCGGACGCCACCCCGGTCACCGAACACACGTTGTTCGAGATCGGGTCGGTCAGCAAGACGTTTACGGCGACGCTGGCTTCGTACGCGGCGCAGCGTGGCGCCATATCGCTCTCGGACAAGGCTAGCCAGTACCTGCCCGGACTGGCGGGTAGCAGCCTCGATGCGATCAGCCTGCTGGAACTCGGGACGTACACGGCAGGCGGGCTGCCGTTGCAGTTCCCCGATGCAGTGACCACCTCCGCCCAGATGCTGGCCTACTTCAAGGACTGGAAGCCGACGTACGCGGCTGGCACGCATCGGCAGTACTCGAACCCGAGCATCGGCCTGTTCGGTTATCTGGCCGCGCGGAGCCTGGGAGAGCCGTTCGATAACCTGATGGAGCACCGCATCTTTCCGGGCCTGGGCCTGAAGCACTCATTCATCCGGGTGCCGCAGTCCCGCATGGGCGACTATGCCTATGGCTACAAGGACGGCAAGCCGATCCGCGTGAACCCCGGCGTGTTTGACTCGGAAGCCTATGGCGTGAAGACCACGGCGGCCGACATGATTCGGTTCGTCGAAGCCAATATGGATGGCGCGCGGCTGGAGCCGACGTTGCAGCGGGCGGTTACCGGTACACACACCGGCTACTTCCGCGTTGGCCCCATGACCCAGGGCCTGGGCTGGGAAATGTACGCCTGGCCAACCTCGCTCGAGGATCTGCTGACGGGCAACGCTGCCGGGATGCTGGAGCCGAAGGAAGTCGCACGGCTGGCGCCGCCGCAGCCGCCCAGGGCCGACATGTTGATCAATAAGACCGGCTCCACCAACGGCTTCGGCGCCTATGTGGTGTTCGTCCCGGTTCGTCAGATCGGCGTGGTAATGCTGGCGAACAGCAATCTGCCGATCCCGGAGCGCGTGCGGGCGGCGTACCAGATCCTGAAGGCGCTGGACGCGCAGTAGGCCCCGGCACCGGCATCGGGTCGGCATCGGGTCGGGATCAGGCCGGGTCGATGTTCTGATTCAGCCTGAAGACGTTGTCAGGATCGTATTGGCGCTTCACGGCAACCAGCCGCGGATGGTTGACGCCATACGCGGCGCGGGTGCGTTGGGCGCCTTCCGCGCCGAGGTTGTTGGCGTACACCCCGCCCGTCGAGTACGGTTGGACCGCTTCCCACAGGTCGCGCGCCCATTCCCGGTGTTTGTCGTCGTCGGCCGGGTCATCCCAGATGGCCAGCGGGAAGCAGTCGAAGTCCGCCGACCGGTTTCCGTATGCGGTGGCCTCGTCAGGTAAGCGGGCGATGGCGCCGCCGACCTGCTGGAACACCACCAGGCAGCCCGGCGAGGGCGCGCGGGCATAGGCAGCGAGGAGGGCATCGACCGCCCCCGCGCGAATCTGGCGGAGGAACTGTGCCTTCCAGTAATACCGCCGGCCGCGCGGGAACAGCGCATCGCTGGCCGACTGCATTTGTAGATACGGAATGAAGTCGAGTTGGGCGTCGACCGGGTTGCCGAACTCGACCAGCGGGCGCAGCGCTGCCTGCCTTGCCTCTTCGGTGCCATCCGGCCCGACATGGCACGCGGAGATGCTGAGACATCGCTCGCCCGATGGCTGGGTGACGAGCGCGGCGTCGGCCGCAACGTCATCGGGGGCGGCGCGGGCGAAAGCATCGTAGTGCAGCATCGCCTCCCGAGCCTGATCCCACGGGTAGACCACGGCGCATACCGGCAGTCTGGCGGGAATCGGATGCAGACGGAAATGGAACGCCGTGACGATGCCGAAATTGCCACCGCCGCCGCGTATCGCCCAGAACAGGTCCGGGTGCTCGGTCGTGCTGGCGTGCAGCCGTTCCCCGTCGGCGGTGACGATTTCCACGGCCTCCAGGTTGTCGCAACTCAGCCCGTACTTGCGGCCCAGCTTGCCGAACCCGCCCCCCAGCGTCAGCCCGGCGATACCCGTATCGCTATTGACCCCCATCGTCGTGGCCAGGCCATGCCGCAGCGTTGCCTGGTCGAACTCACCGAGATTGAGCCCTGCCTCCGCGCGGGCGCGGCGCCGCGTGACATCCACGTCGATGCGCTTCATACGCGACAGATCAATGACGATGCCGTTGTCACACGTGGAAAGTCCGGCGAGATTGTGCCCCCCGCTGCGGACCGCGATGGTCAGGCCGGTGGCCCGGGCGAACCGTATGGCCCCCGCCACGTCGGTGGCGTCGGTGCAGTAGACGACCAACGCCGGGTGTTTGTCGATCGCGCCATTCCAGACTTTGCGCGCCACGTCGTAGTCAGGATCCCCGCGCTGGACGAGTTGGCCACGCAACGTCTGCCGGAACGCCTCGAACCCTGGATTGCCGCCGTCCCCGGATGCCTCTTGCCGATCTGATCGCATCACGCCCCCCCCCAAGTTGGTCACGCCCCCCGAGACCATGGTGGTGCGCGCGGCTGCCGGGTGCAAAGGCAAAGATCTCAGCTTGTAGATGAGAAAAGCTCACCTAGACTGGACCCATGCAAAAACTGCCGCCCCTGCGCGCATTGCAGGCATTCGAGGCGGTTGCGCGTCACCGCAGCTTCAAGGCCGCAGCGGCGGAGCTGAACGTGACGCCGACCGCCATCAGCCATCAGATCCGGATGCTCGAGCAGATCTGCGGCAAGGCGTTGCTCCAGCGACGCCCGCGTCCGCTCCGGCTGACCGTGGCGGGGGAGGGGCTCTATCCGGCGCTGCGCAGCGGTTTCGCGCTGTTTGCCGAGGCCGTGGCGACCGTTGGGCAGCCCGGTGCGGCACGCCCGCTGCGCGTGACCAGTCCGAACGCTTTCGCGAGCCGCTGGCTGGTTCCGCGCCTTCCGGCCTGGCAGGGGCTGCATCCCGAGTGGCCGCTGGAGATCATCGGCACGGACCGCGTCCTGGACCTGGCTGCGGGCGAGGCTGACGTCGCCATTCGCTACGCGCGTTGCGCGCCCAAGGGGCTGGTCAGCACGGAGTTCGCGCGCGATACCTTCTTCGCCGTGGCCAGCCCGGTGCTGCTGGCGAGGGCGGGGCGGGAAGGGCAGGCGACATTCGATATCGGCGATCTCACGCATATCCCCCTGATCCACTACGAGTGGAGCAGCGGCGACCCGCACGCCCCGACCTGGACGCAGTGGTTCGCGGCTGCGGGTCTCGCCGCAGGCGACTCGTCGGCTCGGCGTGCCCGCCATGACCTGAATTTTCGCGAGGAACTACACGCCATCGACGCGGTAGTGGCCGGCCAGGGCGTGGCGCTATGCAGCAACGTGGTGGTGGACGGCCTGCTGCGCAGTGGGGCGTTGCGCAAGGCGCACGCGCTGGGGTTGCCCGGCTTCGGCTTCTACGTGGCCCATGCCGCCGGCCATCCGGATCTGGCAGCGGTGGAGGGCTTTTCAGGCTGGCTGCTGTCGACGGCCGGGACGCCGGTGGGTGAACATCCGGCCTAGTTGGGTGGCATCCCGGGCGGCATCTCGGGCGGCATCAGGTCCGGGTTCCAGGCGACCTCCCACATATAGCCGTCGGGGTCCTGAAAGTAGCCGGCATAGCCACCCCAGAAGGTATCCACCGGGGGTTTGAGGATGATGGCTCCGGCACGGCGTGCCTGATCGATGACAGCGTCGACTTCGGCACGGGAGCGGACGTTGTGACCCAGCGAAATCGACGGGATGCCCAAGGGCGTATCGGTTGCGGCATCCTTGGCCAGGAATTCGCGCGGATAGAGCGCCAGCCGCAGTCCTGACTCCAGATCGAAGAAGACCACGGCGCCATGCTCGAACTCGGTGCCGACGACGCCCCGGGTCGGCCAGCCCAGACCGTCGCGATAGAACGCCAGCGACCGTTCGAGACTGCCGACACCCAGCGTGAGAAGCGTGAGGCGAGGATGCATGGTCGGATGGTTGGCTGGTCGGATGGTTGGATGGTTGGTGGTTCAGGGCGCGGGGGATGCGGTGAGATCCAGGGAGACCACGCGCAAGGTGGCGTCGTCGGGGCACATCGTGTCCGTGAAACCCAGCCGATGCGCCAGGCCGCGCATCGCGGTATTGGATGCCAGCACGTAGCCAATCATCGTGTGGTAGCCGGCAGCCCGCGCCGTCGCGATCAGGATCTCCATGAGATGGCGCGCCAGGCCAAGACCATGCCAGCCGTCGACGATTGTCACCGCGAATTCGCAGAATCCGGAGTGCGGGTCGATCGTGAAGCGGGCGCCGCCAATCAGATCACCCTTGTCCTCCGTCCCCGCCATGGCGACCAGCGCGCATTCGCGGACCGGCGTCGGGTGAACGGCCGTTTCCAGCAACGCGTCCGGCAGATCGTGCATGGACGCCATGAACCGCGTATACCGCGAATCATCGGAAAGACGATGGAAGGCCGTCAGGATGCCGCCTTTGTCCTGCGGGCGGATCGTTCGTATCAGCACCTGATTGCCGTTTCGCAGGGTCACACAGGTTGGCAGCGTCGGGGCCGTGGCTTGCATAGGGTGATGGCTCGGTTCCATTTGGGCTGATTCATGGTAGGCAAGCGGCGTCGGGAATCCAAATCCGGCGGGCCGGCTACAAACATCGACTGGCGTGGAATAAAGTGGTTCTGGGGGTGGTTTACATCATGCGGGGAGCCGTGCTGTCGATGACGTCCCGCCGAGGTCTCGCAGGCAAACCGATGTGCCGCGGGATGCGCAACCGCGTGTCGTGACGTCGGGACACTGAAGTCGGGGTGAGGATCATGGGCAAGAGATTGGCGGCCGTGGCAGCGGCAATCGCCGGACTCGGCCTGGGCGGTGGCGTTGGTGGCGCATGGGCGCAGGACATGTCGACGATGTGCCAGCAGGTGGTTGGGCAGGCCGAGATCGGCGGCGTGATGCAGACCATTGCGGGGGTGGCTTGCCTGCAGCCCGATGGCACGTGGCAGATGGTGGATAGCGGCGATGTGGGCTATGGCGGCGGGGACTATTACTACGACCCGTGGTACTGGACGCCGTATGTGGGGTTTGCCGGCGTGATTTTCATCGACCACCATCATCGTCCGCACGTCATGCACCATGTGTTCTTTCCCAGTCGCGGCGTGATCGTGCGGGGCGGTCACTTCGTGCACGGTGGAGCGCCTGGCGGGTTCCATGGTGGCGCGCCGGGCGGCGGCTTCCATGGCGGGGGTGCCATGCATCACTGAGCCGCGCCAGCGGGGTTACCCGGCTTCTCCAGCCGCATCGCTCATGGCAGACTGTGGAAGTTGCTGCAGTTCTTGACGTTGCCTTACACGAAACAATGAGCGAGTCCCTCTGCTTTCTGTCGGCCACCGAGTTGGCCGACGCCATCCGGCACAAACGTGTCTCCCCGGTAGACATCACCTCGGCAGTCCTGGCGCGCGCGGAGCGCCTTCAACCTGAACTGAACTGCTTTATCACGCTCGACGCCGAGCGGGCGATGGAATCGGCCCGCCAGGCAGAACGAATGGTCATGGCTGGCGAGCCACTCGGCTTGCTCCACGGCGTGCCGTTCACGGTCAAGGACATCGTCAACACGCAAGGCGTGCGCACGACCTTCGGCGCGGCGCCGTTGCGGGACAACGTGCCGCAGCAGGACGCCGTCGCGGTGGCCCGCCTGCGCGAACAGGGCGCCATCCTGATCGGCAAGACCACCACGCCGGAGTTTGGCTCCAAGTGCCTGACCGATTCGCCGCTGTTCGGGCGCACACGTAACGCGTGGAGCGCGCAACGGACCAGTGGCGGCTCCAGCGGCGGTGCGGCCGTGGCGGTGGCCAGCGGCATCGCGCCACTGGCTGTCGCCACCGACGGCGGTGGGTCCACGCGGATTCCGGCTGCCTGTAACGGTGTGGTCGGCATCAAGCAAAGCAACGGTGTGATTCCACATAGCCAGGCGCAGGACCTGTACGGCAACCAGACCTATGTCACCCCTACCACGCGCACCGTGGCCGATACCGGCCTGATGATGGCGGCGATGGCGGGCGAGCACGCCTGCGATCCGTGGTCGATCGGCATGCCGAAGGCCGACTATGTCGATGCCGCGCGCGCCCAGGGCGATCTGCGTGGCAAGCGCATCCTCTATTGCCTGGCGCCGCCGGGCCGCCCAGTGGCCGCGGATGTGGCACGCGCGTTCGAGCAGGGGCTGGCAGCGCTAGCCGGGCTCGGCGCGGAGCTAGAGCCGTTCGATGGCGACGGCTTCAACGATATCGAGCCGCTTTGGCGCGCGATCAACCACACCGTCTGGCGCACGCGCTTTGTCGAAATCGTCGAGCGTCATCGCGACGAACTAAGCGCAACGTTCGTACGTCAGGTGGAGTCGGCCGCGCAAGTCAGTGGCGTGGCGTACCAGCAGGCGATGTTCGACCGTTCGCGGCTGTTCCAGCGCGTGCAGGCGTTGCTCGAGCGCGCCGACCTGCTGGCGATGCCGACCATCATGCGCACCGCGCTGCCGATCGACCAGGATCTGTTTGGCACGATCGAGATCGACGGACACGTACACGACAACGTGCGCGCGAACTGGTTTCCGTGGACGATGCCGTTCAACATGACCGGCCATCCCGCGATCAGCCTGCCGTGCGGCTTTGGCAGCGACGATCTGCCGATCGGGCTGCAACTGGTTGGACGGTTCCGCCGCGACGCGGAACTTCTGCGTTCCGCCGCGTTGTTCGAATCGGCCCACGGCTTCCTGGACCGGTGGCCGTCGCTGTGACACCACGTGATGCCGCGTGATGCCGATACCGATCTCAATATCGAGATCGACGCCGACATCACCACCCTTTGCTTGCGCCTTCCCAGGCTTCCCGCTTTCACCACAGGACATTCCTCATGACCGTCAAGTTTCATCCCGGCCGCCTGACTTGGCTGCTTGGCACCGCGTTCAGCGGGCTCATGATCGTTGCCGCGCCGGCATCCGCTGCGGACGATGTGCCGATGCACATCATCGTTGGCTACGCGCCGGGCGGTGCCGCCGACAGTCTGGCCCGGATCTACGCCGAGCAACTGCGTCAGGACGGGCAAGGCACAGTGATCGTGGAGAACCGTCCGGGCGCATCTGCCCGGCTGGCGCTCGACTACGTCAAGCGGTCGAAGCCCGATGGCAAGACGATCTTCATCGGCCCGTCGCCACTGTTCACGATCTTCCCGCTCACGTACAAGAAGCTCAGCTACGACGCCGACAAGGACCTCGTGCCCGTGGCAGTGCTAACCGACGTGCCGACTGCCGTGGCCGCCGGCGTGCAGCAGCCGTACAAGAACATGAAGGAATTCCTGGACTGGGCGAAGCAGCATCCGTCCAAGGCCAGTCTCGGCCTGGCTACGATCGGCAGCGCGGGCCACCTTGGCACGGTGGCGCTGGGCAAGGCATCGGGCGTGGCCATCACGCCCACGCCATACCGTGGCGCATCGCCAATGCTGGTGGACGTGATCAGCGGCAACGTGTCGATCGGCTGGGATGCGGTAGCCAGCATGATGTCGCTGTACAAGGGCGGCAAGATCCAGCTTCTTGGCGTGAGCGGCACGCGACGTGCCAAGGCGTTGCCGGAAGTGCCGACGATGAAGGAGCAGGGCATCAACCAGTACGAATTCGCGACCAGCTGGTACGGCGCCTTCGTGCCCGCCGGCACGCCCGCCGCAGAGCAGGCGAAGCTCGAAAAGGCGTTCCTCCACGCATCGACCAATGCGTCGAGCGCGGCCAAACTGGAGACGCTGGGACTTGAGGTGAACGCCCAATCCGGCGAAGCGGCGCGCAAGCGCATCCAGACAGAACGCGCGGCATGGAAGCCGATCGTCGAGTCGACCGGGTTCGTGGCCGAGGATTGATGCCGGCCACTGCCAGGGGGCGATGAACGCTGGGGCGATTCATCGCCCGCTCGTGTCCCGCGCATGACGGCCACGAACAGATCCGCGCAACCATGCGCTGGCATCTGGACGTGGCCGTCTGTCATTTCAGCCCAATGGCAACTATCGCGACGCGAGCATCAGGTTCAGGTTCTGAATCGCAGCGCCGGATGCGCCCTTGCCGAGGTTGTCGAAAACGGCGGACAGGAGAACGTGCCCGTGCTCCGTGCCAGGAAATACGCTCAGGCGCATGTCGTTCGTGCCATTCAGCAATTGCGGGTCCAGGTGCTTCAAGGCGGACGATTCTGACAGTGGCAAGACCTGCACGTGGTCTGCCCCGGCATAGTGCCGCGCGAGGCAGGCGTGTAGCGTGGCGCCATCCACGCCGGGTGCCAGCAGCCGCAACGCCAGCGGCACAGTCAGCACGATGCCCTGGCGGAACGCGCCGTATGCGGGGACGAAAATAGGAGGCAGCGCGAGCCCGGCGTGCTGCTGGATCTCCGGCGTGTGCTTGTGCGCGAGTTCCAGGCCATATACCTGGTAGGAAGGCGCGCTGGCGGCTCCCGGTCCCTCGTATTCCTCCACGCCGGCGCGTCCCCGTCCGGAGTAGCCGGATACCGCATGAATGCTGATGGGGTAATCGCCCGGGATGAGCCCAGCCTGCACCAACGGACGCAGCAGGCCAATCGCACCGGTCGGATAGCAGCCGGGATTGGTGACCCGGCGCGCGTTCGCAATGTTCTCAGCCTGACCCGGCGCCATCTCAGGAAACCCGTAAGTCCAGTCCGGCTGTGTACGGTGCGCGGAGCTTGCGTCGATGACGCGAACGGCAGGATTGACAATCGTGGCCACAGCCTCGCGCGCGGCGGCATCCGGCAAGCAGAGGATGGCAATGTCGCAGGCGTTGATGGCTTCCGCGCGACGCTGCAGATCCTTGCGCTCCGTGGCAGCAAGCGTGATCAGTCTGATATCGGTCCGGTTACGCAGCCGTTCGTGGATGAGCAACCCGGTGGTGCCTTGGTCGCCGTCGATGAAAACAATGGGAGAGCTCATGGGTGAAATACTCCGCTGACTTTGGGTTGGAGGCAGTAGAACGAAGAGCGAGCCCCTATATTCCGTGTATAGCTACAATAGAGAAAGTTGAATTTCATAACACAGACATTCAGTTTTTCTGAATCAGGACGCCGACATGCGAGAGATCAGCCTGGACCGCTTGCGCACTCTGGTTGCCATTGCAGAGCGCGGCTCGTTTGCCGATGCGGCGCGAGCGTTGCATCTGGCGCCGCCAACGGTCAGCCTCCATATCGCCGAACTCGAAGCCCGCATTGGCGCTCCACTCCTGTCGCGCAAGCGCGGACAAGTCAGGCCGTCGGCAATAGGGGAGGTGCTGGTGGAGCGCGCGCGTCGGCTGTTGGCCGATGCGGAGCGGGCGCTGGACGATATTCAACGCCAGGTGCAGGGGCTGGAAGGGCGGGTGCGGCTCGGTGCGTCGACGGGGGCGATCGCGCACCTGTTGCCGCAAGCGCTCGAAGGGCTGCGCCAGCACCATCCCGCGATCGACATACAGGTGGCGGTGCTGACTTCACATGAAACGTTGTCCCGACTGGCGGATGGGACGCTGGACGTTGGGCTGGTTGCACTGCCGCAGCCGCCGGTAGCCGGGCTCGTGATCAAGCCTTGGCGCCGCGACCCCGTGATGGCTTTCTTGCCGGCGCATTGGGAGTGCCCAGCACGCGTCACGCCTGAATGGCTCGCCGCCCAACCTCTCATTCTCAATGACGCGACCACGCGACTTTCACGTCTGACTACGGAGTGGTTCGCGACTGCGGGGTATCATCCCGCGCCCCGCATTCAGCTCAACTACAACGACGCGATCAAGAGTCTGGTGGCGGCCGGCTACGGCGCCTCGCTACTACCCCTTGAGGAGACGGCGCCATCGCCCGACAAGCGCATCGTCATGCGTCCGCTGCGCCCGGCGTTGTGGCGTCGGCTCGGTATTGCGCATCGTGCGGGGTACGTGGAGCGTTCCACGCAGCATGTGCTTGATATGTTGCGGGATCTGCGGCTGGCGTAGGCGTTGCCCAAAAAGAAAAAGCCGGCCGGGGGCATTGCGTGCCCTCGGCCGGCCAGTCATCCACCCATCAGCACTTCAACGATGTCGATTGCGCTTCGGCATGTTTGTGCAATGCAGGAGGCTTGGCATTGCCACCGTTGGCCTCGAGGAACTTGCAGGCGTTGATGATATCGGTGGCAAGCAGTTGCGCCACATTGTGGTTCACATGCGGACGTACCACCACGCGCAGGCTCGTGACCGATTCGGCGTTGGGCGGCATCGTGTACGCGGACAGCACCCAGCCTTTCTCGCGGACCTTGTTGGAGACATCGAACTCGTTGAAGTTCTTGTACTTCTTGTTCAGCGTCACTGCCACCACCGGAATGCGCTGCGTGGTGTTCATGATCTCGAAGTACCCGCTATCGACGAGCTGCTGGCGCAGGAAGATCGCGTTGTCCAGTGTGTGCTGCATCACGCGTTTGTAGCCGTCGAACCCAAGCCGCAGGAACTGGTAGTACTGCACGGCCACCTGGAATGCGTTGCGGCTGAAGTTGAGGGTGGCCGTGGGCATTTCGCCGCCCAGGTAGTTCACGTAGAACACCAGTTCCTCGTTGAAGATCTTGCGTTCGCGGAACACCACCCAGCCGAGGCCCGGAGGCGTCAGCCCGTACTTGTGGCCCGAGGCGTTGATCGACTGCACGCGCGGCAGGCGGAAGTCCCACTTGTAGTCGGGGTAGAGGAACGGGTTGACGAAGCCGCCGGAGGCGCCGTCGATATGCATGGGGACCGAGATGCCCGTGCGCTTCTCGTAGTCATCGAGCCAGTCATGAATGCCCTGGATGTCGTCATCCTCGCCCGTGAAGGTCTGCCCGGCGATGGCTACGACGCAGATCGTGTTCTCGTCGACGTACTTGTCCAGGTCTTCGGCGGTCAGGCAGTAGTTGCCCGGCTTCAGCGGCACGATGCGCGGCTCGACATCGAAGTAGCGCAGGAACTTCTTCCACACGATCTGCACGTTGCCGCCCGTCACCATGTTCGGGCGGGTGGCATCCTTGCCTTCGGCCTGGCGGCGCTGGCGCCAGTTCCACTTGTGTGCCAGGCCCCCGAGCATGCAGGCTTCGGATGAGCCTACCGTACACGTGCCGTACGGCTCCACGCCCTTCGGACCGTTCCACAACTCATGCAGCCAGCGCACCATGCGGCCTTCCATGGCGAAGAGCCGCGGATACATGTCGTGGTCGATATAGTTCTTGAAGATATTGCGCGCGGCAACTTCCCGGGCTTCCGGTTCCGCGAACGTGGTGACGAACGACGACATGTTGAGCATGGGGTTGGTGTCGGTCCATTCGTCACTGATCACGATCGCGGCCGCTGCATTCGCCGAGATGCCTTCACGCGGGAAGACGTTTTCAGGCACCTCGTAGTTGAACTGGTCGTACGGTGTGACCTTGTGCTCTTGCATGTCGCTCATGGATACCCCTCGTAACGTTGACATGGCGAGAACCGGCGACCCGATACCCGGTCACGGCGCGAAGGCACCGAACAGGAAGACGAACGGGTGCGGAAAGCGCGGGAGGGAAGGGCAGGCGCCGGCTGCGGCGCCGCGTTCCGTGGACGTACCCCGGGCACGCGGCTCGACACGAGTATAGAAGCGAAGCCCCTCAGAAATCATTGTGCTTTAGGCCAATACGGACGCACAAAATCACTCTCGCGTGATGAGGCCCGCGGTGATGGGAAAGCTATACTCGACTCCGCTGTCAGTCAGGTACCCGGTGTGCGTAATTCGACTGCCTGACATGCCCGAATCTGCCGTAGTACCGAGGTGTGTTTTCGAGGAGAAACTGGGATGACAAAGAGCGAACCGCGAGAGAGCGATTCGGCTTCCCGATTGATCGACGGGAGGATCCAGGAGCTGGGTGACTGGCGCGGCGCGATGTTGGCGCGGCTACGCGCGGTGGTGAAGGCCGCCGATCCCGAAGTGATCGAGGAATGGAAATGGCGGGGCGTGCCGGTGTGGTCGCACGCCGGCATTCTCTGCACGGGCGAGACCTACAAGAGCGTCGTGAAAATGACCTTTGCCAAGGGGGCGTCGCTGGAAGACCCGGCGGGGCTTTTCAATGCCAGTCTCGAAGGCAACACGCGGCGTGCGATCGACTTTCATGAAGGCGAGGAGATCGACGAGCCTTCGCTGAAAGCGCTTATCCAGGCTGCCGTTGCGCTCAACCAGTCGAAATCCCGCAAGTAGTCACTGCGTTATGGCAGCAGGTGTCGCCCGAAGAACGCGACGATCTTGCGATGGACTTCAGCAACCTCGGCGCGATCGAAGCCGGGGGGATCGTTGAGCAGTTCGCCCAGGAGTCCGGTCAGACCCGGCGGGTGCGGCGACAGCAATGCGCCGTGTCCGCCCGTGGGCATGTCGGCGACATGCTCGCAGGTCTGGCAGACCGCCAGTACCCGGTCCGCGTGGAAGCGCGGAATCAGCCAGCGGTCCTGTTCGGCCGTGACCAGGCCAAGGGGTACGGCTGGCCGGACCAGTGAATCCATGTCGAAGTCCGCGGCGGCGGGCACGCCGGCCACCACTGCCGCGATGCGTGGATCGAAGGTGGCGCGTGGGGTGTCGTCGTCAAAACGGTGGTGAATCACGCGCAGGGCCACCCATTCCTTCACGCCGTCCAGTGGGCCGCCCGTCAGTCTTGTGGTCAACCCGACGCAGGTCTGGAAATCCTCTGCGATATGGGCATCGCAATGCTGCATGAACCGTGCCGGTGACCAGCGTCCTCCCGCCAGGCTTAGCGCGGTATGGCCGCCTGCGGATATCCCGAACATGCCGACCTTGTCCAGCCGAAGCATCGACGCGAATCGCGCGTCTCGGCCCATCGCGTCGATGGCGCGCGATACTTCTGCGGGCCGGATGGTCCAGCTGTCGGGGCCGGGGTCGCTGCTATCCAGATAGTTGTCCGCCTTGTGCAGCGGCATGGCAACGATGTATCCCGCGTCGACCAGGTTTCGCGCGAGGTCGGCATGGACCCACGGCGCGCCACCCGAACCGTGCGAGATCACAATCAGCCTGCCGTTGCCCGCCACCGGGTGGCCTTCCACCGCGACATCGAGCAGGAATCGCCCACGCTTTACCGGGTGGCTCGCATCGTTCGATGGGTAATAGACGGTCACCGGGCCGTCATCCCCGCTGGCCGGCAATTCGGTCAGCCCCATCGAGGCACGGGCAATCCCGCACAGCAATGCCAGCAGCAGGCCGGCCCAGCGAAACCTATGCATGCGAATCCTCGTCGTTGGCGGGAGGCGCGATCCCGGTGCCGGAAGCATAGCCGCTGGCGTGGCTGGCGTCTTGCCGAAACTGAGGCCACAGGGCCCCTCGCCTCGGCAATCGCCAGCGGCCTGTCAGTCTTGTCCGGCCAGTACGTGCTTCTGGCTAGCCAGCTTGGCGCCCATGGCTGCGCCGAGCGCCTGCAGTCCCGACATCGGGCGCACCATCACTTCGAATTCCTCGATCTTGCCCGCCTGGTCGAAGCGCAGCATGTCAATGCCCTTGAGCGCCTTGCCGTCGACCTCGGCGCTGAATTCGAGCACCACACCCAGCCCGTCCGCCGTGGCGAACGTGCGGTGATAGGTGAAGTTCTTGAATACCGTGTTGACGGTTTTCAGGACCAGCTTGATCGCAGCACGGCCCGGGTAAGGTGTATGCGCGACCGGCGAGCGAAACACAATGCTGTCGGACAGCAGGGGATCGAGTTCCTCCATGGCGTTGCGTGCCAGAAGGTCATGCCAGGTTGCCAGCGTCTTTGCGGCTGCCGGGGAAAGTCCTGCTGCGGTCATGTCGTGTCTCCTCATGGTGGCGCCGTCTCCGGTTGGATACGGTCGTGTACTATGCAACTGGTTGCATAGTACACGACGGCGCAGTGTGGTGCCATGTCCGGTTTAGATGCTTCCATCGGTTATCGAGGGACGGTCAAGTCGCCCGAAAGTCGATGCAGGCTCACGGCTGCCTTGCTGTGGCGGCCCGTCGATTCCGGCTACAGTGCACGTTTCCCCACGTGAAATCCCGCCATGGAATGGTTGACTGACCCCTCGATCTGGATCGGACTGGTCACGCTGGTCGTGCTCGAGATCGTCCTCGGCATCGACAACCTCATCTTCGTGGCGATTCTCGCGGACAAGTTGCCGCCGAGCCAGCGCGACAAGGCGCGGGTGGTTGGCCTGTCGCTGGCGATGTTCATGCGGCTCGGCTTGCTGTCGGTGATGTCGTGGCTCATCACGCTCACCCGGCCGCTGTTCTCCATTGGGCCGCTTTCGATGTCGGCCCGGGACCTGATCCTGGCGGTGGGCGGCTTCTTCCTGTTGCTCAAGGCCACGCTCGAACTTCATGAGCGGCTGGAGGGCATGCCACATATGGAGGGGGGCAAGACCGAGTACGCCGGCTTCTGGGTGGTAGTGACCCAGATCGTGATTCTCGACGCGGTGTTCTCGCTGGACGCGGTGATCACTGCGGTGGGGGTGGCCGACCATCTCGGCGTGATGATGGCCGCCGTCGTGATCGCGGTCGGCGTCATGCTGATTGCCTCCAAGCCGCTGACCCGATTCGTGAACGCGCACCCGACGGTGGTGGTGCTGTGTCTCAGCTTCCTGCTGATGATCGGCATGAGCCTGGTGGCGGAAGGGCTCGGCTTCCATATTCCGAAGGGCTACCTCTATTCGGCGATCGGATTCTCGGTGCTGATCGAGGCATTCAACCAGGTCGCGCAGCGCAACTTTCTACGTCATATGGCGCGGGTGCCGATGCGGCAGAGAACAGCCGATGCCGTATTGCGCCTGCTGGGCGACCGGCGCGCCAATGCGTCGGAGGCGCCAGAAGGCGGGGCCGTGAAGCGGGATGAACCGCTACCGTTCGCGCCGGAAGAGCGCAGCATGGTGAGTGGCGTGATGACACTGGCCGAACGATCCGTCCACTCCCTGATGACGCCGCGCGCCGATATCTCATATTTGAACGTGAACGCCGACGCCGGTACGCTGCGCAAGCAGATTCTTGATGACCCGCACAGCTTCTTGCCGGTATGCCGTGGCGAACTGGACAACGTGATTGGCGTCGTGCGCGGCAAGGATGCGCTCGGAGACCTGTTCGACAAGGGCGCCATCGACGAGGCTAAGAGCCTGCGTGAGCCAATCGTGGTCCACGAGTCGATCAATATCCTGCGTTTGATCGATACCCTGAAGGACTCGCATTCGCGCGGCCGCCTGGTGCTGGTGGCGGACGAGTATGGTGCGATCGTTGGTCTGGTGACACCGATCGACATCCTCGAAGCCATTGCGGGCGAGTTTCCCGACGAGGACGAGACCACCACGATCACAAAGATCGACGAAGGGCACTGGCTCATGGATGGCGCAGCGGATCTGCATGGTGTGGCGCAGGCGCTCGGCCTCGACCCCGCCTGGGTGAGTTCGGCGAAAGGCGCCGCTTCGCTTGGGGGCTTGCTGCTCGAGCACTTCGGCATGGTGCCGAAACCACGGATGACGCTCGATCTGGAGGGCTATCGCTTCACGGTCACGGCGGTGAGCGATCGCCGGATCGAGCGCGTCGACGTTCAGGCCCCGGGAAGGGCTACCGCCGATGCCGAGGGCACCCCGATTGACTCGGGTGCCTGAGCGCACCTGTCGGATACCGCCGCAGGCACGGTTGGCGCCCTGAGTTCAGCGTTGCCCCGCTGCTTTCGGTGGCGCGCAGCAGCGCGCGGCATCAATGACGCGATGCCTGCAGGCAGGCAGCCCCGGCGGGTTCTTGCAAAGCAGCGCGTTAGCCGGAAGCGCATAGATGAACTGTTTGTCGATCATGCAAAGCTCGGCCGCCGCGATATCGTTCAGCAGCATTGTGTCGATGGGCTCGATAACCGTGGAGTAGCCGCACGCCGCCATGGCACGCTTGACGCCTTCAGTATCGGTGCCGGGGCGGCTCCAGTACGTATATGCGGGTGGGCGGGGCGGGCGGCGCTTGAGCAGCGCGGGGTCGAAGTCGGGGTCGGTACCGAAGGTCTTGCCACGCGGCACATTGGCGCAGGCCGGCAGATCTGGATTGTCCGTGCAGACGATGCGCCTGTCTTGATAGACGAACCCATTGTCGATCATGCAGAGCTGCGCGCGCGCATGGTCGTCGCTAGTCATCGTGGTGCCGTCGACATAGCCTGCGTGAACGAATCCGCAGCCGAGCATGGCGCTGCGCACGCCTGCCTCGTTCACCCCCGGCTTGGACCAAAGGGTATACAGGGGTGGCGACGGTTGGAACGGCCGGGTTGTGCAGGCCATCAGGGATAGCAGGGCGGTTGCCAGTGCGGCAGATCGAAGTAGATGCATCTGACAGGAATTGGCGTTGTTCTTTTGGCGTCGTTGACGTGTCGGCGTATTCGGATCGTCATGGTATCAGCAGTGCTCGGCGGATCTCCAGGGAGCAGGGCGTCAGCAGGCGGGCGTGAAGCCGATCGGTTCAGGCATCGACAGCCAATATGCGGCGCGGCAGCGCCTTGCGTTGTGCGCGACTTGCACTACGCTTCAGGGGGCTCGCGCGAAGCGCAGCCATTCAGGCGATCCAATAACGTGACTTTCCAACACCGGCCACTCCCGCCCCGGAGAACAATATGCGAAGACTCCTTGCCGCCGTCGTGTTCATGCTTGCCATGGTCCAGCCGTTGCAAGCACAGGTGAAGCCATTTCCGCCAGGTTTCCGGCACCAGAATATCCAGACCGAGGGCGCGACGCTGTATGTGCGGGTGGGTGGCAGCGGGCCTGCGGTGGTCCTGCTGCACGGTTTTGGCGATACCGGGGACATGTGGGCGCCACTGGCCGCCGAACTGGCACGCACCCATACGGTGGTGGTGCCGGATCTGCGCGGAATGGGGCTGTCGTCGCATCCTGACGGCGGCTACGACAAGCGCACGCAGGCTGGGGACATCCGGTCGGTGCTGGCGCAACTGAACATCGACCAGGCAGACGTGGTCGGCCACGACATCGGCACGATGGTCGCCTTTGCCTATGCGGCGCGCTATCCGGACAAGACGAAAAGGCTGATCGTCATGGACGCGCCGGTGCCGGGAATCCCGCCGTGGGAACAGATTGTCCGGATGCCAGCGCTGTGGCATTTTTCCTTCGGCGGCCCGGATGCGGAGCGGCTGGTAAAGGGCCGGGAACGCATCTACCTGGACATGTTCTGGAACGAGTTCGCCGGAGATCCTTCGAAGATCGACGAAGCCACACGGGTTCACTATGCCCGGCTCTACGCCAAGCCGGGCGCGATGCATTCAGCGTTCGCGCAATTCCTCTCGATTCCGCAAGACGCCGAGGATAACCAGAAATCGCTGGCGACCAAGCTGACCATGCCGGTGCTGGCGATTGGCGGCGCGAAGTCTTTTGGCCAGAACGAAGCGATCGTCATGCGCAATGCCGCGACCAACGTGAAAGAACTGGTTATTCCGAATGCCGGGCATTGGCTGATGGAAGAACAACCACAGGCTACAGTCGGCGCGATCGTCGATTTCCTCGCGCAATAGCTTGGAGGGCCCCGGCTTCCTGACGGTCTGACGCCTGCATGCTATGTCTACCCTGCATTCAAAAAAAGTAGCGCGGGCTAGATTGAAATGGCGGTACGGGCGTGTCTTTTTCTGGGCTTCCCGTCGGGTGGTGGTGCCGGCCTGATGCAGCCGAATTGCAATAGAGGTGGGGCAGGTGAACGGCGGCGCGCTCCGCGTTCGAGTCAGGCGGCGGCAACGGCAGCTACCGACCGCGGATTCAACCGAGTAAATCGAACGACCCATCCCGGCCGTTCTCAGTCGACTGCTCCGCCGCCAGGCCCGGTGGTCTGCAACCTCGATACCTTCGAGTTCTGGTTCAACATCGTCACGCATTAACCGTCCGAACATCCAGGTCGTCGTCAGAAGCCCGCGACGACCTGGAAGTGCACGCGCTGGTGTCGTTGCAGGTCGGCGCGGTCATTGAAGCCGTAGCCGTAGGCCAGCCGTGCCGTCAGATACTTGCCGTAGTTCAGATCGAAGCCAAGGCCGGCGCTTGTCAAGCTGGTGAGGCCGCCGTCGGTGCCCGGCGGCGCGTATGCCTTCACCGCGCCATGATCGACGAACACGAACGCGCTGAGGCCCAGCGAGCGGCTGTCCGGCGCGGTGCTGCCATACAGCCGGCGGTGCAGTTCGGCCGTCAGCGTGTAACCGTTGTAGCCGCCCAGCGCGGCGCTGTCATAGCCGCGCACCGATCCGTCGCCGCCGATGAAGAACTGCTCGCTGCTGGGCAGCAACTGGTCGCGCGTCCATTGGAAACTGCCGCCCACCTGCAGCGAGAGTGCCGCCCCGAGGTCGTGCCAGTGGCGGGCATAGCCACGCACCAGCCGGAAATTCTGCCAGTCGGTGCTGGCATTGCGGCCTTCGCCGGTGGCAAAGCTCAGTTGCGCAAAGGTGAAGTTGCCGTCGGCGCCGGCGCGCATGTCGACGCCCACGGCGGTGGTGTTGGTCTGGTTGTGCGATAGCTCGATCGGATCAATGCGGCTGTCCGAATCCTGCCGCTTGTGCGAGACGGTCAGGTCGAGCTGCACCGCCTGCACGAACAGCAGCGGCTGGCGCAGGCCGAACAGGTTGGTGCGCGAGGTGCCCTCGATGCCCAGCGATGCGAACGGGCCATTCCTGATCTTGGTCTCGTCGTGGAAGTAGCCGTACGAAAGGCGCGTGCCCCAGGGCGATACCGGTACGCTGTAGTTCACGGAGCCGCCGCGATAGCCTTCGGCGGCTGCGCCACTCAGCGTGAGTTCGTCGCGCCATCCGAGCAGGCTGCGGTTGGTGTAGATGGCGCCGAAGCGCGTTTCACCGGTGTAGCGGCTGCCGCCGTTATCCGTGTAGGCGCGCACGCTCTGCCGCTCGGGCTCGGCGGCGACCAGCACGATGTCCGTGGCACCGGTGTCCTGACCTGGCTCCAGTTGGGCGCGCAACTGCATTTCATTGGTGCGATTGAAGCGCTGCAGGTCGGCCTCCAGCGTGGGCAGGTCCACCAACGCGCCGGGCGCCTGACCCGCGCGCCAGCGGATATAGCGGTCGGCGGTCGACGCATTGCCTTCAATGCGCACCGTGCCCACGCGGCCTTCTACCAGGCGGATGTGCACCACGCCCGTGGTGACCTCCTGCGGGGGGATCACCGCCATCGCCGTGGCGATGTTGCGCGCCTGATATTGCGCGTTGACGGCGGCCACCAGTTCGCGGAGTTCGGCCAGCGATACCTCACGACCCTCGTACGGGGCGGCCAGTTCGCGCAGCAGCGATTCGGGCAGGATGGCCGACGGCGTGAACACGATCTGCCTGACCTGGAAGCGGATACTGGCGTCCTGGGCCGACACATCTGGCACCGGCTTCTGGTCGATCAGCTTGTCTGGCGCCGGTACATCGGGCTCGGAGCGTCGGCGAATGCGCTGCTCGTTCTCGATGGCCTGCCGCTGGATCACGGCCGGGTCGGCAGCCGGTGGTATGGCCACGGGTGGCACCTGTGCATTGGCCTGTTGCGAGGGCAGCCCACCGAGCGCGGCGGCCAGCGTCACCGACGCCAGCCTGAAGGTCGGCGCGATGGGGCGCGACAGGGTCCTGTTGAACATGCTTGAAAGGTAAGGGATGCGGGACGTGGGCATGCGCGTCATTCGGCCAGGCATTTGGTGTCATCGGGGGGGCAGGGCGCCAGCAGCATGCGGTCGATCGTCCAGCTTCCGGGTGCCGACACCGGGGCGCCGGGCGATGCCGCGCGGGAGGTCCACGATGCCGAGGACAGGTCGCCCAGGCCAACCGGGATGCCGGTCATGGCGATCAGTTGCCCCGGCTGGGCCGCCGCCGGGCGCGGGCTGCCGTCCGGGTCGGGTCGCGGCACTGCATTGGCGCGCGCGGACATGTCCGCGCCCACGTCGCGCAGGCTGACGTTCTCGCCGGCCGGGGTGCGGGTGCGGAAGGCTGGCTCCCGCAGCACCACGAAGGCATCGGTCGTCACGAGGTTGCCGTTCATATTGAGTGCGAAGCGGGTAGACGGCGCGTACAGTTGTACGTCGTATGGCCGTGGCTGCATGCTGCGGTTGTCCATCAGCACGCGCATGGCCTCGTTGCTGAAGACGAACTGGTCCAGCACACGCCCCCTCGCAACATCGAGTGCGCCGCCACGCATGGTCAACTGGCCGCCAGCCGTCCACAGTCTGCCGAAATTGGCACCTGCAGCGCTGTCGATCGTCAGGTCGACCCGATCGGCGAGGGCGCCGCTGCCGGTGTCCACCGCAGTGGCGGCAAGGCCGTTCGTGCCGGTGGCTACCAATGTCAGCGGCGCGGCGGGGTCCGTGGCACGCACGTTGGCGACGATGGTGCGGCCGCCGAACGCGGCACGCTGTTGGGCCCGGGCCTCGTCGACGCGCAGCTGGTTGCCTGCCGACAGCGTCATGGTGTTGGCCTGGATGGCATTGGCGCGCAGGTCGTGCCCGGCGGCGGCCAGTACATCGGACGTGGCGGACAGCCTGCCGACGTTCAGATCGCCACCTGCGGCGAGCTGCGCGCTACCCGCCGTGATCTGCGTGGCCGCCAGCGTACCGGCCGCCTGCAGGACGAGGGCGTCGGCCGATGCGTCACCGATCTGCAGGCTTGCGCCGCTTGTGACGCGAGCAGGGCCGCTGCTCGCCAACTGGCCGATCACCACATCGCCGCCGATGTCGGCGGACAACGCGCTGGCCTGCAGGTTGGCGGCGGTCAGCGCGCCGCCAATACGCATCCCGGCGTTGCCCGCGACCGTCAACTGGTGTAGCGCGGCGTTGCCGGCCACTCTCAGATCAGCGGAGCCGCTGGCGAGACGCCCGCCCGCAAGCGATCCGGCGATGTCGAGCGCGGCATGACCGGCGGCCGTGACCGACATCGCGTCCAGATTGCCCAGTGAGGCGAGGGCGAGGTTGCCGCCGCTGCGCGCATCGAGTGACGACGTGACGATCTCCAGCGCGTCGCCCGCGCCGATGCTGCCGTCCGCCGCCAGCACGATGCCGGCGCCCGGTGCGCGCGCCGCCAGGTTGATGCCGTCGCCATTGGCGTCGGTGATGCTGCCGCCAGCGGTAAGGCGGATCGCATCCGCCGTGTCGGCGCCGGCTGTCAGCTGGCCGAGGGCCATGTCGCGATTGGTGACCGCCTCGATACGCCCGGCCGCTTCAGCCGTGGCGCCGTCCGCCATCGTCAGGGATTCGCCTTGCAGGAACAGGCCGCCGGCCGCGCGGACGTTGCCGCTCGCCGCAAAGACCAGCCCGCGCGCGCTGCCCAGCGCCACGTCTGTGCCGACGACCGTGCCATACAGCGTCAGGCTGCCGCCCGCCGCCGCGATGCCGACATCGCCGCCTGCGACGATGTCGCCCAGCGCCAGCGCGCGCTGGTCGCTACCGAGGAAGATGCCTTGCAACGCGGTTGCCGTCACCTGGCCGTCGGCGAGCACGGTGAGCGCGAGCGGGTTGACGCTGCTGCCAATCGCACCGGCCGCCTGCAACGCCACTGATCCTGCCTGGATGGCCTGCAACCGGTCCGGTCCTCGCGCGTCGACGATGTTGCCCGCACGGGCCGACAGCGACACCGCGCCGGGCGAGTAGATTTCCGCCACGTTCAGATCGCCGGCAAGCTGTGCAACGTGTACGCCGAGCGCGCCACGCGCGGTCAGCGTGCCGCCGTTGGCAATCTGCGTGGTCAGCGGATTGGCGGCGGTGCCCACGCCGCCGTCGCCGGCTTCCAGAACCATGCTGCCGCCTTCGAGGTTCGGACGCGCCGGATCGGTCGCCACGCTATAGATACCGCCCGCGCCCTTGACGCGGATCGTGTCGCCGGCTTTCACCGCGTCGATATTGAGGTCGGTCTCGGACCCAAGGTAGACGTGCGTGGCCGCCGTGATCGAGATGGCACCGGTGCTGGCCACGTCGACGTCGTCGCGCTGGATGATGCGCAACTGCCCGTTGGGCAGCACGGCCACGTCATCGGCCTCGGCCGTGGCCAGCGCCTCGCGCTGCGCCTGGGTCAGCGTGGAGCCAGCCGTGGAGGCATCGATCAGGACTTCGCCTTTCAGCGCGCCGACGCCGCCATTGCGTGCCACCAGCGAGACATTGCGGGCCTCGATATTGGGCTGCTCGATCTGCGTTTCGGTATCGGTGGTGGTCTTGTTGTAGACCGCGCGGCTGATGCCGTACTTGAGTTCGTTGGCCGTCCACGTGCCGCCGGTGGTCACCGACGCCTTGTCCTCGGCGGTGACGTAGCCGGCGTAGGTAAAGCCCGCCCGGTACTGCTGCGTCAGGTCGCTGACCGTGCCGTCGGTAGTGGTCAGATGGCTGAAGCGGGCGTGCAGCGCCTGTAGTTCGGGCGAGGCAGTGGCCGGATCGTAGGCGTCGGCCACCAGCATCGGGTTGCCGTCCGGTCCCACCACCTGACGCAGGTTGCGCAAGTTCCAGTAGGTCTGGTACTCGCGGTCGCGCAGGCCCACCAGGCTGCGCAGCGCCTGGTCGGTGCTGGCCTGGGCGCCGGCGCCGAGCAACTGCATGTCGGTCCACAGCGATTCGAGCTGCGCCAGCGTGCGGGTATCGCGCGTGCTGTTGTCGTTGGCGTCGATGAAGCTGCCGTTGTCGAGCACAATGCTGACGTCGCGCCCGTGCGACACCACGCGGTTCAGGCGCAGGTCGCCGTCGCGCTGGCTCAGGAAGATGTCGTTATTGGCCTCCGCATCGAGCTTGCCGTTGACGCCGTCGGTCTGGATCTCCAGCGCCCGTGCCGCTGTGCCCAGCGTGCCGCCGTGTGCAATCAGGTTCAGCGAGGTACCGCGAATGTCGGGCAGACCGCCAGCAGCGGCCCGGCCTGCCAGGATCGACGCGTCGGCTTCGAGCGTGACGGTGCCAGCCCCCGTGCCGATACGGCCGATCACCATGTCGCCGCTGCGCTCGCGCACCGACACGTCACCCACGACGGTGCTCGCGTTCAGCAAGCCGCCGTCCCGCACGTCCACCGAGATGGCATTGCCGTTGTTGCCAATGCCGGTGGCGGCCGACAGGTTCACGTCCTGGCCCACCACGACGGTACGGTCCGCGGCGTTGATGCTGCCGGCGGTGGACGTGATCGAGGCCGTGCCGTTGCCGGCGTTGACCGTGCTGCCGATGACGACGTTGCCCTTGCCGGTCACGTTGACGCTGCCGGTGTCATGACCGACGAACGAGATGCCGATGGCGTAGTCGGCCTTGACCGAGTGCTTGTGGAAGTCCTGTTTCTCGTACTGGTAGACGAAGATCTCGCTGTCGCACCAGTAGATGCCGCAGCCATATTTGCCGGTGTCGTAGGTCGACACATGCGTGGTGTCCTTGACCGTGCGGGTCTGGAACTCGTAGAGATAAGCGTCGCTCTCGTGCGCAAGATCGCGGGTGACGAAGCCGGTACGGTCATAGATCTGCTTGCCGCTCTCCAGTGCATACCAGCCCGTGCGCCAGGAATCGCTGGGGTCGTCGCTGGCGCAGCCGTCGCCGCCGGCGCCGTAGCAGCCCTTGGTGGTGTAGTTGACCAGCTCGCGCTGGAACGTCTGCTTCTGACCCGAAGTCCAGCCGTACCGCAGGCCGGACAGAGGCGTGTAGGTGGTGGTGCGACCTTCGCCCAGGTTCGTCGTGGCGAACACAGCGCCGTCGCGCACGGTCTCCTGGGTGATCTGGTTGCCGATGCGTCGGTAGATCGTTGAGGAGAGCGGCTGGCCATCGAACAGCATTGCCGACGTGTCGGTGATCTTGATCGTGCCCTCGATGTTGCTGCCGACGTCGAGCGTGTTCAGGCGCACCGTGTAGTTGGTGTCGTTCTGCACGTTGATGCGGCCGTAGCCATCCATCACACGCAGTTCGCCGCCGCCGGTGTTCAGGATCTGGCCGGTCAGTTCCATGTAGCCGCCCTGCACGCGGACGTTGTCCAGCACGATCTCCTGCGAGACCACGTCGTAGACCGCGTGGATCAGGCTGTCCGTGCCGGTCATCCGCACGCCCGAAAGCTCATAGCGGGTCTTGATGTCGCCCGGCTTGACCCCGGCCTTCAGTTGCTGCGCATAGTCGGCGGCCGCCTTGGCGATCTGCGCCGCGATGCTGGTGCCGCCAGCGCGCTCCGCGTCGAGCACAATCGACCAGTCCGGCAGGCCCGCCTGCACCAGCCCGTTGATATTGAGCACGCGCGCGTTCAGGAACACGTTGTTGCCGGCAATGATGCCGACGCCGCTGGCCAGCGGAATGGAACCCGGGGTGGCGGTCTCGATCGCGCCATTCGGGTTGGACCAGTTGGCGGGGTCGGTGCCATAGCGCAGCGAGTAGGCGCGGTACTTCGCTTCGAGCGCCTGCGCCACGGCGTCCCATGTGGCCGACGGATCGCCCGCCACATGGAAATAGCCGTCCGTCGGGGACATCACGAAGTCGCGGCCCGCCGTGATGCTGACGGTCTGGCCCAGGATACGGCTGCCCGCCATCGTGCCGTTGCCCTGCTGGCCGTTCTTGACCAGCACACTGCCTTCCTTGCTCTCGATGGTGATGTTGCCGCCGAGGTTCAGCACGTCGCCGGTGATCAGCAGGTCTGGCGACTGGGCATTCGGATCTCCGGTGTTCAGCGCCTGGTAGCGCTGCGTCACGCTGATGGCCGGCTTGCCGCTGGCCGTGCCGGTAACCAGCGTGCCGCTGCCCGCGCTTTCCTGGCCCCGGTTCCGCTGGGTGATGTCGGCGAGCGTGGTGACCGATGCGTTGTTGAAGGTCACATGACCGCCCTGGTCCTCGGGGATCTCCAGCTTGGAGACCTGGAGGTAGCGGTTGCTCGACGAGTCGATGTTGATCAGCGCATCGCCGGGCGCATTGACTTTGCCGGTTGCCGCCACGGTCAGCACGTCGGCCTTGACATTGACGTCGCCGCCGCTGGCGTAGACCGGATCCACAGCAATCACCTTGACGGTCTTGGACGAGACGCCGCCAAACGCCGCCAGCTCCTGCTGCAGGCGTGAAATCTCGGCGTCGATCTGCGCCACGAAGGCGTCGCCGGCTGCCGCGTACTGCTGGCGCGCCCGCGTGTAGGCATTGATCTCCGACTGCAAGTTCGCCACGAGGTCCATGGTGGTCTCGCGGAAGGTGATGCCTTCCGACTGCTCGAGCACCTTCAGCGAGCCATCGGAGTTGTCTTCCACGCGCAGGATCTGCTTGTTCTGGATGCCGGCCTGCACGTTGCCGGCAATGTTCACCCGGTTCGCGACATCGGTTTTGCTGGAGCCGCCTTCGATGTCCAGCGAGATGTCGCCTCCGCCGAACAGGTTCGAGAAGAAGCTGCCCACTGCGGCAGCCGCCTCGCGCCACAGGTCCTTGCCCACGCCCTTGCCGTCGGCCAGCAGGTTGCCGCGCTCGGCATAGAGGTTGACGTCCTTGACGCTGCGCACGACGGCGCCGTTGGCCACGTCTACGCGGCCCTGGATGTCGATCGCTGCGTCGGCGTTCGGGTCGGTCTGCACCGGCACGATCGACTTGTTGAACAGGTCGGTACGGGCCACGGCGCGTACGGCGTTGGTATTGCCGTCCGCATCGGAACCCACCAGCAGGTTGACGTTGCCGTCGGCGCGAATCGTCGCACCGCCGGCAATATTGACGGCCAGCGTGCCGGTGACGGTGGCGGCCGAATTGCCCTGCGCCGCGCTGGATAGGCCGTAGGTCTTGGCATTGGCGCTGGTCTCGATGTCGCTGGCCACGCGCGCCGCGAAGCTGGCGTCGCCCACGGTGTCGAGGTTGGCGCCCTGAGCGACGACGACAGCCGTGTCGAAGTGGTCATGGACCAGCGATTCGGCGCGTGCAATATCGAGCACGCCGCCCGAGTCCAGGCGGGTCTTGTCGCGCGCCTGGACGTCGCTGTACGCGGTGAAGCGCGTGCGTCCCGGGTCGTCGCGGTCGCCCGTGATGCGCACCGAGGCGTTCTGGCCAATGAGCGTCCGGGTGACGGTATTGATGTCGCTTTCGCTGATCACGGCCGAGCCGTTCAGGAAGCCGCCCGAGCCCGCCTCGGCATTGTATTCGCCGCCGTCGAGCCACGGCTTGCGCACGAGGTTCGCCGCCGTGGCTTCGATGCCGTGGCTGACCAGGTTGGCGCCGTCGCTGATGGCTGCGGTCACGCTGGCGTCGACGTCATGGCGCGTCAGGGCGCCGCTGGCGCCCACCAGCGCGGCGTTGACTGAATCCACCTCGCCATTGAAGCGTGCGGTGTGGAGGGCATCGACGACGATCTTGCCGTCACCGCCCGAGCCGGTCGCCAGCAGCGCCTGGCTGCTGGTGCCACCGCCCAGTGCTGCGGTCGTGCGCGACTGGTTGCGCGTATCGGCCACGGCCGCCGCACCTGAGATCAGCCCACCGCTGCCCGACATGGCCTGCGCGGTGGTCTCGTCAGTGCCGATGGCCTGCACGGTCAGCGTCGCGCCGGCCTGGCCGGTCACCCCGTTTTCGATGGTCGCCGTGGTGTCTGTATTGGCATCGGCCTGCGCGATGTTGGCGCCAACGGCCAGCACCCCACCCACGGTAACGCCGTTGGCATTGGCGTGCGTGCCGGTGTCGGAACTGGCGCTGACAAGGGTGGCGTTGTTCACCAGCAGGACCGTGTTGCCGCCGATCGTCGCGTGGCTGGCGGTCTTGGTCAGGGCATCGGCGTCGGTGGCATTGGCACCCACGAGTCCTGCGCCACCCGTGGCGCGCGCGAAGGCGTCGGCATTCTGACTGCCTGCAGTGCGCATCGTGGCGGCGCGTACGTCTACGCCATCGGCGACGATACTGCTGCCCATGATCGCGGCGTTCGCGGTGGTGGCGGCGGTCGCCTTGGCCACCGAGGCGCCGATGGCCGCGTATACCGCGCCGTTGTAGCCTTCCGCACGGGCCTGCGTCTGGGGTGCGGCCGTCGCGACCACGCTTGCCGTGCCGCCGGCCTGCACCGTGGCATTGGCGATGCTGGCGGTGACGATGCCGTCGTCGGTGGCCGTGGCACCGGAGCCCGTGGCGGCGCCGGCGCCGCCAGACCCCGCGCGCGCCAGGCTGCCCACACGGCCGCTGCGTTGTGCGCCGAGCATGATGTCGCCTTGCGCGGCCACGTTGGCGCGCAGGCCGCTGTCATCGCCGATGGCGGCGATGGTCTGGCCGGACTTCTCGGCCGTTGCCACGGCGGCGCCTGCCGCCACCAGGCCAACCTGATAGCCCTGGGCTTCGGCGTTGGCATCGGTCGCGTCGTCAGCCGTCACGGCGACGTCGTTGCCAGCTTGTGCGGTGGCGCCACCGGAAACCCGCGCCGATACCTGGTTAGCAATGTCGACCGTGGCAACCGCCGCGCCGAGCGCAACCACGCCGCCTGAACCTTGGTACGCCAGCACCTGCGCGGCCGGCGCGTTTGCGTCGAGCGCACGGGTGCCTGCGTGCAGGCGGATGGCACCGCCGGCCGTCAGCGTGGAAGCGCCGTCGACCAGCGCATCGACGTTGTGGCGAATCTGCATGACGCCCACCGCCGCGCCGACACCGGCGAAGCCGCCAGCGGCAGCACCAACCAGGATGTCGTTGCGGTCGCTTTCACTGGCGTCCAGGCGCACGTCGCCACCGGCTACAACGGTCGAGCCCGAGATCACGGCCGCAGTGCGCGCGTCGAGGTTTGCAGCGTTGATGCCAGATTTCACGGAGACCCCGGCGCGCTGGTTGAGCGCCGTCCGGGTGCTGTTGTCGAGGGCATTGCCGAATCCGCTGGCGCCGACCTTGTCCTGCTGGCCGAGCGCCTCGACCTTGCTCAGCGTGCCGTTGCCGTCGTGATCGAGCTCCTGCGCGGCGTCGCCGCTCGGGCCCTGGCCGACCAGCGTGACGGCCACCGAACCGGCCAAGCCCGCTCCGGTAAAGCCCACGCCGGCCGATACCGCCTGCGCCGACAGGTCTCGTTCGGCCCGCGCCTGGAGCGTCACGTCGCCCTGGGTCTTCACATCGCTATGGTCGATCCAGGCAGTGACCGTGTTGTCCACGCGTGTGACCACCGCTGCCGCGCCTACGCCCGCACCGCCGCTCAGCCCGGCGCCACCGGCGAGATTGTCGACGGTCGTGCGGTCGGTGGCGCTGACCGTGAGTGAGCCGGCGCCTGCGATGGCCTGCTGCGGAGCCGCGCCAACCAGCGTGGCGATCGCCGTACCGTTGGGGTCGTACAGCACGCCATCGCGCAGTTCGCCTTCAAACGGGGCGAGGGCGCCACTGGCATCGCGCAACGTACCGGTGACCAGGGTGGCCTTGCGGCCTTTCGCGTCGGTTTCGGTCCAGACCTGCGCATCGGACAGCGTCGCGCCGTTCGTGCCTTGCAGCGTGCCGCCCATGGCCTGGCCGCCGGCATCCGTGCCCACCAGCCGGTTGTTGTCGATGGTGGCGGACTGGATGGTGCCGGTCAGCGTCACGTCGTTGCCGATCGTCGAGCCGGCGATGCGGCTGTTGGCCACCCAGGCCTGCGTCGCGCCCTCCGTCAGCACGACGGCGGCCGAGCCCGCCCCGGCACCGAAGCCGCCGCCCGCGCCGGAGACACTCCAGTTGTCGATCTCGGTGCGGCTGTCCGCCGTGACCGATACACCCCGCGTGGCGCGGATCGCGGCGCCATCGATCGTCGCGACGGTCTGGCTCTGGTCCAGCCCCACGCCGAAGCTGCCAGACATTGCTACGCCGCCGCCCGACAGCGCACCGGCACCCAGCGCCATGCGGCTGAGGTGGTCGGCATCGACCGCGAGGGCACCTGCCTCGGTCGTGCCGCCGCTGAGCGCGGCCTGGGTTGTGCTGGTGAATTTGGCCAGCGAACCGGTGCCAGCCACGCCCGCGAGGCCGGCCGCGCCGCCGGCCGCGACCGACGCCGCGCTCTGGCTCGACTGCGCGACGATGCTGGCCGTGCCGCGCGCCCGCACGTTGCTGTCCACGATCTGCGCGCGCGTGGTGCCGTCGAACACATGGGTGTCCGCCGCAGCGGCCACGCCAACCGCGCCGCCGCCCAGCGCGCCGACAAAGCTGTTCGCATAGGCGTGGTCGGCCGCGCGCACGTCCAGCCCCTGCGCCAGACCCGCGCCGTTTAGCAGGTTGACGCTGGCGTCGCGCACCTCGGCCACGGTCTCGCCGCCCATCACATCGACCTGCGTCGTCACGCCCACGCCGGCATAGGTGCCACCGCCCACCGTCGCGGCCAGGCTTTCTACTGAATGCGTGGCTGTGGCGTTGACCGCCACACCGGACACCGACAGCGTTTCGCGCATGCCGGCCAGGTCGCTGCGTGCGTAGTGGCCGAGGTCGGTGCCATCGGCCAGGTCGGCCAGACCGTCGAGTCCGCCGCTCTGTACGTTCAGTTTTGCGGCCGGGTCGAGCGCCAGCGCATCGACCTGCGTGCCGTTCCCGACGATGCCCGCGTACGTGGCGGCGTCCATCACATTGACGACGGCGGCTGCGCCGACGCCGGTCACACCGAAGCCGATGCCCACGCCGCCGGCGGCAACCGTCACGCGGTCGTCGCGGCGGGCCAGCACGCCAACGTTCTGCCAGGCGCGCACTGTGGCGCCGTTGTCGATCACCGCCGACGTGCTGCCGCCAAGCAGGCTGGTGGCGAACGAACCGGCCACGGCCACCGAGCCGCTGCCGGCGCCGCTGGCTGCGAGCGTGTCGATGGTCGCATCGGCGGTGCCCGCCACCGTGACGTTGCCGGCCTCGACGTTGCCGCCGTGAATGCCGGCCGACGTCACGCTGTCGATCTGGTTGACCGTGGCGGCGGCGCCGAATGCGGCACTGCCGCTGCCGGCGGCCGAGCCGGACAGCGAACGGATCAGCGCGCTGTCGGTGGCGAGCACGGACAACTGCTGGGTATCGCCCACGGCCGTGGCATTGACCAGTTGCGCCGTCGTGGTGTTGGCGATGGTTGCCGTGGCGGCGGAACCATTGATAGCGAAACTGGGCGCGCCGCCCGCCGAGGCAGCAAGCGTGTCGATCCAGGACGTGTTGTCGGCCCGGATCGTGTTCGCGCCGCCGATGTACAGGGCGGCGTCGGTCACGCTGGCCTCGACCGTATTGCCGATCTCGTTGACGCTGACGGCCGCGCCCACCGCGCCCGTCCCCAGGCTGGCGTTGATCTGTCCGGCCGCCGCGCTGATGTGCGAGGCATCGCTGGCCGCCACCTGCAGGGCGCCGGCGGAGATCGTGGTCTGGTCTCCACCGATGCGTGCGGTGATGGTATTGCCGATGTCGTTGATCACCACGGAGCCGCCGCCGGAGAACTGTCCGGTGCCCACGCCAACGCCGGCCGCATAGCCAAAGATGGTGGCGCCGCTGTGCGCCACAACGTCCACGCTGGCGTCGGCCGTGACGGTCGACTGGTCGATCTCGGCCATGAAGCGGTTGCCGATCGTGTTGAACAGCATCGACGCCCCGACGTTGTTGCCGCCTGCCTGGACGTTGCCGGCCACGGCGACGATGCTGGCGCCATCGGTGTCGGTATTGCCCGCGCCGGCGCCGGAGTAGTCGTAACCCGATGCGCCGCCAGCGCCGTCGTGCTGGTCGATGACGGCGTCCAGCCCATTGATGCGGGCCGTATCGGCGGCCCGTACCGCTACATTGCTCGCGTCGATTCGCGAGCCGTTGCGGATGCTGGCCTGCACAACGTTTCCGATGTCGTTGAAGACGAACGCGCCGCCCAGCGTGACGTTGTTGCCCGAGCCGGTGGCCGCGACCATGGCGCCGCCGGCGCCGATCAGGCTCGCGGTCAGCGCCTGCACCTGCACGTCGCCGGCCCCGGTGATCGCCGTGTTGTCCACGATGGCCGTCGCCGTATTGCCGATATCGCTGTACGTGACGGCGGCGCCCACGCCGCCCCGGCCACCGCCGAGCAGGGCACCCCCCCCGGTGCCAAGCGTTGTGCGGTCGTAGGCCAGCACGTCGACGTCGGTGCGGTGGGCCTGGCCCGTGATCGTGCTGTCATCCACTGTGGCCCGCACGGCATTGCGCGCGGTGCTGACCGAGACCGATCCGGCCGCCGAGGCCGCTTTGCTCTGGTCGGCCGAGGCATTGACGGCCAGCCCCAGTGCCACGGAGAGCTGCTCGCCGCCCGACAGCGCCATCACGTCAACTCGTGTGGCATCGGTCACGCGCGCGTTGTGCAGCGTGGCTTCGGTGGTATTGGCCAGGTCGTTCAGCGCCAGCGCACCGGCAATGGCCGCGCTGCCCCGGCTGCTCTGCGCGTTGGCGCGGGTCAGGGCGGCCGCGCCGCTAAAGGCGCCGATGTCCGTGTTGTTGACCGCCGTGACCGCCAGGCTGCCATCTTCCAGCGTAATGTTCGCGTTGCTGACGGCGGCGCTGGTATTCATCGCCACAAGGTTGATGGCCGAGGAGCCCGATACTCCGAGCCCGAACTTCGGCGCGGTCTGCGGCGCCTGGGCGTCGCCGAGCAAGGTGTATTTCAGCGCGGTGCCCAGCGTGGAGAGCTTGCCGCCGAGCTTGTCGAAGAAGCCCTGGTCGGCAGGGTCCTTCTTGGGCTTCGGTTCCTTGGGCTTTTCGGGGGCCGCCTGCGTGGTGATGGCGCCCGCCACGGCAATGCTCTCCACGCGACCGTCGGTGCGTGCGCCGACATCGACGTTCGATGCCAGGAGGTTGACCGCGTCGGCGCCGGCCTGGTTGCTGCCGATGCGGGCCTGGGTGTCGGTCGCGACCTCGATCAGTGCATTGCCGAGCCCCACGCTGGCGCTTTCGGACTTGTTGATGCCGCCGGACACGGCCCAGATCACGGTGTCGTCCTGAGCGGCCACGCGCAACTGGTTGGCCGTCACCTGCGCGCCGGCATCGATGACCGCCATCGTCTCATGGGCGGTGTTGGCGTACGCGAACGTGCCGTTCAGGCCGAAGCCGCCGCCGCGGCCGGCGCTGGGTGCCAGCACGAACAAGCGCTCCGTGGCGTCCGCCGTGACGGCCACGTCGACGCGCGAGCCGGCCGTGCCATCGGCGTTGACAACGTTCCCGCCGATTACCGCGCCGCGCCCGACGCGGGCCTCCACGCTGTTGTCGAAGTTGATCTGGTTGTAGGCGCCACCGACCGACGCGGCATCGCCGCTGCCGCCGCTGCCGTTGCCGGTCAGACCGAGGTTGCCCGCCGAGAAAGCGCCTTCGGTCTCCATCGTCGCCTTGACGTGGACGGCCGCATCGAAGTCGGCGCGGGTGCCGTTGGCGAGGTCCACGCCCCAGGTGCCGTTGGTGGACGGCCTGACGGTGACCGACGCGCCATCGCCCACCGTGGCGCGGCTGCGGTTGGTGAAGTCGAGGTAGCTGACCGCACCGCCCACGCCGAGGTCGCCATCGTGTGCGCTCGTGGAGGCGTTGGCGTAACCCGTGAGCTGGTCGGAGAACCCCAGCGTTGCCGTGGCCTTGGCGATCAGCGCGTCGAGGTTGTCGAACTTGCCCCAGGTGAACGCGTAGGGTAGCGAGACGTCCGACAGGAGCCCGAACTGGCCGGCCGTGATCGTTGCACCGTCGCCCACGCGGGCGTTGGCGTCGTGACGGTAGAAGCCCAGCGTCACCGCACCGCTGACCGAGGCTTCAGTGGTGCTGTTCTGGTTGCCGCTGGAGGTGTCCTGATCTGCCGAGCTGGCGCTCATGGCGTGGATCTGCGCATCGCGCACGGTGGCGGCCACCACCACATTGCCGGTGGCGTCGATGTGCACGCCATTTGCCACCTCGGCTGTGGCGCCGCTGGAGAAGTCGATGTACGAGAGCGCACCGGACAGCTTGAACGGCGACCCATCGGAGTCGGCACGGTCATCGGCCTTGGGCGTGCCATTCTTGCTGTTCAGCAAGTACTTCTGGACCATCTCGGCGCCGCGGGTGCCGATGCCGTAGACGCGTTGCAGCAGGTGGATGCCGCCCACCGTGGACGAGGCATTGGTGCGGTTCTTCAGCGTGTCGTCGTGCGCGGCGAGCGTGACGTCGCGCGCGCCGACCAGGCCGGTGCCGAGTCGTACCGTGGCCGCCGTCTGCCCGTCGAAGATTGCGGCCGCGCCGCCGGCCACACCGTCGTCGTTCGCGGTCTGGCTCATCGAGGTGTTGAAGCTGTTGGTATTGCTGGCGGCCAGACGCACATCGCCGGTGACGTTGACACTCGCGCCGGCGGCAACGTCCACGCTGGCGTTGGCGCGCGCACTGGTCAGCGCCACGCCCACGGCGACGTTGTCCTCGGTGGAGATCGAGGTGACCGAGACATCGAGCGTGGCCTTGTTGACGGCCTCGGCCACCAGCGTCTTCGCGCGCAAGGCGGCGCCAGCCTGCACCGATACCGAGGCCGCCGAATCGACATCGGCCTTCAGGAAATCGACGCTGAACGGCACCAGCATGTTCCACAGCGACATCTGGCTGAAAGTGGTCTCGGCGGTGGAATCTGCCTTCATCGCCAGCGTGCCGCTCGCCTGGATATTGGCGCCGGCACCGATACTGACGCTGGCGCGGCTGCGGGTCTGCATGGCGCCCAGCGTGACGTCACCAACAAGGTCCGCCAGCCCGAGCGAGCCACTGGTGGCGATGGGCACATCGGCCAGCGAGACGATGCTCTTGTTGTAGATGGCCTGGCTACGGGCGTCGATCGAGATATCGCCGCCGGTCAGCGTGGCGTCCGCGATGTTGACGGAAGCCTCGGACGTCACGGTCGAGACGAGATCGGTGCCGGCCGTGTTCGCGGAGTCCGCCAGCAGCTTGATGCTGCCGTCCTTGACGGCGTCGCCGGTGCCGCCCCCGCTGCGGGTGTTCAGCACGGCGCCGCCATGCACGTCGAGCCGGCCGCCCGAGGTGACGTCGATCTGCCCACCGTTGTCCGGCGTGGCCGCCGCGTCGAGCCGGCCGCTGATGTCGACGTCACCGGTGGCCGCAAGGAAGATGCGCCCCTGTACCGCTACCACCTGGCCTGCCTGTGTGATGCCAGTGGTGTTCACCATCTGGTCGAACTCCGCCTGCGGCACGCCGGCACGTAACTGGGCGGTGTTGCCGACGACGATCTTGCCACTGCGCAGGTCGATACTATCGGCAGCGTTCAGGCGGCCCCGCACCTCGATCAGGCTGTGCGGCTCGATCGGCTGCCGGCCCTGCATCAGCAGGTCGACGGCAATGCCATTCGGCTGATCCTTGCCGAGGAAGAAGCTGTCCATGAAGCCGCGCGACGGCGCCGACAGGTGAAGCGAGCCGGCGTTCATCACGCCCGAACTGGAGATCAGGAAGCCGTCGGGGTTGGCGAAGAACACGTTGCCGCCTATCCGCCCGTCCTTGAGCGCGTTGACGGTGCCGTCGATCTGGCTGCGTCCGCCGCCGATCAGGTTGATCAGCGCGCTGGTGCCAGTTGGCAGGTTCAGGTTGACCGTGTGACCGTTGCCCACGTTGAACGCGGAAAAGTCGTTGAAGGCGGCGGACCCGACCACGCTGGTGGTGTCCACGCGCGTCACGGAGGCACCCGGGGTGACCGTCGTACTGGTCCTGCCCGAGGCGACGACCTGTGCCGCCGCCTCGCCGAGCACGCCAGCCGTCCCAATCAGGGTAGCGATGGCAATGGACAGTTTGCGCGCGACAATGCGTTCGCGGCGCAGCCGCGTGGCGTGGTCCTTCATGGCGATTTCCCCCGGCGCCCGCGCGGCATGGCACGGTGCGACAACCCGTTGATGTGTTGAACTGAAAATCAGGGCCAGCCGGCGATGGCCGGCCAGCTACCGCGCGCCCGCGAGGCTGGCCCCGGGGCGCGTCAAGATGTCATGTCAGCGACGAAGTCAGGCTTCGATGGCGTCGGTGTCTGCGTTTGCGTTTGCGTTGGTGGCGGCAACGGCTTCCGGAGCCGGGTCGCCACTGGCGGACGTCGCCGGCATGCGTTCCCGCAGCCGTAGGGCGAGCTGTGGCAGAAGGTCGAGTGAGAGCCGATGGGCCATCACCGCTTTCATCGTGCCGTCCATGAGCCAGCGCTGCAGCACGTCGGCGGGCAGGGCGGCGAGCCGCGCTTCGTCGACCGCCAGCAGGCCGGACAGCGAGAAGCGGCCGGCCTCGCCCACGTCAGCCACGGCGTGTACCTCGGTCAGCAGGTCGTGCGCGGCCAGTTCGGCGGCGAAGGCCACGGCATGTTCGAACGTACGCTGGAACGCTTCGAGGAAGTCGATGCTGCCACGCAACGCCGGCAGTGGCTCGTTGTCGTCGCCGAACAGCGGCGTGCCCAGATCACTGTCCGCGTCGTCGACGAAGCCGGGGTAGGCGCGGTCGATGCACACATTCCATTGCCCGCCGTCTTCGGCCAGCACGAACGGATACCGGCGCACGAAGGCCGGCACATACGCGGCATCCCAGCGTCCGTCCGCATCGACGAACAGGTTCTCGTCGCTGCGCACGCCCAGCAGCACCACCGGCACAGGCTTGCCGGTGGCGTCGCCCGCAAAGAGGATCGGGTAGACGCGGCTGGCGATGCCGAACTCGGCCAGCGTCAGCACGGTGGAATTGGTCTGCCGTGCGAAACCGTACGCGTTCTCCACCGGCTGCATCCGCAGATGGCGGTGGCGGTAGCGGTTCAGCATCTCGGGCTGCCGATAGAAGAGCAGTTGTGCCATGGATGTCCCTTCAACCCTTGGAGGCACGACTGGCGCCGCGCGTCCGAATATTTATTGTGTTTGTGTGGTGCTTCGCCGCGCAACTTGGGAGGCAAGCGGGCGAAATATACCGGGCAGGGCAGGCGGGGAAAATACGGCACCCGTCGTATTTCGGGGGGGTGGCGCGGTGAAAACTGGCGTGGCGGAACGGGCGGAGGGCTGTTGGCGGGGGGATCGGAGCTATACGGTCCGCAAACCCACCCGGACCGCATGGGCCACCAGTTCCGCCGTGTTGTGCAGCGACAGCTTGCGCATCAGGTTCTCGCGATGCTTGCGGACGGTGAGCGGGCTGATGCCCAGTTCGGCCGCGATCTCGCTGGCCGTGGCGCCACGCGCGATCAGCGCCAGGATCTGGCATTCGCGGCGGGTCAGCACGTCGTCGGCATCTGGCACCGTCGCGGCGGCGTGCCCGCGCGGGCGCTGGTCAACATGCGCGCCGTGGCCGATTCCCGCGCCGATATAGGGCTGGCCCAGGCGTAGCGCCTCGATGGCGGGCAGCAGTTCGCTGACATCGCTGCGCTTGACGAGGAAGCCGTGCGCGCCCGCCGCCATGGCGACGGACATCGCCTCCGCATCGCCATCGCCGGTCAGCACCAACACGCGCATCGCAGGGAAGCGGGTCCGCGCCTCGCCCAGGAACTGCCGCACGTCCAGCGCCGGCATATGCAGGTCCAGCACCAGCAGGTCCACCGGCTGCGTGGCCAGCAGCGTGCGCAGCGCGGCGCCATCCACGGCGGTGCCCACCACCGTCACGCCGTCCACCACCGACAGCAGCAGCTTCAATCCTTCGAGCACGATGGCGTGATCGTCGGCGAGCGCAATGCGGGTGGGCGAGGGCAAAGCGGTCATGGGGTTGGGGCGTGGAGGATTGCGGATGTCGCGGACATTGGCGCGGCCTGAAAAAAGGGCGCTTTGTCTGTTCGCTGGCAAACGGATAATATCAGGCGCCGACTTCACTTACTCCCGCTTTTTTCCCGCCAACTGCCACCCCGATGACGCAAGAAGAACTGCCTGGCGCAACGGGCGCCGATCCGACTGACGTCGAAATGGTGCGTCTGCTATACCGGCAGTCGAACGCGGTGCTGGCGGCAAACTTCGTCATCCCGCTGCCCGTGATCGCGATCCTGCGAGACAGCGTGCCGATGGCCGTCCTGCTGATCTGGACCGGTGCGATCTACGTGCTGACCGCGCTAAGGATCGTGCATTCGATCCATTTCTTCCGCCAGCGGGGCGCGATCGTGCCGGCCCGTTGGGCGCGCAGCTTCATGGTGATGTCGTGGCTGTCTGCACTGTTGTGGGGCCTGGTGGGATCCTCGTGGCTGCTGCCAGAACAGCCGGAGCTGGTGGCGTTTGCCTGTGTCGTGCTGGCCGGCATGTCCGGCGGGGCCGTGCCATCGCTATCGGCACATCGGCCCACGGCCATCGGCACCATCGTGGCCATGCTGGCACCGTTCGCGCTGTACTGCCTCGCTCACGACGGCACGGTCTACAGGATCTACCTGCTGTTCACGCTGTGCCTGCTGGCGGTGAACCTGTACTACAGCCGCAACACGCACCGCACGCTGCGCGAGAGCGTGCGGCTGCGCTTCGAGAACCTGGCCCTGATCGGCGAACTCAAGCATGAGCGCGACCGCGCCACCGAAGCCGATCTGGCGAAGACGCGCTTCCTGGCCGCCGCAAGCCACGACCTGCGGCAACCGGTTTACGCGCTGGGCCTGCTGACCGCCACGCTCGCCGGCCTGGCGCGCCGCAAGGATGTGCCCGCCGCGCAGGCTGCCCACATCGCCGGGCGGCTCGACGGTACGCTCGACAAGATCGGCACCATGCTTGACGGTCTGCTCGACGCGTCGCGGCTCGATGCCGGGCTGATGCCGGTGCGTCGCCAGCCGCTGTGGCTCGGCACCTGGCTGGTCGATATGGGCGATGAGTACGCGCAGTTGGCCCGGGAGCAGGGCGGCCAGCTGCGGGTGCATGGCGCCGATGTCTGGATCGACACTGACCCCGCGCTGCTGCATCGCATCATCGACAACCTACTGTCGAATGCGTTGCGCTATGCGCCGGGCGCACGTGTGCTGGTGGGTTGCCGGCGTCGGACGGGCGCGGTGGAAATCCAGGTCATCGACCAGGGGCCGGGCATTCCCGAGGCGGAGCAGGCGCGCATTTTCGACGAGTTCACGCAGTTGCCCGATGCGCGCCGTCCCGACGGGCAAGGCCTGGGGCTGGGACTGGCGATCGTGCGCCGGCTGGCCGCGCTGCTGGGTCATCGGGTGACGCTTCGGTCCATTCCGGGCCGGGGCACCGTGTTCGCCGTCACCGTGCCGCTGGCGGCCATGCCGACGCAGCGGCCGGGCGTGGTGGCGGGCGACGACGTCTTCGCCATGTCTGCCGACGCCCAGGCCCAGGCAATCGGCATCGTGCTGATTGATGACGACGCAGGCATTCGCTCGGCACTGGGTGGACTGCTGGCGCTGTGGGGCCATCCGGTCTACGCCGGGGCCACCGTCGACGACGTGCTGGCCGCCCACGCGGCGGCGGCCGCCGATACGCAGGCGCCGATCGGGCTGATCCTCGCCGACTATCGACTGGGTAACGGCGTGACCGGCATCGACGCGGTGGCCGCGTTGCGCCAGACGCTGGGTACCGACACGCCAGCGGTACTGGTGACCGGCGATACGGCACCCGATCGCCTGCGCGCCCTGCACGCCAGCGGCTTGCGCGTGCTGCACAAGCCCATCGCGGCCGAGCGCCTGCGCGAACTGATCGCGGAAGTGGGCGGCACGGGCGACAGGCAACCGTCGACCGAATGCGCGCTCGTCTGAGCGTGTCGCCAGCCGGTTCGACCGGCGGAGCGCCTGTGCCTTGCTTCTGTCCCTTCTGTGCATGGCCGGTCTCGGCTCTCGGCACGGTCGCGCGGAGGACATTTTGGCGGCAGTGGCAACTTCCACGCCCACTGCCGTCGCCCAATCACTGCGCCCCGCAGAAGTTCCCTATTGGATTCGAACAGCGAACCCCCGGGATTGATTTCGACGCCGGAGTTCGAATCAGTCACGTTGCGCTCAACGGTGCCCTTCACGCTGAAACCTGTGAAGGGCACGTGTTCGCATTGACCCGCTTCAGGCGATGTGCCTCTACGCTGCGGCAGCCTGCTCGCGCAAGCGACGGGCTTCGTCGCGCAAAAACTGCTGGTAATCATCCAGATCGCCGTCGAAGGGCTCGACGCCGCCCTTGGTGACCAGCCAGAACTCGTCACAAACGGCGCGCAGCAGAGCGCGGTCGTGACTGACCAGCATCACGGTGCCTTCGAATTCGTTGAGCGCCATGCCTAGCGCTTCGCGTGTGGACAAGTCGAGGTGGTTGGTCGGTTCGTCGAGCAGCAGCAGGTTCGGGCGCTGCCATACGATCATGCACAGCACGAGCCGCGCCTTTTCGCCGCCGCTCATCGTGCTGACCGCCTGATGGACCATGTCGCCACTGAAGTTGAAGGTGCCAAGGAAGGTGCGAAGCGATTGTTCGGTTCCACTCTGGCCGGGCGCGCGCATGTGAGCCGGTGTGTCCTTTGCAAGGCGGATCATGTGTTCCATCGGCGTGTCGAGCGGGCGCAGCACGTCGAGTTCCTGCTGGGCGAAGTAGCCGATATTCAGGCCTTTGCCTTCGCTGATTTCGCCGCCGATCGGCGCCAGCGCATGTGCCACCGTCTTCACCAGCGTGGACTTGCCCTGGCCGTTGGCACCGAGAATGCCGATGCGCTGCCCAGCCAGCACGGAACGGTTGATGCCTCGTACGATGACCGTGGGCAGCGTGCCCGGCAGTGCGCCGGCTGGCGCCGGGTAGCCGAAGCTCGTGTCCAGCATCGACAGCAGCGGGTTCGGGACGTTGAGCGGCTCCTTGAACTCGAAGTTGAACTCTGCGTCGGCAAGCACTGGCGCGATCTTCTCCATGCGTTCGAGCGCCTTGACACGGCTCTGCGCCTGCTTCGCCTTCGAGGCCTTGGCCTTGAAGCGGTCGATGAACTTCTGCAGGTGGGCGATCTTGTCCGCCTGCTTGGCCATCGCGGCCTGCTGCAATACGAGCTGTTCTGCTCGCATGTCTTCAAATTTGCTGTAGTTGCCGCCATAGCGCACGAGTTGGGCGTTGTCGACGTGCACCGTCACCTGCGTCACCGCATCGAGAAACTCGCGGTCGTGGCTGATCACTACGAGGGTTCCTTGATAGCGCTTGAGCCAGGCTTCCAGCCAGACCAGCGCGTCGAGGTCAAGGTGATTCGTTGGCTCGTCGAGCAGCAGCAGGTCGGACGGGCACATGAGCGCGCGCGCCAGTTGCAGTCGCATGCGCCAGCCGCCGGAGAAACTGTTGACCGGCTGACTAAGCTGCGCAGCACTGAAGCCAAGGCCCAGGATCAGCGCTTGGGCGCGGGCAGGCGCATCGTGCGCACCGGCGTCGTGCAGGGCCATGTAGGCGTGCGCCATGCGCATGCCGTCGTCGCTGGCCTCGGCGGCGGCGACTTCGGTCTGCGCAGCCAACAGCGCGGTGTCGCCCTCGACTACGAAGTCGGTCGCGCTTTGCTCGGTCTCCGGCATCTCCTGCGCGACCTGGCCCATCTTCCATGCGGCGGGAATCGAAAATTCGCCGCTGTCTTCGTGCAGCGTGCCGTTGAGAAGGCCGAAGAAGGATGACTTGCCGGCGCCATTGCGGCCGACAAGACCGATCTTTTCGCCAGGGTTGAAAGTGACGGATGCGCGGTCAAGTACGACATTGACGCCACGACGCAGCGTGACATTACGGACGGAAATCATAGGGAGCTACTTCGGAGAGGATAGGCATGATAGCCGACCGGGCGTGCAGGGCTGTCGCTTTTCTGGCCGCGCTGGGCGTTCCGGCGGCGGGGCAAGCGCACATTGCGGTAAATTCTCGCAAGCAGAATTTCCATGTTCGAGAAGGGCAAACGCTACCGCACATCAGACGCTCAACGACCTAAAGGCAATGGCTGAGTCTGGCCGGTCTCGGTCGGATGCTCACCGCGAAGCTGTCGCCGTCTCTGACAGACCTGCTTCTCGGCCGTTTGATGCTTCAGTGGTTGATCCACTGGTATTGGAGCGTCAGCGTGATTGCCGTGTAGTCACCGGCCGCCCGGGTGATGAGGCCCTTCGATGCCGCCAGCTTGGCCGACCAGCCAGGCACGATCGGGACTGACAGCGTCACGCCATAGCGTGAGTTCTGCTGACGATCTGCATTGGGGATGCCATTTACCGACGTGCGGCCGCCGCTATAGAAGCCGGCGTCTGCCGCGACCCACAGGGCGGGCCGGAACTGATAGCCGGCATGCCATTGCAACACGCCGAGCGGCGACTGTTCGCGCCGCTTGTCGCCCAGATAAGCGTTGTTGTCGCCGAACAGCCAGACCCCGGCAGACAACTCGGTAAACCAGTTGCCGAACGGTTGAGACAGGCCGATTTCCGGCTTGAAGGCCCAGCGGTGGGTCCCAACGTTGACCAGCCGGGAGGCATCGTACTGGCCGGTAGGTGCGACAACTGTGAGGCTCGCCCCGAGCATGGTGTCCGGCGCCCGTTTCATGAACTCGGCCGGCGTCAGAGCAGGGCCGCCAAGGAGATGGATGGCCAAGCGCACGCGGGCATCGCCGATCCCCGCCCGGTGGACCGCGTTCGGTGCGTCGAGCACGTTGCCACTGACGTCGCCACTCGCGAAGGGTGCAAGCAGGCCGATGGAGGCAGTCCGCCCGGCCACGTCAAACACGTGCACATAGCCGGCCCCGAAGATGTTGATTCTGGAGCGTACATCGGTGATGGGCAGCGACGGGTCAGTCAGCACATCCCCCGAGAGCCGGGTATAGGTAGCGGCGAGGAAGTTTGTCCCGACAGGTGCGGCAGAATAGCTGCGTGGCTCGAGCTCTTGCGCATGGGCCGGCATTGTGCAGCACCACAGGGCGAGCCACATCCACAAGGTGACCAGGGTGCGTCCAGGGCAGACCATGCCGACGGCCTCACGGATCAAAGTGCAATGAGACTAGCATGGGGCGCGTTGGATCGGCGAAGCACATGCTTCGTGCGATCCTCATGCGCACAAGGGCCATCGAATGCCCAGCCTGCATGGATACGTTCAATTGGCCCGTCTGATGCTACCGGCCGTATTCGCCCCTTCGCAGCCTTGCAATCGTGGGGAGCGAACGGCCGCATGTTGGGGAATTGCGGTCATCGCACCGCCGGCATGCTGGCGGTGGGTCCGACTTCCTGCTATGGCACTGCCAATTCCGAGGTCTCGTCGATGCTCGGCCAGGGGGGGCGGTGTCATCGTGGTCAGAGAGGAGCAGGCACTGTGGCCCGGCCTGGCGAGTGAGTCAGCAACGATATCTGCCGCCCAATCAACCCACTCGGGCCTTCGACTGCTTGATCACCGCGGACCACTTGCGCGTTTCCGTCTCCGCGAGGGCAGGCAGTTGTGCCGTGCTCAACGTAGTGGGTTCCGCACCTCGCACTCATGTGCGCAATTCGGCTCGTCGGCTTGCAGTCTTGTCGCGCAGGAAGGCGACCAGCGTCGTGAACGCACGCGTCTGGTAGCGGGCCGGCATGTACAGCAGGTACATGGTGGTGCGCAGGAATGCCAGGTCCTGCGGAGGCAGGGGCAACTGCAGCAAGGTGCCGGCCGCCAGGTCGCGGTCCACCATGTAGCGGGGCACCAGGCCAACGCCCAGGCCCTGAAGGATGGCGTCGCGCAGGAAGAAGAAATTGGCCGACATCAGGCGGGGGCGGATATGCGGTGTCCCACCGGCCGCGCCCGCCCGGCCCGCCGAGTGAAGTTTCTGGCCGGTCAGTTCGGACGTGATCAGCGGCAGGTCTCGAAACTCATCGAGCGTGCGCGGCATGCCGTACTGGCTCACCAACTCCGGCGTGACGCAGGCCACGTACTCGACATCGCCCAGGCTATGGGCCACGACATTTGCGGGCGTTTCCGCCATGACACGGATGGAGAAGTCCACCGCGCCCTTGATCAGGTCCTCGATGTCGTTATCGAAAATCACATTGAGCGTGATGGCCGGGTACATCGTCATGAATTCGATAAACCAGGCCGACATGGTGTGCTGGCCGAATCCGCTTGGCACGCTGAGCCGCACCGTGCCGCTCAGGCGCTTGCCCAGGCTCTGCACCGACTCCTGGGCCGCCATCAGCTCGTGGCGGATGGCGCGGCCATGTTCGTAGAGCTGCCACCCCAGTTCCGTGGGTTCGAGTTGCCGGGTGCTGCGCCTCAGCAGTTCGGCACCCAGCTGCCGCTCGAAATGGTTGAGCCGCTTGCTCACGTTGGCGCGGCTCATGCCGAGCTGGCTTGCCGCTCGGCTCAGGTTTCCGGCGTCGATGATTTCGACCAGCAATGTCAGCGCGTTCAGGTCCATTGTCAACCTTGAGTATTCATATATGTTGAAAATCGGTTGCAATTGTCAAGCATTCGGAACATATGGACAATCACCGCTGGTAAAGAAAACCGGACCTCCCTGCAGGCAAAGATCCGGACGCGGGGAGACGCAATCAATGAAGCAAGAAAACATGGCATCGCTGCCGCTGGCCGGCGTGCGGGTGCTGGACCTGTCGCGTGTGCTGGCAGGGCCGATGTGCGCGATGGCGCTGGCCGACCTGGGCGCGGACGTCATCAAGGTGGAACATCCCGCCCGTGGCGACGACACCCGAGACTGGGGCGTGCGCATCGGCACGCGCAATACCTCCTATTTCAATAGCGCGAACCGCAACAAGCGGTCCGTGACGCTCGATCTGCAAAGCGAAGCCGGTCTGGCGCTGGCACGCCAACTGGCCGCGCAGTGCGACGTGGTCATCCAGAATTTCAAGGTGGGCGGCGCGGAGAAGCTCGGCCTGGGCTACGAACAGCTCAGCGAGATCAATCCGCGCCTGGTCTACTGCTCGATTTCCGGTTATGCGCGCTTTACGCCGGAAGCCGAACGTCCGGGCTACGACCTCGTCGTGCAGGGCGAGTCCGGCGTGATGGCAACCAACGGCGAGGCCGGGCAGGGGCCGCTGAAGTTCGGCGTGGCGGCGGTCGACATGTTTACGGGCATGTATTCGGCACAGGCGATCCTGGCTGCGCTGTTTGCGCGCCAGTCCACCGGCCGTGGCCGCCACGTGCAAATGGCGCTCTACGACTGCGGCGTGATGATCACGTCCTACTACGGCATGGAAGCCTTGCTCAAGGCCGGCGATCCGCCCAAGTTCGGCAATGCACATCCGTCCATCGTGCCGTACGGCGTGTTCGAGGCCGCCGATGGCCCGCTGGTGATCACGGTCGGCAACAACGGACAGTTCCAGCGCTTCTGCCGCGAGGTCATCGACTGCCCCGAATGGGCTGATGACGAACGCTTTGCCACCAACACGGCGCGCTCGGCGCATCGCGACGTATTGCTCGCGGAGGTACGGGAGCGGCTGCAGCGCTTTACGCGTGCCGAACTGCTGCAACGCCTGACGGCCGCGCAGATTCCGTGCGGCGAGGTGCTGGGCATGCTGGATGCCCTGCAATCGGAACGCACCGCGCAGGCTGGCCTGCTGCATCGCTTCGAGGATAGCGAGGCCGGTGCCCAGGCGGTGCTCGCCCCGCCATATGCGCTCGATGGGCAGCGCCTGCCCGTGCGCATGCCGCCGCCGCACATGGGACAGCACACACACGAAGTGTTCAAGGAATTGCTGAAGCTCGACGACAGCGCCATCGCGGATCTGCAATCCAGAGGCGTGATCTGACACCCCGAATTTTCGATCGACAGGAGACAAGACAATGACCAAGCTGCTACTGACCCGCCGCCAGGCACTGAAGGCCGGCGCCGCCGCGTCGATGGCCGCCGTGATGCCTTCGGTGCTGGCCAAGACCGGCTGGCCCGACAAGTTCATCAAGATGGTGGTCGCATTCCCTGCCGGCGGCCCCACCGATACCGCCGCGCGCATCGTGGCGCAGAAGCTGTCGGTACGGCTCGGCCAACAGGTCATTATCGAAAACAAGCCCGGCGCATCGGGCTCGATCGGCACCGCCAGCTTTATCCGCAGCCCCGCCGACGGCTACAACCTGTCCATGTTCGGCATGCCGGCCTTGCTGGCGCCGCTGATGTACAAGACCAATGCCTATGACGTGAAGAAGGACTTTCTGTCCGTGGCCACGGTCTACGTACTGCCGATGGCCATCGTCATCAACCCGGCCGTGGTGCCCCATGTCGAAACGCTGCCCGACCTGATCCGCTTCGCCAAGGCCAGCAAGACGCCGTTGAGCTACACCAGTTCCGGCACCGGCAGCTTCGGCCATCTGGCCATGGAGCAGTTGAAGGACCTCGGCGGCTTCGATGTGCTGCACGTGCCTTACCGGGGTAGCGCGCCCGCCGTGGCAGACCTGCTCGGCGGCCAGGTGGGCATCATGTTCGCCGACGTCGTGGCAGCCTTGCCTCATATCCGCGCCGGCAAGCTCAAGGCCATTGCGCTGAGTTCGCCCAACGCCCGCGTGCTGTTGCCTGGCGTGAAGACCGTGTCGGAGCAAGGCTTCCCGGGCTTTGACTTCGACTCCTGGGGCGGCCTGATCGCGCCACTGGACACGCCGCAAGCCATCGTCGACCGGATTGCCAGCGAAACGCGCGACATCGTCGGCAAGGACAAGGAGTTGCAGCAGAAGCTGGTCAGCGCAGGGGCGATTGCATCGTTCCAGGACGGCAAGGAGATGCAGGCGCGCCTCAACAAGGACTACGACCGCTGGAGCGCCATCGTCAAGGCCAAGGGCATCAGTGCAAGCTGACGCGCGCAGGCGGTGGTGGTTCGCCTCTTTGAACGGTTCCACCAAACCGTTGCATTGACCGGTTGAATCCGCAGCATGAACGGCCATCCGCCGACGCAGCCGAGCCGCCCAACCCTCCTGGCAGTCCGTCGGCTACACTGAGTTTCGTCCGAGTTCGGCGTTATTCATGACCTCGGGGGAAGCATCTCGATTGTCTGATGGCGGACTCCTTATCCAGGGTGATGCGCATGACGATTCCCGACACACCGGCTGACGCCCACGCTCCGGGCACTTGGCGCTTCCGCGCCGGCATTGGTGTCTTCGTGCTCGCGTACGCGGTTTGGGGCCTCGTCCCAATCGCAGCCTTTGCGGGCGTATCCGCCACCGGTATCGCGACGCTGACGGGCGGGATCGTGGTCGTCAATAAGATCATGCTGCTGGCTAGCATCGCAGTGATGGGCAAGCCGGGATTCGAGCGGCTGAAGGCTCTGCTGTTGCGCCGCCTCAGCGGCCCCGGCGACACCGTGGGGCCGACACGTCACGCCATCGGCCTCGTGATGTTCTGCCTGCCACTGGCCTCGGCCATGTTCGAACCCTACGTGGATGCGATCTGGCCCGGGCTGCGGCCAAAGATGTGGGAGGCACAGTTGGTCGGCGACCTGATGCTGGTCGCAAGCTTCTTCGTGCTCGGTGGCGATTTCTGGAACAAGTTTCGGGCGCTGTTCACCCGTACTGCGAGAGCGATGGATGATGGCGGGTCGGGGTCTCGCGCGTGACCAGAAATGGTCCATTTCCTAACTCGCCAGTCGAGAAACTGAAAGCAACCAGGCGCAAGACACTAAGCTTCGATACACCGACTGAACGATTCCATCAAGCTGTTGCATCGACCGGTTGAATCTGCAGCCGGTCTCGGCCCTTCGGCCACCAAAGAAGAACGCTTGGATATCCTCGGCCATTGTTCTCGCCTCATCAAGCGCGTCTTTCTGCTCTGACCTCAACGAATCACTGCCTTGAGCGACTTGCTATCGATTGTTCTTTGAAATGGGAGCGTGGAGTCATCGATTCAGTCGCCAGATACAGCGGTCTGCCCAGGCAAGCAGGTAGTCGGCCGCCTCCAGTGCGATAGCTGATTTGGGAGTTAGCGAAGAGTTGCCCGTCAGCTATGCGGGATTGTCCTATTGTCAGGAAACTCCAGTTCAAAGGACGTAGTGGCATTCACCACGGAGCGAACAGAAACCGCTCCGTGGTGAAGATCCATGATGGTCTTGACAATTGCAAGCCCAATTCCCGATGACTCACCAGAGTTGGCGCGCGCGGGGTCTGCGCGAAAAAAGCGGTCGAAGAGCAGGGAAAGGTGCTCCGGGGCAATGCCCGGTCCGACGTTCTCCACCTTAACTTGAGCGACACCTCCAGTGTGTCGACCGTGAACGGTTACTCTGGTGCCCTCATTGGCATAGCGGATTGCATTTGACAGCAAGTTACTTAACGCGCGTCGGAATAGCGTTGGGTCTGCGAAAACCTTCCCTTGCGCATTGACTTGGATAGTTATTTGCCGTGCTTCCGCCAACGATTCGAAGTAGTCTGCCTGCCGATGCAGTTCTTCGCGAAGGTCGAGCTCCGTAGCGCGAATGGCAACCCGTGCATTGTCGGCTCTTGCCAGGAAGAGCATGTTCTCAATCATCCGAGAAAGGCGCTCATACTCCTCAACATTCGAGACCAGCAGCGATTGATACTCTTCAATCGATCTGTCGCTGCTCAGTGCAACCTGGGTCTGGCCGAGCAGGTTGGTAATTGGCGTACGGAAGTCGTGGGCAAGGTCCGCTGAAAACTGCGAAAGCCGATCGTACCGTTCACGGAGACGGTCAATCATTCTCTGCAGGGCGCGCGCCAAATCATCAAGTTCTGCAGGCAGCCTGGATGGATCAACGGGTAGCGCTCCGCTTGTGAAGGTCACTGAGGCCGTGCCGGCTGCGATACTTCGCAATGGCGCCATGCCAGCCTGAAGCGCTGCGTATCCCAGTCCGCCTGCGCCAAGTGTACCCAGAAGGACTGCGATAAATAGTTTCCAGCGATAGTCCCGTAGGAGGGAAACACGACTGCTAGCGACCTGAAACAGTTCTACCACTACTGGCGACATCTCACCGCTGACGTTGGCCTTGATAGTGGTCATGCGTACCGGCATGTCACTCGGTGTGCTCCAGGCCTGAATCGGCCCGGCCGCATCCCGCTCTTTGGCGTAAGCGCCGCTAGCAAGCGGCTTTATCCCATAGTTTGCACCGGCCGTCGCCAACTGCACGCCGCGCGCATCTAATATGCGGATGCCGAACTCCTCGTTTCCTTTCACCACGCCAAGTACCTCCTCCCATCGGTTTTCAATGGGGGAGCTTCGAAGCTCAGCCAGTTCCTGTTGGGCTCGCGCGGCTTTGCGGAGAAGTTCAGCGTCGTCGCGATCGATGATCTGGCTTGCGAGGGACCCGTACAGATAGATTCCCACGCCGGAAAACGTTAGTCCGGCAATCAGGGCAAATGCAAGTGCGAGCCGAGCGGTAAGCGACCTTTTACGCATCAAGACTGTCGGTTCTCAAGGACGTAGCCGATGCCGCGAACGCTATGGATAAGTTTGGGAGCGTAGGTGTCATCCATCTTCGCTCGAAGGCGTCGAATCGCCACGTCCACGACGTTCGTGTCGCTGTCGAAGTTCATATCCCAAACGTGTGAGGCGATTTGCGTGCGACTAAGAACTTCGCCGTGTCGTCGCGCGAGGAAGTGGAGCAATGCGAACTCCCTGGGCGACAAGTCGATGCGTATTCCTCCTCGGGAGACTCGGTGACGCAAAAGGTCGATTTCCAGGTCCTCGATTTCGATGCGCTCAGCTTCGCGCGCGGGCCCGCGCCGCAGCAGCGTCCGGGCACGCGCCAGCAATTCGACGAAAGCAAAGGGTTTTGCGAGGTAGTCGTCGCCGCCAAGCTCGAGCCCTTTCACTCTGTCCTCGACTTCATCGCGTGCGGTCAGGAAGAGCACGGGCGTATCTTTGTGTTCCCGGAGTTCCTTGAGCACTTCCCATCCGTTCATGCCGGGCAGCATGACATCAAGAATGACCAGATCGTAGTCCCCGTCGATGGCGTGGTGCAGGCCATCCCGTCCAGTCGACGCAAGATCGACAACGAAAGATGACTCGGTGAGGCCCTTCCGGAGGTACTCGCCAGTCTTAGGTTCATCTTCGATTACCAAGATCTTCATGTTCTCATCCTCAGCTGCACGGGGCCGCAGCTCAAACGATGCAGCCGATGATAACGGCGCAGGTTCGCCTATTGGATGACAAGACTGTAATCGTTTCGTCCCCGTTTGAAAGGGTGTTGCGTACATAGAATCGCCGCTAATTCTGGATGATCGGCGCCGACAGCGCCCGGAGTGAACCATGTGGATTGTGCGGCTTGCGCTACGTCGGCCATATACGTTTGTCGTCTTGGCAATACTTTTGCTTTTGGGCGGGCCGTTGGCCATTCTGCGCACGCCGACAGACATTTTTCCTTCTATTGACATCCCAGTTGTTAGCATCGTGTGGAGCTACAACGGCCTTTCTGCGCAAGATATGTCGCAGCGGATCGTGACAGGATATGAGCGCTCCCTTACCAACAGCGTGGATGACATCGAGCATATCGAGTCCCAAACGCTGCCGGGCGTAAGCGTTATCAAGGTGTTCTTTCATCCAGGGGCAGACATAAATCGCGCTATAGCCCAGACGACGTCCGGTGCGCAATCGCTTCTGAAGACGATGCCACCAGGGACGACTGCTCCACTGGTGCTGAGTTACAACGCCTCGACCGTCCCAATCCTCCGGCTAGCGCTAGGCAGCGACACGCTTCCCGAGCAAGAACTCTACGATCTGGGTAACAGCTTTATCCGCACTCAGCTTGCAACCGTGCAAGGGGCATCGATTCCACTGCCATACGGTGGCAAGGTCCGCCAGGTGGCTGTCGACCTCAATACGGAAGCACTGCAGGCGCGAGGTCTGTCGCCTCTCGATGTGGTCAATGCGATCAACGCCCAGAATCTCACCTTGCCGGGCGGAACGGCAAAGATTGGCGCGCTTGAGTATCGGGTGGACCTAAATGGCAGCACCCAAACCATCGCGGCACTCAATGACTTGCCAATTCGCAGTGGGCCGGACGGCACGGTCTACGTGCGTGACGTCGCTCAGGTACGCGACGGCTACGCTCCTCAATTGAATGTCGTTCGGCGTGATGGAAAGCGTTCTGCGCTCCTGGAGATCGAGAAGAGCGGGAACGCTTCGACGCTCTCCATCATCTCGCAGATCAAGGCACTGCTTCCAGACGTGACCGCCGGATTGCCAAAATCTCTGGTGGTGCAACCCATCTCCGATCAGTCAATCTTCGTGACATCTGCTATTGACGGCGTGTTGCATGAAGCATTGATAGCCGCGTGCCTGACTGCGGCGATGATTCTGCTATTCCTTGGAAGCTGGCGGGCCACTCTCATTATTGCTGTCACCATTCCGCTGTCGGTCTTGGCTGCCTTGATGGCTTTGTCGGCATTGGGCCAAACATTGAACATCATGACATTGGGCGGCTTGGCTCTTGCAGTCGGTGTGCTAGTCGACGATGCAACGGTAGCGATCGAGAATATTACGCACCACCGGGAAATGGGCAAGCCGCTGGAAGACGCGATCCTGGACGGGTCCGCGCAAATTGCATTGCCGACGCTCGTATCTACCCTCTGCATTTGCATCGTGTTCTTGCCGATGTTCATGCTGAGCGGAGTCGCTCGTTACCTGTTCGTTCCGCTCGCAGAGGCGGTGGTGTTTGCGATGATGGCGTCATACTTCCTCTCGCGCACCTTGATCCCCACGTTGGCCCACTATCTCTTCAGCCGGGAGCGTAGCGGGCATCATGCGGAAGGCCGCTTTGCCAGCTGGTTCTCTAGCGTGCATTCGAAATTCGAGCAAGGTTTTGAGCGTGTCCGCCAGTCCTACGCAAATGTTCTGGCGCTTGCATTGGGATCCCCGCGGCGCGCTATGGCACTTTTCGCAATGCTCTGCGTGTGCTCAATGACTTTGGTGCCATTTCTGGGCCAGGACTTCTTCCCGGCAGTCGATAGTGGGGAGATTCGTCTTCATATGCGAGCGCGCACAGGTACGCGGATTGAAGAGACTGCGCGCCTGGTTGATCAAGTTGAGGCGAAGATCCGCACAACGGTGGGTCCCACTCACGTTGCGAGTATCGTGGACAACATCGGCCTTCCCGTCAGCGGCATCAACTTGACTTATGACTCCGCGCTGCCAATCGGAACGGGCGATGCCGAGATTCTGATCTCGTTGAATCCCTCTGCTGGAAAGTCATCGGCGCTCATCGAGACGCTCGATGCCGAACTACCGGTGGCATTCCCAGGCGTGAGCTTTTCATTCTTGCCCGGCGATATGGTCAGCCAAATCCTGAACTTTGGCCTCCCTGCGCCGATTGACGTGCAGGTCGTGGGTAATGATGCTGCGGGAAATCGCACTGTCGCAAATGACTTGTTGCGGAAGCTGTCGGCCGTGCGCGGCCTTAGCGACCTACATCTGCAGCAACCGGATGATCAGCCTGCATTGACGGTAAACGTAGACCGCACTCGTGCGTTGCAGGCAGGGATGCAGCAACGAGACATAGCACAGAACCTTCTTATCGCGTTGTCGGGGAGCAGCCAGACGTCTCCGAACTTCTGGCTGAACCCCAAGAATGGGGTGAGCTACCCGTTGCTGATTTCGGTTCCGCAGTACGCAATGGACTCCCTCCAGACACTGTCGAATATCCCGCTCGGGATTGGTGCAGAGATGCTGAGACAGGGCGGTGCGGCGCAGCTCGGCCAGTTTGGCGCAGTCAGTCGAAGCAGCCAGCCGGGTGTGATTTCCCACTACAACGTACAACCGGTACTCGATTTGTTTGGCTCTGTGCGCGGCCGTGACCTGGGAGCAGTGTCTGCAGACGTGCAGCGTGTTGTCGACAGCGTCCGTCCAAGCCTGCCGGCTGGCTCTCGCATTGTGGTACGCGGTCAGGTCCAAACAATGCACGCTTCGTTTGCTGGACTGCTTACGGGACTGGCTGCGGCCATTGCGCTGGTCTACCTGCTGATGGTCGTGAACTTCCAGTCGTGGCTGGACCCGCTTGCCATTGTCGGCGCGTTGCCGGTCGCGCTGTCCGGGATGGCATGGATGCTATTTGCCACCTACACAACGATTAGCGTGCCTGCGCTGACGGGGGCAATCATGTGCGTTGGCATTGCGACGGCTAACAGCATTCTCGTTGTTAGCCGTGCCCGGGAGCTATTGAATGAAGGGAAGGGAGCCGTGGAGGCAGCGTATGAGGCAGGGTTCGGACGATTCCGGCCTGTCGTGATGACGGCCCTTGCGATGCTGTTCGGCATGGTTCCCATGGCATTGGGAGCGGGAAGCGCGGGCGCGCAAAACGCACCGCTGGGCCGCGTCGTTATTGGCGGTCTGGCTTTTGGAACCGTCGCGACCCTCGTGCTCGTCCCCACATTCTTCGCAGTCTTGCATGGCTGGCTCGAAAAGCGAGCCAACTCGCACCAAAACACAATGAAAGTACAGAGTCCGGTATGACCCAAGTCGAACGAAAGAACAATAGTCGCGTGCCGTTGCCCCGCAGGCAGATCAAGATAGTAGTCGCGATGGGGATAGTGGCAGCGGCGGCGCTGATTGTGGGAATCGTCCCTCGCGTGCATGGTGAGGCTGCTCTGCACAAGCGCAGTGTCGACGCACAAACTCCGGTTGTCAGCATTGTTTCCCCGAAGCCGGCGGCATCCTCGCAGGAGATCACGCTGCCTGCCGACGTGCGCGCCTATCAGGACGCGGCCATCCACGCGCGGGTGAATGGCTACCTTCGAAAGTGGTATGTGGATATCGGCACCGAGGTAAAGGCCGGTCAACTGCTGGCCGAGATCGACGCTCCGGAAGTTGCGGACCAACTTCGGCAGGCACGCGCAGACGAAGAGACCGCCTCTGCCAACTACGCACTCGCTAAGACTACAGCCGACAGGTGGAAGGATCTTCAGTCCACTAACTCGGTAGCGCAGCAGGAAACCGACCAGAAGGTCGCTGACATGCAGGCCAAAGCGGCATTGCTAGCTTCGGCACGTTCGAATACCGCGCGCGTCGCGCAACTGGCTTCGTACACGCAGATTCGGGCTCCGTTTGATGGTGTGATCACAGCGCGGAACGTAGACGCCGGCGCGCTTATTGATGCGGGGAGTGCGCCTAACCAGGGGCGCGAACTGTTTCACATCTCGGCTGGCAGCCGTCTTCGGGTCTATGTTCAGGTCCCGCAGTCGGTGAGCGCGGCAGTTGCACCTGGCACCAAGGCTTGGTTGACGCTACCGCAATCGCCAGACCACCATTTCCCGGCCGCGATTACGCGGACGGCGGGCGCAATGGACCCGGTGACCCGTAGTCTCCGAGTCGAGCTCGACGTGGACAGTCAAGGTGGAAAGATCCTGCCAGGTGCCTACGCCGAGGCCCATATCGTGCCGGAAGCGGATCGGGCGGGATTGGATCTACCCGCGAGTACGCTTATGTTTCCCGCCAGCGGAGCATCGGTGGCAATCGTCGACCAAAACGGGAAGGTCGCGATTCAGAAGATCCAGTTGGGACGTGACTTTGGTTCGCACGTAGAGGTCTTGGGCGGGCTGGCTGCGAATGCCCGGGTTATCGTGAACCCGGGGGATGGGCTCGTCGGCGGCGCGCGTGTGAGAGTGTCTTCGCCGCAGATGGTCGCGTCGCAAGGAGTGAAATCGTGAAGAGGCTGGCCGTAAGTGCGGTTTGTGTATGGCTAGCGGGATGCTCTTTCGCACCGATTTACCACGTTCCGGAGATCGATCTTCCCGCGAAGTATGCAGAAGCGAGCGATCCAGTCCTGAGTCGGATTCCCGCTGAGTGGTGGACGTCTTACCATGACGGCGACCTTGATGCGTTAATTCGACGCATCGACGTGACAAACCAAACGCTCAAGAAATCGATGGCTGTGCTGCAGGATTCCCGGGCCCAGGCCGATGCTGCACGCGCAGCGTATTTTCCGACAGCCGGCGCGAATGCTAGCGCTACCAGTAGTCATGTGTCGGCAAACGTAGTTGGCCGGTCGCTGGCCGGTAAGACAACGCCGGACCGGCTTATTGGATTCAGTGCGACCTGGGAACCTGACCTATTTGGGCGAATCGGCAATACTGTCGATGCGGCAGCGTCTCGGGTGCAAGCAAGCGCGGACGATGTCGCCGCAGTTCGGCTGACCTTGCAGGCGGAAGTCGCCACGGATTACTTCGCAATCCGCTCGCTTGACCGCGAGGCATCGCTGTTACGGCAGACTGTGGACGCCTATTCTTCGGTGCTCGCGATGGTCACCAACAGGTATCAGGGCGGAATTGCGGCTGAGAGCGACGTTGCGCAGGCTCAGGCACAGCGCGACAGTACTAAAGCTCAATTGGCTGACCTAACCCTTGCGCGAACCCAACTGCAACATGCGCTCGCAACACTGGTGGGCGAGCCTGCCAGCACGTTTTCGATCGCACCACATGACGCCTATGGAACGCAACTTCCTGAAATACCTGCAGCAGTTCCCAGCGAGTTATTAAAGCGACGTCCGGACATAGCCGCGGTAGAGCGTCGTGTTTCGGCGGCCAATTCCCAAATCGGCGTTGCCAAGGCCGCGTTCTTTCCGAGTCTCATGCTCAATCTAAGCGGGGGTGTCGAGAGCTCAGGCTTGGCCGGACTCCTTACGGCCCCCGGTCGGTTCTGGGCGGTGGGGCCTGCCCTGGCTGCGACAATCTTCGACGGAGGGAAGCGCCAAGCCGGCGTGGACAGTGCCCAGGCGCAATTCGATGCTGCTGCAGCCGACTACCGGCAGACCGTGCTAAGTGCGGTGCAAGATGTGGAGGACAGCTACGCGGCCACGAGACTCCTGAAGGACGCTGCATCGAGTCAGGAGGCCGCCGTCCAGGCGTCACAACGCGCGCTCGCGCAGGCGACGGATCGCTACAAGAAAGGAGCGGCGGCATACCTCGACGTTAATGTGGTGGAGGCAACGACGCTCACTAACGAACGCACTCTCGAGAGTATTCATCGACGTCAGCTGGTCTCTAGCGTCGCGCTCTTTCGCTCGCTTGGGGGAGGCTGGCAGGCTAAGGATGGGGCCGATGCTCAGAGGCCCGTTGGCGAACCTTAGCGGTCCGTCGATTCCATCAAGCCGTTGCATCGACCGGTTGAATCCGCGGTCGGTAGCCGCTACTTCATCGCTCGTTCCAGGCCGAGCCGGTTGATGTGCTGTGCTTGCACCTCGGCCGCGATCGCCAGCGCGTGCCCCAGGCGCTTGTTGTCCGCGATCGCGCGCTGGTCTGACTCCGGGAATCGGTCATAGGTCGTGTAGGGCAGGGGAGCACCGCCCACCCACAATTCGACATGGACTTCGGGATGCTCGGCCACCTTGACCTCCTGCAGGACCACCACTTTGGCGTACTGCGTGCGGCGTCAGGTTCTGCGAGACCTTGCGCCATTCGCGCCAGCTGAAGATCCGCGCCAGATCCTCGTCGCCGCGCGACGAGATAACCAGAATCGTGCGCCTAGACCCCAACTGACCTGTATGTCAATCACAATGTCTGACGACAATGGATGGATCTGCCGTTAAGCCGGCAGCGTGGTCTCAGGCGCGCGGTGGAAGTGTGTCTTTGAAGAGGGTGAACGCATCCTGCATGAGCTTATTGAAGCGACTGGCGTCACGTCGCAGCCCTGCCTGCTGACCACCGATTAAGCACAGGTGAGCCGCCTGGCCGATTAGTTCTGCATGGCTAGGCGAGCGAACCCATCGACGGCACATTCTGACCGCGAAAGCCAGTCGCGTTGCGTCAACGCGTTGCTGAAACTCGGCCACCAACGGATCGTGCAGCGCCCACGCTCGGATGGCAACTTCCCGGCCCGGCTGTTTCTCAGCGGCAATGCTCAAATAGCGCATCAAGGTTTCGCGGGCGGTGCGTCCCTGCGCTGCATAGGCAAGCATCCGCTCCGTGTAGTCCTCTTCCCACTTGGCCAGCAACGTACGCACGAAGTCTTCGCGATTGCGAAAGTGGTGATAGAACGAACCACGGGTTACGTTCAACCGACGAGCCAGGATTTCGGCCGAGACGCCGGCGTGTCCTTCTTGGTCCAGGGACTCAAGGCCAGCCGAGACCCAGTGGTCGCGAGTCAGTTTGCTCATATGTCTGCGCCATACAGGCTGTGTATGGTGCGATCTGGGTTGATACGCTGCGAACATTAGCATAGACCGCCGCTGCATTTTGCACAGCAGCGCTTCGCCGGGAGTTCACCTTGAAAGAAATCGCACTGGTCACGTTCGACCAATTCACCGATATCGACCTCTTCCTAATGTGGGACATCTTGGGCCGCAACACCAAGGACTGGAACGTGCGCATCCTGGCGCCTAGTTCTATCGTGCGATCGGCGAACGGACTGTCGGTTTCGGCACATGGCTCTCTCTCTGAGGCAAATCACGCCGATGCAGTGTTGTTTGCCAGCGGCAAGCAGGGCATACCTGCGGCGCTTGCTCATCCGGATTTTCTACCATCCTTCCAACTCGATCCTACACGACAGTTCATTGGCTCCATCTGTGCAGGCGCCTTCATCCTTGAACGACTTGGACTGCTTCCTGATGGTCGTGCGACAACGCACCCGGATGCGCGCGGAGGCTTTCAAGCTCTAGGGCTGGAGTTAGTGGACCAGCCCCTGGTATGCCAGGGAAGCGTCGCGACGGCTGGAGGCTGCCTTGCTGCGCTCTATCTGGTGGGGTGGCTGGTGGAATCCCTGTTCGATATCGAGAAGCGACGCGCCACACTGCTGCCGGTGCTGCCGGCTGGACAGCAGGAACTTTACGAAGCACTGATTGGGCTCAGTATCCGGCAAGGCGTTGGCCAGATGGCCCAGAGGTGAATTGCGCCTGATGGCGTGAAGCCAATCGCCCGTGTCTGACTTTTAGGTTGGCGAAACCAAGGAGAGATGAGATGGCCATGTCTGACATCGAAGCCCGCCCGTTATTCGGGTGGTGGAAGATTCTATCTTTTCAGGTCGAGCTGGAGGATACAGGTGAGCGCGCGGACACATACGGTGTCGACCCACTCGGCCATATCGTCATCGAGCGCGACAGGATGATGTCGATACTCACATCCAGAGAGCGCCTGAGTAACGATCCGGCGGCCCTTTTCGAGACAATGATTGCTTATTCTGGTTTGTGTCGTGTCGAGGATGAGGACAGACTCATCATCAAGGTCGACACGGCTTGGCATCCAGCCTGGATTGGCACCGAGCAGGTTCGGTTCTTCAAAGTAGATCGCGGCGTCCTGGCAATGACAACTGCGTGGCAGATCCATCCATCGTTCCCGGGGCGATTGGCTCGCGGTGTGCTGATGGCACAGAGAAACAATGTTTAGCGCAGGCTCGCGCTAAACCCAAACCATGAAGAGATTGGTTGATGATCGATGCCCATAAAGCCTATGCGATACCCATGCCACCCGACAGCGTCCTGGCGCCGCTTTATAGGGGCGCGGACCTGCTGGATGCGTATGCGGTCCAGTTGCCGGCGGGGGCCAGCGACGATCTCGAAGTGTTGGCGCGCGCTGGATTCGAGCGGCAGGCGTGGTGGATTCGTGCGCTGACGCGGGTACGGGACACGATAATGGCGACAGTAGGCGTCAAATCGTCTCGTGCGGTCGGTATTGCTGCGGCGGCGCAAGGGCCGGTGATCGGTTTCTTTCCACTGCGGTCGAAGAGTGCGGGGGAACTGGTGATGGGCGAGGACGATCGTCATCTCGACTTCCGGCTCGCGATCCAGCTGCGCGTGGGTGCGGCAGGCGGCAGGGAGCTCGTCCTGGTGACCGTAGTGCATTGCCATAACTTGCTGGGACGGACATATCTCGCGGCAATCACACCGTTCCACCGTGTCATCGCGCGGGCTAGTCTGGAACAGGCCGCAAGCCGTGCTGTCTGAACTGGTCGGCGCTTGCCGACGATCCGGCACCAACAAGGTTAATGGACTACGCTGCATGTCAGTGGGAAAGACTCAATGTGTGGCGATGGGTTGAACTGAACCGTCCCCCCTTGAGTGTGCGAAGCCAAACTGGAATTGGAACCGCTGCCGCTTCACGTGCAGCGGCGGGTTGTGCGGCCGCGGCGGTTCGCCCAGCAGCTTCCGTGAACGGCCGGCCTGGTGACGGTCGTCGCGCAGCGCCCGCACCTGGGTCGCGATGTCCAGCACGTTGCCCAGCCGCCTGTTCTACACGATTGCGCCTTGATCGATCGCCGAGAGCCGGTGGTAGGGGGTGTAGGGCAGGGGGCGCCATCGGCCCACAACTCGACGTGTCCGTCCGGGTAGTCGGCCACCTCAATTTGGCGGTGAATCAGGCGCCGGTGTTCGGGCCGGTCCTCTAGCAGGTACTTCACCTTGTCGTACTGCAGCGTGAGACTCGCCGAAACCTTGCGCCACACGCGCCAGTTGAAGATCTGCTCCAGGTCCTCGTCGCTGTGCAGCGGCCGGTGGCATCGAAGTCACTGCGCTGCTCCTTGGCAAAGCGCGTTGAGGTCCGCAGTGAATAGCGGGCCGCGAATGCGCGACGCCAGGCCGGGAGGCAACTGCCGGTGACCGAGTTGCCCCCATTTGCGAGAAACAAGACCCTACGGGCGGTCCTGCCGGTAGCGCTGCGCCAGTCGCTCAACCTTGCGCCGGTAAGGTTGAGCGAGCCTGAGGGGCGCCAACGGGCGGCCAACCGCTTGCCGGTACTTTGGGGAGGACATGGCGGTGGGCTGAAGCGCATTGGATCGCGCGGCCCGTGCGCGAACCCGCTTCCCAAGGGGTGGGGCGCGCGCAATGTGGAGCAAGAGGGGGGGATTCATTCCTATGGCGGGAGGGCCGTCCGCGAAGGCGCCTTGCAATGGCAAGGCAGGCAGTCGCGAGACGATCTTCCCGCATGCCCCTGGTTGTTGCCGGGGCGTGCGTATGCGGACGATGGATTACGGCGCCGGGACCGTGAACATGCGGATCAGGGCGTTATTGGTGTCCGCCACGAAGATGTTCCCGCGGGCATCAACCGCCACGCCGAAGGGCTGAGCCAGCAAGGCCGGAACCTTATAGGCCCAATCGTAGAAGGAGGGCTGAACAAGTGTTGTGACGACGCCGGCAGGCGTCACCTTGCGAACCGCGTTGCTGCCGGCATCTACCGCATAGACGTTCCCTGCAGCATCCGTTGCGATGCGAAGCAGGCTGGTGAACGAGGCAGCCGCACCCGTGCCGTCGGCGGAGCCGCGTGTTGTGGAGCCAGCCAGCGTTGTGACAACGTTCGCGGGCGAGATCTTGCGAATCCTGGCGTTGCCCAGATCGGACACGTAGATGTTGCCGGCAGCGTCCACCGCAATACCCGCGGGGCGATTGAATGCGGCAGCCTGGGCCGGACCGTCGGCAAAGCCTGCGGTGCCGGTGCCCGCCAGCGTGGTGACGACGCCGGTGGGTGTAACCATGCGGACCAGGTGATTGTAGGTATCGGCAACAAAGACGTTGCCGGCAAGGTCCACGACGATGTCGGACGGATAGTAGAAGGATGCGGCGCTTCCCGTCCCGTCGGCGGAGCCGCTCGATCCCGAGCCTGCCAGCGTCGAGACGACGCCTGCGGAGGTGATCTTGCGAATCAGGTGATTGTAGGTATCGGCCACGTAGACATTGCCGGCGCCGTCGACGGAAACGCCTGAAGGCAGATTGAACGACGCTGCTGTGCCGGTGCCATCTGTCGAACCGGCAACTCCCGATCCGGCCAGCGTCGTGACCGCACCATAGGGCGATATCTTGCGGATGCGATGGTTGCCGTAGTCGGCCACATACACGTTGCCGGTACCATCGACCGCGACGTCAATCGGATGAAAGAACGCGGCGGCTGCGCCGCCAGCCGTGGAGCCCGCGAACGTCCAGCCTTCCAAGCAGAGCACGCTCGCCGTCACGGTGCTGGTGGTGACGGTGCCGCCGCCGTTGTCGACCGAGCAGGAGTTCCAGTGAGGCTGTGCTTTCACCGTCACGGCATAGTTCGCGCCGCTTGCCACCGGTGTCTTGAAGTTGAACGTGCCATCGGCGGCCACCGGCATGTCGTCGGCGCCGTTGTTTTGCAGGACCAGACCGCTGCCGCTCAGGCCGTTCAGGTCCAGCCCTTTCACCGTAGCCCCCACCGGATAGCTGCTGATCGAGCAGAGCACGGTGACGCTGCTGACTGCAGCACTCCCCATGGTGGCACTGCCGTTGTTAACCGTACAGGTCTGAGGCGGTGCGCTCGGCTGGGTTTTCACGGTCACCGCGTAAGCCGCTCCGCTGGCCACCGGCGTTGCGAATGCGAACGCGCCATTGGCCGCCACGGCGATATCGTCGCCCCCGTTGTTCTGCAGGACCAGGCCGGTGCCAGTCAGGCCGTTGGCCGTGCCACCCACCGCATACGTTGCAGGGGATGGCGTGGTGGCTGTGGTTGCAGGCTGGGAAGCATTGCCAGAGTCGCCGCCGTTGCAACCGGCAAGGCCGGCGCTCGCGAGGAAGACGACCACGGCACAAAGGACACTGGCGGGCCGGTGAGAAATAATCGGGAACATGAGATTCCGGGGTTAGGGCGGCCCGGAGAACTCCGGGCGCTGTCTCTGGTCGGAGCGGCCTGAGCGTGGCCGTTCCTGCTCCGCCGGTCGCGCACAGGCGTTCCTGCGACCGGTTACGTCCAGCGGATTCTACGAATCGGAAAGATTCAGGTACATACGACGAATGCCGTATTCTTGGGGCGGCGGAGACGTAGACCGTACTAAATGTGTCACCGTTGCGACAGTAAATCTGTCAACTCGCCGGGGGATTTCGGTCAGTTCTGCGCCAGCCCTTGCTGGACAAGCGTTCTCAGGTTGGGACTTAGATTTGTCACAAGCAGCTCCTGCCGGTGGGCCAGGTTCCTGCCGGGCTCCGGCCAGCATCAGAGACCGGTCATGAGGCGTCGTCCAATCGCTACTTTGCTAGGCCGTTCAGATGTCCGTTGTAATACCGCAGAGCGGCCGTTCGGCGGCCACGCTCTTCAGAGCGCGTCAGATACACTACTTGAAGTAGCGTCAACACCTATCTGGCATCGATAGCCTGAATTCGCACGCGCTCTTGCTCCATGCAAGCCCGAAAGCCACGATCAAATCAGGCTGTGAGGTACGACATTTCAATCTAGCCCAGGTACGACATTACAACTTGGCCCTTACACTGAAGTGTCCAGGGCGTTCTGAAATGTCCCCCCGTCCGCTAATTAGAAATGTCAGTCCGGGCGTGCTTTTTGTGCGGGGTGGGATGTTTGTTGTGGGGGGCTGTCGGGCGGTGGCGCTGGCCTGAGGCGACCGAGTTTTGCTCAGGGTGGGGCGGTGACGTCGCGGTGGGCAAAGTTAAAATGTCCGCATTCTGATGTGCAGCCATCGCGCGCTCCAGATCGAGCCGGTTGATCAGCCGCTGCCGCTTGACGTTCAAGGGCACCGTGGCCGGGCGCGGCGGCTCGCCCGAGAGCGTGCGCGACGGCCCCGTGCGATGCCGGTCGTCGCGCAGCGCCTGCACGCGCGCGGCAATCGCCAGCACGTGCCCCAGCCGCTTGTTCTCGACGATCGCGCCCTGGTCGATCTCCGAGAGCCGGTGATACGTCGTGTAGGGCAGGGAAGCGCCGTCGGCCCACAGCTCGACCCGCCCGTCCGGATACTCGGCCACCTCGATGTAGCGGTGAATCAGCCCGCGGTGCTCCGGCCGATCCTCGATCAGGTACAGCACCTTGTCGTACTGCAGCGTCAGGCTCTGCGAGACCTTGCGCCATTCGCGCCAGGTAAAGATCCGTGCCAGGTCCTCGTCGCCGCGCAGCGCCCGGTGCGCATCGAAGTCGCTGCGCGGCACCTTGCCAAAGCGCGCATTGAAGTCCGCGATGAAGGCCGGCGCATAAGCGTTGGCCGCCGCCATGCTGGAGATGCCACGCAGGCGCAGCTCCTTGACCAGACGGTCCTGCAACGTGCCATTCATCCGCTCCACGCGACCCTTGGCCTGGCTCGTGTTGGCGCACAGGATGTCGATGTTCAGCTCGAACAGCGCCCGGCCAAACTGCGTGTAGCCGCGTTCCTCGGGCGACTGGCGCTGGTTGGACCGAAAGATGCCAGCCTTGTCCGAATAGAACGCCATCGGCTTGCCGTGGCGCTCGAGGTAGGCCCGCGTCGCGGTGAAGTACGCCAGCGTCGATTCGGTCGGCACGAACCGCAGCTGCATCAGCCGGCCCGTCGCATCGTCCACGTAGACCAGCAGCGTGCAGGCCGGCGCCCGGTCCTCGAACCACGCGTGGTCGCTGCCGTCGATCTGCACCAGCTCGCCCAGGCAAGCCCGGCGGTTGCGTGGCTGGTGCACCTTCGGCGGGCGCAGCTTCCTGGGCACCCAGAAACCGGCGTCGATCATGATCCGGCGCACGCAGGCCGGCGAGATCTCGATGCCATGGCGCTCGCGCAGCTTCTCGGCCGCCAGGGTCGGCCCGAAATCGGCGTAGCTATCCCGGATCAGACCGCGCACACGCGATTCCAGACCAGGGGGCAATTGACGGTTGCTGGCGCGCCCGCGCTTGCGCGAGACCAGTCCGCTTGGCCCGTCCTCCTGGAGTCGCAAGACCAGCCGCCTGACATGCCGGGCACTGATGCCCAGACGCTCGGCCGCCCGCCAGCGCGCCAGATGCCCATCGGCCACGGCCTGGATCACCTTCATGCGGTCAACTTCGCGCATGCTCATGGTCACCAATCCTTGTTCGTGCACGGCTGCCTCCCAAAGCGCCCGACGAACCTCGGAGCCTACGGGGAGACAGCCTCAGGTGACATCTCTAATCATCGCAAAGGTGACATTACTAATAATGGCCAACATGAAGCATGTCAATAATCTATCTCGGGGTAAGTCAATTGAGAGCGTCGATTTCCAGCCCTCCCTCCCCAACTACCTCCTTCCCCAGTTTCACCTGGAACGACACCTTCGAACCTGGCTTCAAGCTCTCGCCGAGCTCAAGGAGCAGCGCCTGGGCAAGTTGTTTCGTCGCCGCGCTACCCACGTAGCGCCCGTCCAAGTAGACGTGATACCGATCCATTCTCACCGCCCCTTACGCTCACGCCGCTCACGCTCTCGGCGCTGCTGACGCGTCTCCACTTCACCATCCTCATCAATCCGCGGCGTCGGCTTGACCTGGTGTTTCACGACCGGCGCCACAGCAGCCACAGTCGCCTGAGGCTGACCAGGAGGGGGCGCGGCAACCACCTCCGCTTCCTGGCCCTCTGGGATCGACCTGGCCGGCAGGAGGCCCGCTTTCTGCGCCGCATCGACCCGCCACTCCATGTACTCGCGCAACTCCTGGCTGACCGTCTTTCGCTGCTTGGTCTCGCACCAGTACCTGTAGTCCTCGAGCAACTCCCTCGGGACCCTGAACTGCACCATCGTGTCTTTGCGCACTAGGGCCACTCGTCACCTCATGTCAGTACAAACGTACTGACAGTATATGTACAAACGCTCCGAGATCAAGTCTTTTGTCAGTACAGAACGTGCTGCTATCCGTTTCCTGGCTTATGTATGTTGGTATGTGTTAGTGGTACAAGTCTAGGGGGCGCGCTGCGCGCGCCCCGGGCTTCGCCGCAGGCAGCCCGGTGCTGCGCGCCGAGCAGCCCGTGGCTACGCCCCGGATGGTTTCGAACCAGGCCCCAGAAGCGATTGAACCGCCCGGAGGCGGCTTTCAGAGGCTAAGGTCAGGGGAGGGTAGCGGCACCCTCCGTCGCGAGAGGAGAGGACCCGCTGCTCGGTCGCGCGAGCCTCGCTGAGTCGCTCGCCAACCGCCCAGAGGATGCCGCCGCCCAACCTTACGCCGCCAGCACCAGCGCGCCGACACTCCCGACGCTAGCCGCCGGTGGCTCCATGTACAGAAGCCCCCGCAGCGGGACAGCCTCCTGGCCAGTCATTTGCGCCAGGACCAGGGTGGCCTCCATCCGATGCAGGCGCAGCATCCTAGGCACCCAATGTGGCACCGGCCGGTGGCCCATGTCCCATCGGTAGATAGTCTGCCAATGCACCTTGAGGACGCGCTTCAAGACGTCCATCGGCAGCCCCTGGCGCTCATAGCACCACTCGGAGTGGGCAGCCCACTTGCGGTGCGGATTCGGATTCCTAGCCATGAGCCACCTCCGCATCCGAATTCCCGTTACGCATAACGGAAATTGCGGGAGACATCGGACCGGAAGACGATTGTCCGTTGGCGGGCGTAACGGTAATAGCGGAATCAGCCGAAACACCAGCCTCCTTCGGCTCGCTCAAGGACACTTTCTCCACAAGCGCAGCCTCTAAGGCGTCGCGATCATCCGAAAGCTTGTCAGCGATGTAGCACAAAACACACGAAATCTCCGCCTCAATATCCGGAAGGTTGGAAGATGTCTGTGAAATAATTTGAGCAAAAGCGTGAACCGCGGAGACCGATAAATTCAGCCTATCGCGAGCCGCAAGAATAGAATCCGTGTGAGCCATATGGAAACTCCTTCTAGTTTCTTTGTGGTCAGGGGCTGATTACCGTTGGCGCGGTGTCAGCCCCGCTTTTATACCCTAGGTTTGGGCATAATCTATCTTATGTTAAATACTATAAGCACCTGAAATCACGCTCACGATCGGTCGTCCATAGCTGAAATCTTCAAGACGCCGCCGCTCTGGTCTGTCAGCATCCTGTTGCATAAAGTACAGCAACGATAGCGACCTACAGCATGGAGACGCCAATGGAATTCAGCATACCTCCCGTATCGAGCCTTACGGAAATTGAAGCGCTGGAGCGCTCCAGCGTCGCGGTTCAGGCATGGAACGCGGCGATCGGTGGCACGGTTTACGGCGCGATTCGCGCTAGCGCCCAGCGGCATGGCGATGCGCCGGCGCTGACCTACATCGATTCGGCGGATGGGCCGGCCCGGACAGTGAGCTATCGGGAGCTTTTGGACAACATTACGGCGGCAGCGCGGTTCTTTTCGGAACTGGCTGGCCCGGGCTGTGGCGTGGCCTATATCCTGCCGTCCTTCGTCGAAACGCACTATGTGCTCTGGGGCGCCGAAGCTTGCGGTTTCGCGGTGCCGCTCAACCCCTTCCTTCAGCCTGACGAGATCGTCGATCTTGTCCGTAATTCGGCTGCCGATGTTCTCGTGTTTCCGAAGGGCGAGATCCCTGGCATTGCGGAGCGCGTCGCGGCGATCCGGGCGAATCTTCCGGATGTTCATCTTGTGGCAGTCGGGCCGGGCTCTGCTCCAGACTTTGCCATCGATTTCAATGCGGTCCTGGCGGACAGTGTCGCGCATGGCGGCGCAACGTGGGAGCCCTCGGGCGACAGCGACGCGGTTGTCGCGTATTTCCACACCGGAGGGACGACCGGGCTGCCCAAGCTTGTCGCGCATACCAGCAAGAATCAACTTGCCGCCGCGCTGGGGGCTGCAAGCCTGCTTGGCATACGCAAGGATGACCGGGTGACCAACGGCATGCCACTGTTCCATGTTGGCGGGACGATCGTGAGTACCTTGTCGGTCCTGCTGTCGGGTGGTCATATCATCATGCTCTCGGCCCAAGGATTCCGGAATCCCGCCATGGTAATGGGGATCTGGAAGATCATTGAGCGGTTCGGCATCACGATTTTCGGCGCTGTGCCGACGGCTCTCGGCGCCCTGCTCAACGTCCCGGTCGATGCCAATATTTCATCGATTCGATACGGCCTGACTGGGGCGGCATCGTGTCCATTCAGCGTGACAAAGCGCTTTGCCGAGGTAGTTGGCGTCGAACTTCACGAGCTGCTTGGCATGACGGAAACTGGTGGTGCGACGGCGGCGGATGCGGCAGGCCAGCGCCCGACAGTGGGTTCCGTGGGCTATCGGCTCCCGTTCACGAGGCTGCGTGTGCGACGCCAGGACGCCGAGCAAGGTCTGGGGGACGATTGCGACCCGCATGAGGTTGGTGTCCTGTTTGTCGAGGGGCCGCATGTTTCGCGCGGCTATCGCGATCCGAGCCAGAATGCCGGAGTCTTTATCGAGGGTGGGCTGAACACCGGAGACCTCGCCTACTTCGACGATGCGGGCAAGCTTTTCATCGCCGGACGCGCAAAGGACCTCATCATCCGCAGCGGCCACAACATCGATCCGGGAATGATCGAACAGGCGATGATGACGCACCCTACCGTCGCCCTCGCAGCGGCCGTTTCTCTGCCGGACAAGTACGCAGGCGAATTGCCGGTCGTATTTGTCGTGGCAAAGCCTGGTGTCGACATCAATCTCGAAGAACTCGATGCCTTTGTCAAAGAGCGGATTGCGGAGCGGCCGGCCTGGCCGAAAGCGATCCACGTGCTGGACCAGTTGCCAACTACGGCCGTCGGCAAGCTGTTCAAGCCTGCTTTGCGGGTCAAGGCCGCCGAGCTACTGCTGCGACCGGCGCTGGAGACAATTGCGTCCAGCGCGCTGAGAGCGGTCGAAGTGAGCGCGGGCGGAAAGCGCGGTCTGCATGTCGATGTGCGACTAGTGGCGCCAGATGCCGAGATCGAACAAGCCGTGAAGGTCCATCTGGAGGGCTATACATTCACCTGGGCGCTGCATCGCGAGTGATTCCTGGTATTCCCCCGCCCTGCTGCCCCACCTCAGGCACGGTGTGCTTCGGCCGGTCGATGGATATGGCTCAGGCTTTTTACCGTGATCGGTGAGAAACCCAGGTAGCTGACGAAGGTTCGTGTCATGTGCGCGGCATCCGAGAAGCCGCAATCCTGCGCCAGCGTGCTCAGGCTGCCAGGAGATTGCAGCCTTGCGCATGCGTGTCGGTACTTCCGCCAGAGGGTATAGGTCCGAAGCGGTACGCCGACCTCCTCCACGAATAGATGGGACAGGCGGCTCACCGAAAGGTCCATCGCTGTGGCCAGCTTGCTCGCGAGATGCGGCTCAGTCCATAGCGATTCGAATTCCGCGAGCAGGTCCTCGCGGCGCGAAGCCGATTTCTCCCGCAAATGGGGGGAGAAATCCGGTGCCGAAGACAACAGTGCTTCGATGAGCCGGTCGTCCGGCTGGCGAGGCACGGTGCCAAGCAGTTCTTCGCGCAGTGGATCGCGGCAGGCCCGCAGCGGTCCGTCTGGAAGCGCAAGGAACTCCTTGTCTCCCAATGCCTTGCGTGTCGACAGGAAAAGCGGATGCCCGGGATCGAGACTGAGGCTCAGAAGCTGGCAGTTCAAGGCCTGGATGGCGCGCGGCGCAAGCTCTCGCACGATAAAAGCCCGCGCTTTGGGCGCCGGCACATCGTTGATTGAAATGGAGAATGGCGTGTCATCCAGCGAGAGCAGCACGCTGATTGCCGGGCGCCTCACAGCCCCGGACACAAGATCCTGCGTCGTGATCGCGATACTGCGCTCGAACATTGTGATCCGAGCGCTTGGACAGTACGGCGCGGCGGCCGTGTTTCCTGTTCGATCCAAGCCTGAGAATCCATGCTTCATGCCATGGCGATCCATCAAGGCTCCGAATACGTCGGGATGAACGGGTAGTAATCGACCGTCCCCTGTCTGGCTTGCATGAACGTGGCTTCCGGGATTTCCGCCCAGGCGCCAGGCAGATCCACCAGAGGCTCGGACAGGATCAGCACGGCGTCGTCGCCCACTGCGGCAATACGTGGATTCTCCGGATATAGCTCACGTAGGTGTCGAAACGAATTGCTATGGAACAGCGAGCGCGAGTCCCCTTCGCTGGAATACCGCACCGCCACGATCTGATCGCCGTCGGTCGCGCAAATGGTCATGTTCACGGGAAACTCGACGCCATGGCGCCGCCCCACATGTTCCACCAGTCCCACCGTCCTTTCCATTGCTTCGCGTGGGTCCTGCTCCAGCCCGAAAGTCAGCGCCAGATAGAACATGACCTCCGAGTCCGTGGAGCCTTCGATCCAGCGAAACAGTTCGGGCGCGATCGAAAGCATCAGTTCGCGCCGGACCTCCGGGTACTGGCGGATCAGCCCGTTGTGGGCAAATAGCCATTTACCGTAGCGGAACGGATGACAGTTGGTTTCCTGGGCCGGGGTGTCGGTTGCCGCGCGGATGTGCGCGACGAACTTCGCAGCCCGGATGGCGCGCGCCGCCTCGCGCAGGTTGATGTCGTTCCAGGCCGGGTGGATGCAACGGTACCGGAACGGTTCCTCGGAATGCTTGGCATACCACCCCATGCCGAAGCCGTCGCCGTTGGTCGTGGTGTGGCCCAGCCGCGAATGCAGGCTTTGATCGATCAACGAGTGCTGGGCCCGGAACAGCACCGTTTCCAGTTGGATGGGATTGCCTGAGTAAGCCAGCCAGCGGCACATGATGCGTCTCCTTGCAGTCTCATCAGGATAGGCGACGCGCGCCAATCTGTAACAGGCACTATCAAAATGCTTCTGGCGTCGTTGGGCGGCCTTGGTCCGTCCACTCGTACTTTCTGCGTCACCCTGGCCAGAAAGAGCCGCCTCGCCTCATTCCGATAGCGCCACCAGGCCCATGCAGGCCCATGCAGGCACATCTGGCAGGATGGGAGGAACCGCCCTAGCCTTCCTGGTCGGTCGGATTGACGATAAGCGCAGGCACCGTGGACTGCGCCGCGATCTTCGATACCACAGAGCCGATGATCGAGGACCGGAGCGCGCCAATGCCCTTGGCGCCCACAATGATCAGGTCCACGGCGTTCTCGGTGGAGAACCGAAGGATCTCCTCCGATGCGTTGCCGCGCAGCCAGTGCTCGTGCAATTCGCTCACTCGCCCTTCCAGCAGACCTCTGGCCGATTCGAACACCACACGTGCTTCTTCACGATTCTCGGTTTCAAAGTCAACGGCGCTGAATCCGGTGCGTCCGAGTATCGGCGACACGTGCACCACATGCACGATCAGGGGCTGGGCCAGGCATGTCGTCGATGCGAGCCATGTTGCCGCATGTCGGCTGTAGGTGGACCCATCCATCGCCAGTACGATCGCTGTCATTCAAAGCTCCTTATCGTTCTCGAGTGTCGCAGCGCAAGTGTAATGCCAAGCGCTGAACTTGCCGCGTTGTAAGCGACTTGAAATGCAGGCCTTACACATTCTTACAGCACGCAGGGCTCAACTTGTCTAACTTTGAAACGCTCCTGCGCTGCATCGCATCAATCAAGTGATGTTGTGTCCTGAGTTTCTCTGGCGCTTGCGCCTCACTCTATCTACACGTGCCCACAATCATATCGGCAATCGGGGCGCGTGAATTCATCGGGTCGGCGGTATCGATCCAGAAGCCTGTTCCGGCGGCGTTGTGACGGCCCGGGGCAACGGCGCATAACAAACAATCTGGGGGACGAAGCACTGCGCACTGCGCGGGTGGGGATTCGCTCGCGTGGCGGCAGCTTGTTGCCTATTGCTGACCGCGATGGCTTTGGCTATCTCGGGTGGCCCACCTTTTATCCGGAGGCGGCATGGATAAGAAAGTTGACCAGAAGGACTCGGTACCCGCACGGGTCAAACCGTCTCAACACCCACCGCACCACGACTCGCTGATGCAACGGCGCGCGGGCGTGCCAGGCCTGCCCTTATGGCGGGTGGTACCTCGGTTGGCCAGCTATGGGATGGTGGTGTTCATCATCTGGGTGGTCCTGTCGGTGATGTTCCCGTACATCTTCACGCGGTCGTCCGAGCGCGCGATCGTAAATAGTCCTGTCACCCTCGTAACCACGCCGGTGGAAGGCGTGGTCACCAAGCAAGTCGTGACGGTAGGCGGCAGCTTCAATGCGGGCGATCCACTGATGGCGTTGCAGAACCCGAATATGGACCGCGCGCTGCTGGTGGAACTGACCGGGAAGCAACTCGATAACCAGAAGCGCCTGGAGGCCGCGAAGGTGAAGCTCGAGGCGGACCAGACGCGCATGGCGTCGACGGGTGGCGATATCAAGCGCTACCAGGCGTCGGCGGATCGCGAGCACGCCTCGCGCGTGCGTGGCATCGAGGCCCGGCTGGCGGTAGCGAAGCAGCAGATCGACGCGCAGGAGGACGTGGTCAATCGCAATCAGGCTATGCAATGGGCGGGCGCGGTCAGCCAGGCCTATACCGATGCGTCCCGGAACCAGCTGACCGTGCTGGCCGGTTCGCGCGATGCCATCCAGGCGGAGCTCGACAGCGCGCGCAACAGCAGCGAAGCCGCGCGTAGCAAGGTGTTCAGTTCGAGCGCGGACGGCGCGTTGGGCGCGCTGTCGCAGAAGCAGGATGAGCTGAAGGCGGAGATCACGCAGACGCAGGCCGAGATCACGCAACTGGAGCAGTACGGCACCGAGGTCGACAAGCTCGTGACGGCGGAGCAGGAACGCCTCGACCGGGTATCCAATCTCGATATCAAGGCGTATGCGAGTGGCATCGTCGAGGATGTGCTGACGCCACCGGGCACGCGGGTTGCCGCCGGCGCCACACTGATGCGCACCACCAACTGCAGCCAGCCCAACGTCGTGGCCGTGTTCCCGCGCAGCCTCAGCAAAGATCTGCTGCCAGGCGCGAAGCTGACCGTGCTGGTCGATGGTGTTCCCACGCCGCAGCCGGGCACCGTTGCAGAGATCATGCCGCGTGCCCCGGAAGGCGATCAGGCGCGCTACTTCGTTCCCTTCCCGCCAATCGAGAAAAACGAGATTTACCTGATCGCGAAGCTCAACAAGCCGCTCCCTGATCTGCGCAACCGCGGCAGTGGCAGTACCGATCGGTGCGCGCTTGGCCATTGGGCCAAGGTCAGCCTCGATCGCCCGTGGTTCACCCGCCTGATCTGACCAGAGCCTATCCGGTTTGATCGAGCAGGCGCGAAGCCACTCACGCAACGCCCGCAGGAAGGAGACAACCGTGCAGCGTCATACGTCAAAGGGGTTGGCAGCCGGGGGCATCCGGCTGGCTACTTGCCTCGCCGCATCATGCATTCTGGCCGCGTCGCCCACCTTTGCGGCATCGTCAGCCGACGCCCGCGCGCAACTGCGCGATAGCGGTTGCCAGACGCTGGCGCAGCGCGTGGCGGCCGTTCCGGGCTCAGGCCCGATATGGCTGGCCAGCTACGAGCCCGCGCCCGGTGGCGAGCCGTTGCCGGCGCCGCTGCGTCAATCGGCTTTCGTCTATGACAACGCGCTGGCCGGTATCGCACTGATCGCCTGCGGCCAGCGCGATGCGGCGCGGCGTATTGCCGATGGCGTGCTGGCGGGGATGAGCCGCGACCGCCACTACCATGACGGCCGTCTGCGCAATGCCTACCGGGCGGGTGCGATACCTAACGGGCCTGTGCCATTGCCGGGCTGGTGGGACGACGCCAGCAAGCGCTGGTTCGAGGACCGCTACCAGGTGGGCACCGCCACCGGCAATGTCGTCTGGGCCGCCCTGCTTCTGCTGGCCACGTATGAAGCCACTCGCGCGCCCGCCTATCTCGACGGGGCCAAGGCGCTGATGGGATGGGTCGACAAGGACACTTTCAACGCGGACCGTCCCGGCGCGTACATCGGCGGGTACTTCGGACACGAGCCGAATCCCGAGCGCCAGGGGTGGAAGTCCACCGAGCACAACGTCGATGCCTATGCCGCGTTCCGCTGGCTGGCCAGATACAGCAATGATCCGCGCTGGAACACGGGCGCGGAGCGGGCGCGGCACTTCGTCGAGAGCATGTGGCAGTCGCGCGAGGGGCGTTTCGCGATCGGCACCCGCGATGACGGCCGGACGCTGAACGGTGGGCCCTCGGCGCTCGATGCATCGCTGTGGCCGTTGATTGCCATCCCGGATGCCGCCGGCACCTGGCAGCGCTCGCTGGACTGGGCACGCACCCGGCATGCCGTCAATGGCGGATTCGGCTTCAAGGCCGATCCCGATGGCGTCTGGACGGAAGGCACCGGCCAGGCCGCGCTGGTGCTGCTGGCCACCAACCATGCCGATGTCGCGGGTCCGCTCTGGCCGCTGTTGTTGTCGCAGCGCGCGCCGGACGGAATGCTCTTCGCCACGCCCGAGAAACGGATTCAAACGGGGCTGTCGATCGGCCCCGATTCGAAGACCGAGGACTTTTACTACTTCCACCTGCCCCACCTTGGCGCCACGGCCTGGGCCGTACTGGCCGCCACGGGCTGGAATCCGTTCCAGCCGGGGGGATGCCGTGCGAACTGCGCAGCCACGACGGCGTCCGTCAGTGGCCCGGGCAATGGTCTCGCCAACGCACCCAACGAGTGACGATAGGAGTAACGATGTTTGCCGAGTATCTCGATGGCCGTATGCTCATGCAGATCAATGCCGGCGCATTCCTGATCGCCCTGCTCTGCCTGCGCGGCGACCGGCAACGCACCCTGGATCGCTGGCTTTTCGGCGCCGCGGCCGGCGTGCTGCTGCTGGTCTATTACGTATGGCGGTTCACCGACACCTTGCCGGAATGGCGCATGGACTTCCCGAGCGTGTGGGCGCATGCGTTCTTCGGCTTCGAGAGCCTGACCATCGCGTACACGCTGATCTCGATCGTCATCATGACCCGCACGTCCGATCACAGCGCCGAGGCTGACGCCGGCGAGGCCGCGTTGCGACGCGGGCGGGAAGCGCCGCCGGTGGACATTTTTATCGCCACGTACAACGAAGGCCTCGACGTGCTCGAGAAGACCATCGTTGCCGCGCTGGACATCGACTATCCGAACTTCCGCGTCTGGGTGCTCGATGACACCCGTCGCGACTGGCTGCGCGAGTTTTGCGATCAGGTCGGGGTACGCTACGTGACCCGGCCAGATAACGCCCACGCCAAGGCCGGTAACCTGAACAACGGCCTGCGGCACAGCGCGGAACTCGATGGCGGCGCGCCATTCATCATGGTGCTCGACGCCGATTTCGCACCCAACCGGAACATCCTCCTACGCATCGTCGGGCTGTTCGACGATCCACAGGTCGGCGTGGTGCAGACGCCCCAGTTCTACTACAACGCCGACCCGATCCAATACAATCTTCGCTCCACGGAGTGCTGGGTGGACGAGCAGCGCGCATTCTTCGATGTCATGCAGCCGTCGAAGGACGCCTGGGGTACCGCGTTCTGCATCGGCACATCGTTTGTCGTACGCCGCGAGGCGCTGGACCGGATCGGTGGCTTCCCGATCGGCACCGTGACGGAAGATATTCACCTGACCTACAAGCTGATGCCGCATGGCTATATCACGCGCTGGCTCAATGAGCGCCTGAGCGTGGGCCTGTCGGCGGAGGGCCTGCCTGAATACATCAGCCAGCGCAGTCGCTGGGGACTGGGCACGATCCAGGTGGCGCTCACCGCCGACGGGCCGCTGCGCGGACCCGGCTATACGTTGCGCGAACGCCTGCACTATGTGCACGGGCTGCTGCACTGGTTGAGCCGCCCGTTCACGCTGATGCTGCTGGCCGGGCCGCTGCTGTACTGGTATTTCAATGTGCCGACGCTGTACGGCGAGCCAATGCAGTTCCTCGCGTTCGGCGTGCCGGCGCTACTGCTCTACTGGGCCTACAGCATCTGGATCACAGGCGCGCGGGCGATGCCGATCTTTACCGAGGTCACGCAGATCGTGGCAGCCATGGCGGTTTCCGCAACACTGGTCAGTGCCATCTTCAAGCCGTTCGGCAGGCCGTTCAAGGTCACGAACAAGGGGCTGGACCGGTCAAAGCTGGTCGTCCACGGCAAGTTCGCCGCGTTCTATGGCGCGCTGTTCGTTCTGGCCGCCATGGGCCTTGGGCGCGCCGTGGCCGCCGACGGCACGGCCAGCGGTGTGGTCTTCAACATCGGTTGGACCGTGATCTCGATGATCCTGTACCTGGCCTCGTTGCTGGTCTGTTTCGAACTGCCCCGGCCGCGCAAGGAAGAGCGCTTTCCACACCGCGAGCGTGCCCGCCTTTGCATTTACGGCAGCGACGGCTTGCCACGTGAATTCGATGGCGTCACGCAGGACATGTCGTGCAACGGCATCGGCCTGATCAGCGATGCCGCTGGTCGGGTGGAAGCTGGCGCCACGGGAGCGGTCTGGCTCTCCGAACTGGGCTGGGTGACCTGCCGCGTGGCGCGCACGCAGGGCCATCTGTTAGGCATCGAACTGTTTCCGGACATGGCGGGACGCCATCGGCTGATCCGGATGCTGTTCGGCGAACCGGCTCACAACATCGCGCACCGCGGCCGCCCGCGTGTGGCCATCGTGCAATTGCTGCGTCGCGCATTTACCGGATGAACCATGAAAAGAAAGCCAACCTCCCTGATTCGCCCGCCGCGCTGGACCCCTGCCCTCCTCGTGCCGCTGGCGCTTGCTGCCTGCTCGCTGGAACCCACCTACCAGCGCCCGGAGTCGCCGGTACCGCAGGCCTACCCGACTGGCCCTGCCTATGAAAGCGCCAACACGGGGCCCACGGGCCAGGCGCAGCCGGAACAGGCCACGCCCGCCGCGAGCCTTGGCTGGGAGGACTTCTTTACCGACCCACGCTTGCGCACGCTGATCGGGCTGGCGTTGGCGAACAACCGTGACCTGCGTATCGCGACGCTTTCGATCGATCAGGCGCGCGCGCAGTACCGGATCCAGCGTGCCGCGCAGTTTCCAGCGATCAACGCCAATGCAGGCTTTGCCAGTACCCGGCTGAACAACGATCTGCGCGCGCCCGGACAAGACGCCGTGATCAATTCATGGACCGCGGGCGTAGGCTTCAGTGCATTCGAGCTCGATGTGTTCGGGCGGGTGCGCAGCCTCAAGCACGAGGCGCTGGAGCAATATCTGGCGATCGAAGAGGTGCGGCGCAGCGCGCAGATCAGTCTGGTGGCGGAAGTGGCCAGCGCTTACCTGACATGGCAGGCCGACCAGGAACTGCTCAGGCTGTCGAAAGAAACGCTCAAGGTCCAGCAGGATGCCGCACTGATGATCAGCCGCAGCAAGAGCGCCGGCGGCATGGCGGAGATCGACATGCATCGCGGGCAGACCCAGGTGCAGACCGCGCAGGTGGATGTGGAGCAGTTCACGCGACAGGTGGCGCAGGACGAGAATGCGCTGGCGCTGTTGATCGGCGGCCAGCTACCGGCGGATCTGCCGCCCCCGCAACCGTTTGCGAATAGTTCGTATGTGGCAGAGTTGCCCGCCGGGGTGCCATCGACACTGATGGAGCAACGGCCGGACATCATGGCGGCCGAGCACCAGCTCAAGGGGGCCAATGCCAACATTGGCGCGGCGCGGGCGGCCTTCTTCCCGCAGATTTCGCTGACGGCCACCGTGGGCGTGGCCAGCACGGCGCTCGCCTCGCTGTTCACGGGCGGCATGGCCTGGGCGTTCGCGCCGCAGATCACCCTGCCGATCTTTAACGCCGGGGCCAACCAGGCACGACTCGATATCGCCACGGTGCAGAAGGACATCAACGTGGCGGCTTACGAGAAAACGATTCAGGGTGCGTTCCGGGAAGTTGCCGACGGCCTGGCCGCGCGCGGCACCTACGACCGGCAGACCGTGGCGCAGGAAGCGCTGACAAAGGAAGTTTCCGAAACCAAGCGGCTGGCGGAAATCCGCTTCAAGAACGGGGTGGATGACTACTTCCCCGTGTTTGATGCGCAGCGGCAACTCTACGACGCGCAGAAGAAGATGGTGACGATCGAACTGGCCAGACTCACCAGCCGCGCAGGCCTTTACAAGGCGCTGGGCGGCGGGTGGTCGCAGCAGACGGTGGCCAGCCTAGATCATCCGGCGAAGTAGCCGGTCCTTCAGGACGAACTGATGCCACAAGGCGGCTGCGGCGTGCAGGCCGACGAAGATGTACACGAACGTGGCGCCAGTTTCGTGAATCTCCTTCGCGAGCTTTGAGTACGGCTCGTTGATCGCAAGCGGCAGCGCCAGCTGGAAGCCGTAGACCGGGATGGTCCTGCCCTTCCATGCCACCGCCAACATGCCGAGCACCGGCATGGCCAGCATCAGCACATACAGCACGAAATGCATGGCGCTTGCTGCGCGGTCCATCCATCGTGGGTCCCCGGCCGGTGGCGGAGGGAGCGGTTGGCTCACTCGCACCAGCAGACGCAACAGCATCAACACCAATATCGTGATGCCCGCGGACTCATGAATCGCCATCATCGCGGCCCGCTCGGTGCTGCCCTTCGGGAACACGTCGCGAAATTCCACCGCCGCAACCGCGACCACGGCGCCCAAGAACACCAGCCAGTGCAACGCGCGCATGGCCAATGAATATTTGGGCTGAAAGGTCAGTGAGAGGGTATGTGGGGATGTCAAATGCATTTTTGTCCTCTTTTGCTCCAACATAACAATTCTGCGCGTCATGTCTGTCCGGAATCAATCCTCAATACCGCCCCCAGCTTGTGACAGGTCAACGGCTGAGCGTTGACTTCTGCAATGAAGCAAGCGTCACAGCACATCTTCCGTGCATCCTCTCGTTTTCCCCGACTGTCCCAAGATGCAAAAACGTTGTCCCGAATGATCAAACCGTGGGCTGCCAATCCTAGATACTTCGCCGGTCACGACCCGATGCTGTCATCACGATGTCACGGGTCATATAGGAGGCAGACATGCACGGATACCGTTCCACCCTTGCGCCAATGGCAGGCGCGCCTGCCAAGGCCAGGCTGTCGCGATACTACCCGTGGCTGGTCTTCGCACTGAGCTTTGGGTTGCTCCTCTCGGACTACATGTCCCGGCAGGTCTTGAATGCCCTGTTCCCGATGCTCAAGCTCGAGTGGGGACTTAGCGACACCGAATTGGGCGCCCTGGGCGGCGTCGTTGCGTTGATGGTGGGGGTGCTGACCTTCCCGCTGTCGATCCTGGCGGACCGTTGGGGCCGCGTGCGCAGCCTGACGCTGATGGCGGCGCTTTGGAGCCTGGCCACGCTCGGTTGCGCGCTGGCCAACTCCTTCGGCGAGATGTTCATCGCACGGCTTTGCGTTGGTATTGGCGAGGCCGCCTACGGCAGCGTCGGCATCGCCGTGGTGGTCTCGGTATTCCCCCGGCACCTGCGTGCCAGCCTCAGCGCGGCCTTCATCGCCGGTGGCGCTTTCGGCTCGGTGCTGGGCATGGGGCTGGGCGGTGTGATTTCCGCCCACTTCGGATGGCGCGTTGCTTTCGCCGGCATGGCGATCTTCGGCCTGATCCTGGTGGCCCTGTACCGCCTGCTGATTACGGAAAAGGGCCTGCTGGCCCGCCGCCAGGAACTTGGCGAGGACGTCTCCGCCAGCCAGAAGCAGGCCAAGCTGGAGCTTCGCCCGCTGGTCTCCGCGCTGTTCTCCACCCGCTCGATTCTCTGCGCCTATGTGGGCAGCGCGCTGCAATTGTTCGTCATGGCTTCGATGCTGGCCTGGCTGCCGAGCTACTTCGGCCGCTACTACGGCATGAGCGGCGCACAAGCCGGCCTGACTGCCGCCGCTTTCGTGCTGATTGGTGGCGCCGGCATGATCATGTGCGGGGCCTTTACCGACTGGATTTCCCGCCATATCCCGACCCGCAAGTGGATCGTGGCCATCGCATACAGCGTGCTGTGCTGCGTGCTGCTGGGCGCAGCCTTCCAGTTGCCGCCGGGCACGGCCCAGCTCGTGCTGATCGGCGCCGGGATGCTGCTGGCAGGCGGCACGGCCGGCCCCGCCAGCGCCGCGGTGGCCAACCTGACCTCGCCGGCGATTCATGGCTCCGCGTTTGCCACGCTCACGCTGGTCAACAACCTGCTTGGGCTCGCGCCGGGTCCGTTCTTCACCGGCCTGATCGCCGATCACATCGGTCTGCGCGGCGCGCTGCAGTTCCTGCCGCTGGTTGGCTTGCTGGCCGCCGTCTGCTTCGTTATCGGGCGTCGCACCTACAGCGCGGACGTACACCGCCTGGAGCGTATGCGTGCCGCCGCCGGCAATAGCTGACCCCAACACCACTTACCGATTTTCGCAATGGACTTTCTGGCTGACACCACCGTACTGTTCGTTCCCGGCTTGCGCGACCACGTGCCCGAGCATTGGCAGACACTGCTTCAGGCGCAGATTCCCAACTCCCGATCGGTACAGCCGCTCGAGCATGACAAGCTGAGCCGCGCGGCACGTGTGGCCGCGCTGGACGAAGCCCTGGCCGAGATCGATGGCCCCGTGGTCCTCGTCGCGCATAGCGCCGGCGTGATGATCACCGTCCACTGGGCGGCCCAGCATCACCGCAAGATCCGCGCCGCGCTGCTCGCCGCGCCGGCCGACCTCGAGAACCCGATGCCCGCCGGCTACCCCACACACGCCACGCTCGACGAGCACGGCTGGCTGCCGATTCCGCGTCGCCCCCTGCCCTTCCCCAGCATCGTTGGCGCCAGCCGCAACGATCCGCTGGCGCGCTTCGATCGCGTGGAGCAGATGGCACGCGACTGGGGCAGCAAACTGGTTGATCTCGGCGAGGTCGGCCATCTGAATCCCGCCGCGGGCTACGGCGAATGGCCGTACGCGATGACGCTCGTGGAGCGCCTGATGCGTCGCGCCTGACCGTGCCCGAGGCGTACCGTTTTTTGTTTTGTCCAGTGAAGTAACCGCAGTAACCATTTCCGACGGGAACCCCCCAAATAGCAATCGAGAAAAAAGAGAGGAGATTGACCTATGAAGCTCAAGGGCATGGCCTTGGCCGCACTGCTCGCCTGTACCGGCAGCGCTTACGCGCAGTCTGCCGTTACGCTCTACGGCGTGCTCGACACCAGCCTGGAATTCGCTAACCATGTGGCGCCGTACTCGGCTGCGGGCTTTACCGCGAACCCGGGTGCCGGCAACAACGTGTTCCGCGTGAACTCCGGCGGCCTGTCTGGTTCGCGTTGGGGTCTTCGTGGCACCGAGGATCTCGGCGGCGGCCTGAAGAGCATCTTCGTGCTGGAAAGCGGCATTTCCGTCGATAACGGCACGATGCAGCAGAGCAACCGTCTGTTCGGTCGTCAGGCCTTCGTCGGTATTTCGCACAACACCTACGGTCAGATCACGCTGGGTCGCCAGTACACCTCGCTGTTCGTGGCGATGGCCAACTTCATGCCGACGGCGTATGCCACGCAGTATGAACCGGCGGCATTCATGGCCGGCAACAACTTCCGTGAAGACAACACCATTGCCTACACGGGCGTGTTCGGTCCGGTGACCGCGTTGGCCCACTTCTCGTTCGGTGCTGGTGTGCCGAACCTGGCGATCCAGGGTGGTGCAAGCGCCTTCGGTGGCAACGGTGAAGTCCCGGGCGCATTCCGCCGCGACAGCGCCTTCGGCGGCGCATTCACGTACTCGGCTGGCCCGTTCGGCGCAGCGATTGCCTATGACCAGTGGAACCCGTCGGTCAACAACGCCGCCGGCGTCTACCAGGGCACCACTGCCACGCTGAAGAAGGCTTCGGTGGCCGGCAGCTACGCCATCGGCCAGGTCGCCAAGATCATGGCTGGCTACCGTTGGGGCAAGGTCGATAACAACGGTACCGGCGCCCAGCTTCAGCGCGACGACTACTACTGGATCGGCGCGAACTACCAGGTGACGCCTGCTGTGGGCCTGACGCTGGAGTATGACTACGACAACCTCAAGCGCGACTACTTCAACAACACCCACGCGCCGAATCCGTGGCAGATCGCCTTCGTGGCGGACTACAGCTTCTCGAAGCGCACCGACGTGTACCTGAGCGCCGCATACGCCAAGAATGCCGGCTTGACGCTGGACGCCGCGAACACGAACCAGCTGGCCACGACCGGCGCCACCGGCAACAGCTACATTCTCGGCACCGGCCAGAGCAGCATGGTGGGTGTGAGCCTGGGCCTTCGCCACAAGTTCTGACGCGATACCGTTTGGTTGTACTGGCGTGAGTCGGCCAGGCGAGTTTTACCCGTTCCCCTCGCCTGGTCCGATTCGAAATTCGCCCTTGGCCGCACGGGCCTCCGTCCGTGTGGCCGCTTTTTGCTGGGCGATCAGTTTTCCTCGACCTGTTCGCCCATTCGCGTTGTGCGCCACTTCGAAACGCTGCAGCCGAACTGGTTGCCAAACCAGCGCGAGAACGCGCTCAGCGACGAAAAGCCGAGCAGCGTTGCAACTTCGGACAGCGGGCGTGAGCGGTTCTCGATGTAGCTCGTGGCCAGCCCTGCGCGTGCCTCGTTCAGGATCTGCGAATAAGTGGTGCCATCCTGCGCCAGTCGGCGGTGGATGGTGCGCCGGTCCACGCCAAGGTGCTGAGCCACCCGGTCGATCGAACACATGCCGCTTGGCAGCAATGCGTAGACGAGCTTGCGCACCTTGTCCGCCATGGTGGTATTCGATTGCGCCAGCAGCGTGCCCAGGTAGCGTTTGACCTGCTGCGCCATCACCGGGTCATAGGACGGCAGCGGCGCTTCCAGATCGGAGGCCACGCAGACGATTCCGTCGAAATCCTGATTGAACAGCGCGGGCATCCCGAACACGCGCAGGTATGTGGTCTGGCTTTCGGGCGGCGCGTGCGAAAAGCAGATGCTGCGCGGGCGCCACGCGGGCCCGAGAAACATGCTGAGCATCCGGAACATCACCCCGGCGGCCAGTTGAGTGGCCTGCCGCATCGAGCCTGCGGGTTGGTCGCTGAGGATCTGCAGGCGGATCACCACCAGGCCATCCATCTCCTCCACGCGCATTGCCAGGGACTCGTTCTGCAGGCCCATGTAGCGCACCATCGACTCCAGCGCGCGGCGCAGCGTGGGTTCTTCGCGGACCACGAAGGCAAGTGGCCCCAGGTTCGAGAACTGCCTCAGTTCCGCTAGTCGCAGCCCGAAATCCTCCGCGTGCCCGTCGCGCGCCGACGCTTCGAGCAAACGCGCCACCGATGCTGCGGGGATGCGGATATCCGGGTCCAGCAGCACATCCCGGTTGATCTTCGCGGCGCGCAGCATCTGGTGCGGATCGAGCCCTACGGCGCGCGCAACTTCCATGTAATTGGTCAGGCTGGCACTGCGAAGAAAGTAGGACATCGTGTTTTCCCTGAGTGTCCCGAAATGTAAATCGTGTGTCCCTGGTCGTCAAATATTTCAATGCCATTCGCCGATACTTCCGCCACCGAAACACGCATTCGAACAACAGGAGACACAGCATGCAGTTCCTCGATGACTCCCTGCACCCTGAGAACATGGACAAGGTTGTTATCACGGTGGCGCCGTATGGCCCCGAGTGGATGCCGGAAGACTTCCCGGAAGACATCCCGGTGACGATGGAGGAACAGATCCAGAAGGCCGTCGACTGCTACAACGCTGGCGCCACGGTGCTGAACTTGCACGTGCGCGGACTCGACGGCAAGGGCTCCAGGCGCCTGTCGAAGTTCAACGAACGGATCGCCGGCGTGCGCGCCGCCGTGCCGCTGCGCAAGGCTGCCTGAGACGTACCATGCCTGCCGCGAATCCCTGTATCAACATCTGTCGCATGGACCTGGCAGGCAAGTACTGCCAGGGTTGCCGTAGAACCACGGTCGAGATCGGTCTTTGGGAGAGCATGACCGAAGTCCAGCGCATCGAGGTGCTGGCCGACCTTCCCCTGCGCGCTCTGGGCAGGGGTGCATCACAGCAGCCGACATCGGGTCGATCCTGACCCGCGCCGCACTCGCTGCGGCGCACGTTTCACTGTTTCTCGCCGGACCTGCCATACGTTCGACATCTGTTCGACACTTTCCAGTCAGCCCAAAGCAGGCAGGTCCGGTCTTTTTCCCTTCCCTCTTTCCTCGTCTTTCCTCTTCTTTCCTCTTCTCGATTGTCGTTCGGTCCCCCGGTCGGATTACCCGTCCGTCATACCGCGTGCGTGACATGCGCGACATCCGCGTCGTCATACTCCCGAGAAATATCCTTGTTCGTATAGTCGCGCAGCTTCACGGCCGCGAACACGCTGAGCGCTGCGCACACCAGCACATACACCGCAATGGCATACCCGGTGTGATAGTGGGCGAACAGCGCCGTGGCAATCAGTGGGGCCGGGCCGCCCGCGATCACGGAGGCTAGCTGATAGCCCATCGAGGCGCCGCTATAGCGCAGGCGTCCTGTAAACGTCTCCGCGATCAATGCCGCCTGAGGGCCATACATCATCGCGTGCGGGACAAGCGACAGCACGATGGCGATGAACACCCACATCGGGTTGCGAGTGTCGACCATCGCGAAATACAGGAAGCCGAACACGCCGACTGCGATCGCGCCCGCGATGTACATGCGGCGCCGGCCCAGCACGTCGGACAGATGTCCAAAGTACGGAATGGTGAAGAACTCGAGCACCGATGCCGCGAGCACAGCCAGCAGGAGCAGATCCCGCGACATGCCCAGCGTCATCACGCCATAGGTGAACACGAAGGCCGTGAAGATGTAGAACGGCGCCTGTTCGGCCATGCGCACCAGGGCCGACAACAGGATGTCCTTCGGCTGGCGCCGGATCACTTCCAGCATCGGCGTTTTCTCGATCCGATGCTCGGCCAGCAACCGCGCGAAGACCGGTGTCTCCAGAATGTTCAGCCGGATGTAGAGCCCGATGCCGACCAGCACGATGCTCAGGAGGAACGGCACGCGCCAGCCCCAGGTCGCGAACTGATCGCCGGCCAGCCAGCTCATGCCCAATACCGCCAGGTTGGCCAGGAACAGTCCCGCTGGCACCCCGAACTGCGGCCATGACGCGACCAGGCCGCGGTGCGAGTTGGAGCGAGCCCATTCCATCGACATCAACACCGATCCGCCCCACTCCCCACCCACACCAATCCCCTGGATGAAGCGCAGGACCGTCAGCGCCACGGCGCCCCAGATCCCGATTTGCGCATAGGACGGCACGAAGGCCACTGCGAACGTTGCCAGCCCCATCAGCAGCAAGGTGGCCACCAGTGTGGCCTTGCGGCCGATGCGGTCACCGTAGTGCCCGAAGATGGCCGCGCCGATCGGGCGCGCGACAAAGCCGACCGCGTAGATCAAGAACGCCTGCAGCGTGCCAACGAGTGGATCGGATTCCGGAAAGTACAGCTTGGCGAACACCAGGCCGGTTACCGTGCTGTAGAGAAAAAAGTCGTACCACTCGATCGTGGTACCCACGGTGCTTGCGATAACGGCGCGACGCAACTGCCGCCGTGCCTCTGCTTCGGGTAGGGGCGCTGCCCCCGGCTGCATGGGATCCATGACGTGTCCCCTGTCTGCATATACCGGTATAGACAGTAACGAATCTGTTACGGTTCCGACGGGTGAGGCAGCCGCCTCGCAGGGGGTGATGGTGTCGCGCTTCAGTCTCGAATGCGATACGTGAGCGGCGTCAAGAACGTATTGGCGGAAGCCCTGCCTCTGGCAGTGATGTATTGCTAGTGAGTGTTGCGCGACACATCATGCTGGTTCGATCGACTCGCCCTCGGCGCTCGCTAAACGCGTGTGGCGCTACCAACTGTTGCTTCTGACGGCCGCAAAAAAAGCATCGAGTTCCAGATTGAAGCGCATGGGTTCTTCAAGATTCACCGTATGGCCGGTCCTGGGATAGATCGACACACCTGCGTTTCGCATCCTGCGAGCCAGGAAAAAGCTTGGCTCGACACAGGGCGTGTCAACGTCGCCCGCGATGACAAGCGCAGGTACGGCGATGCTGGCAATCTCCCGCTCCAGGCTGTACAGAGAAGGTCGGCGACCCTGTACGCCCATCAATGTGTACGCGGTGCCCTCTGGGGAATGCTCGGCCAACCGATCCCTGAACTCTTGCCAGCCTCTGGGGTCCTTGTGAAGGAATGGTTGGCGGTACGGTCCTGAGCTGTAGGATTCGACGAACGACTGGAATCCTCCATCCAGAATCGCTTGGCCCATGGCTTGATACCGCGCCTGGTTGCCAGAAAAGCTTGCGGGGTCCGAACCTGATCCGCAGCCGACAATCGTGAGGGACGCCGCACGCTCCGGATAGGTCAATCCAACTTGCAGCGTTGTGAAGCTTCCCATGGACAGGCCGACAAAGTGCGCTCGCTCGATTTCCAGTGCATCGAGCAATCCTACGGCGTCGGCTGCCGCTATCTCCTGCGAGTAGCAGGAGGGGCCGGCCGGGATCGCCGACGGCGGATAGCCTCTCGCGCTGTACACCACACATCGGTAGCTTCTGGAGAAGTGTCGCAATTGGGGTTCCCAACTGCGATGACTTCCTGCCATCTCGTGGATAAACAGGATCGGCTCACCGCGACCTGCTTCTTCATAATAGAGCTCGACGTCACCAACCAACCTATTGGGCATATCTCACCTTAAGAGCGTGCTCGATAGCGATATCTTCTCGTGACTGCCTTGTTAATCATCCAGTTTCTTCATATTGGTCTTGGTGACAATATCGCGCCACATGTCGAATTCTCGTTTCTGGATGTCGTTGAACTCGGCCGGCGACGTCGCGCTGGGCAGGACGCCTAACCGATCGAAAGCATCCTTGATTTCATTTGTTTTCAGGGCGGCGTTCAACGCCGCATTCAGCTTGAAAACGATGGGGTCTGGCGTATTGCGAGGGGTCAGGATCCCATACCAGGTGGGGGTGTTCAGGTCGGCAAGGCCGAGTTCGCCGTATGTCGGTACGTCCGGTAACGGGCTCAGCCGCTGCTTGGCTTGAACCGCGAGAGCGCACAGCTTTCCGCTTTGAATGTGCGGCATTGCCGTGCTGACATTGTCGAAAACGGCGGCGATTTGCCCTCCGTAGAGATCATTCATTGCCGGACCCAGTCCGCGATAAGGGACATGTAGCATGTGAAGCCCGGTGACGGCGAGGAAGCGCTCACCGGAGAGATGCGACAGAGAGCCTTGTCCTGCCGATCCGTAGGTGTATTTTCTCGGGGAGGTCCTGAGCAAGGACAGGAAGGTGGACATCTTGCAATCCGGGACCAAGCCCTTGCTGGCGACCAACACACCCGGCGCAATCACGATCTGCCCCACGGACTTGAAATCCTTCAAGGGGTCATATTCAAGCTTGGCATAGACGTTCGGCGCCACGCCTTGAGTGCTCGCCGTCGCCATGCCAATGGTATAGCCGTCCGGCCTTGCCCTTTTCAGCATGCCGATGCCCGTGCGTCCACCGGCTCCACTCTTGTTGTCGATCACCACCGATTGCCGCAATTGGTCCTGCATGCCCTTCGCGATGACCCGGGCGATGACGTCTGTCGGACCGCCCGCGGCGAAAGGGACGATCAGCGTGATCGGTGCGGATGGGTAGTTTTCCGCTCCTACGGCTCCCGCAGCAGCCAGCGCTATTACGATTAGCGCGTGCTTGATTTTGATCATTTCCAGCATGATGACTCCCGCCCTGAATCAACGGCTTGCGAAAGTTGAAGCTTTTTTCCTTGAAGGCGGCTTTCGTGATCCGAAATGTGCGCGGGCGCTTCTCTCGTGTTTCGGACTGATCCGCCAGCGCCTAGAGTTCAAGCGCCATCTGCTGCGCGCTTCGCTCTACCGCAAACACCTTGCCGCGCGCCTCTCGGCCTGGTGCGGATTCACTGGAACCACTCAGATCTCGTCTACCGCTTCCTGGGCAGACGGCTCATCAGAAGTTGGTTGGTCCCGATTTCGCTACGTGACAATGCCCGCAGGCAGCATGGTGACCAGGGACCGGGGCCCCCGGGCAACTCCAGGGGCCCAATGGAATCAGGGCTTTAGCGGCACCAGACGCACCACGTACAAGCCAGCGGCTGGCACATCCGCTGTGATGCTTGCATTGGTGCCGTTAACGGTGCTGACGTCGTTTCGCGCAACGGTATAGGTAACGCCATTCGCGGTGCTCTGCACGGTTTCGAGAATCGGATTCGCGTACATCGTCGAAGGCAGCGTGAATGCCACCTTGAGCTGCGGATTCAGGAGATGTGCGTAGTCCCCATTGGTTTTAACCTCATAGGCATAGTCGGCCTTGACGCCCGTTGGCAGCGGATTGGGAGTGCCGAGGCAGATCGTGACGTCCTTAAGGCCCGTCTGCGGCGTCTTGACTGTTAGCGTAGCGATATTGTCGTCGGTGACGAGCGACAGGTTCGCATTGGGCACCGAGTTGGCGCCGAGGCTGATCTTCCTGTAGTTATCCGGGCAGGAGAAGGCTGTCGGCTGAGGGTTGGTCACGGGCGTCGAAGCCTCAGGAGTTGTACTGCCATCCCCGTCACCACCACCGCATGCTGCCAAAAACGTCGCACTCGAAACCAGACCTGCAATCTGCACTAACTTTCTCATCCTCCCTTCTCCTTTTGATTATTTATTTCTAGCACTAGATTTCGAAATTTACCTGTGATATTCGCTGGAAAATTGATCTTGGACGAAGTTAATCCTTTGTGAGCCGGCGAGCCACATCCCTATGGATCGCCGGTTTTTCGATAGAAATAAGTTGTAGATTTTCATGGAAACTTACGAAGTGAAAATGGCGCAGATGCATCAAAATTGCCTTGCATCAAGCAAATGGCGTGTTTTGTCTCGGCCTGTCGTGCGGCGGTTGGTTGCCGACTCGCCGCGACCGCTCCCGGCAGCCTGTGTGGTTCAGTGGGGTCACCCTGCGCAGATGGTGCGGCGCTTGACGAGCAACAACCGACGGATCGGATGCCGTGGACTTTGTTGCCGAAGCGTCCGGGATCGGAAGATCCTGCGGCTTGGGCAGTTCCCCATCCCTTGATGCAAGTAGCAGCCCGGCCCAGATGCATCCCAGGGCGACAAGCGCCAGCATAGCCGGCCACCCGTTCGCTTCGCGCACCGGCACTTCATCCCGCTTGGCCGTGCGCCACTCCCACACCGCGTAGCAGCCGAGCAGGAACACACCGAATCCCGCCCACCAGGGTGCGAAATGCATGGCAAGATCCCACTCCGCACCAACCATATGATGGTTGGGCTTCATCGGGTGCGCACCAGTTCGCGTAGCGTCTGGCGATTCCGCAGGGCGGCTGTCATGGCACCGGCCGGTATTCTGAACTGTCTGGCAAGCTTGTTGGCCACGTATCCCTGGCCAAGCCCTCGGTGCATGTGTTGTAGCGGCCGCCCTGCCAAGGTGGCGGTAGAGGTTGTCATCCCACGATCTCCGCGCCAGCCGGCGGCGTCTGCTTGCCCTGACCTGCGCCCGTTGCGGTCGGACTGGCGTCGGATAGCTCGTCCATCAAGAATTTCAGCAGCACCGTGCGCACGATGCTCGCAAGTGCCGCGCTTGATAGCTGTCCCGTGTAGTGGCGCAGTGCCATGACCTCCTGCCGGCACGCCTGAATATCCTCCAACGTCAGCGCTTCACCGCGGTCGACCTTGTCGACAAACCGGTGAACCGCTTGCGTGGACGGACAGTCCGCCGCCCTCATGCGGGCAATGTCAAAGGCTTCGGCGAATCCCCGGATGCTGTCCACCAAGTGATATTGCATGTCGCGGCCTGCGGCGTGGTACATCAGTTCGCCTTCCTCGGACAACTCCAGCGCCACACCGGTCTCGATCTGGTCCAGCACACTCTCAAGCGGCCCAAAGGCCGCATCCAGCCTCCATGGCTGTAACCGAACAGCGCCCTGCGGGCCTGCTGCGCGCGACCGATATGCCTTGCGTGGTTTCTTCGTCTTGCCCATCGTTCATCAACCGCTTCAATTCCCCAACGTCATCCTGCCGGTCCTTCCATCCCTTATCCGCCGAAGACTTCTCCATACTCATAAATTGGAATATCTCAGGGGTAGGAAGAGGACAGACCTCCTGGCAATGAGCGGCAAGCGTGGCAGCAATTCAATCCTCGCGGGTCTTGCCAGAAATGTGTGGACACCATGTATTCGACGCGACCGCTACCGCAAAAATTAACTTGATGACCGGCTTTATGCACGACTGTTCTCAGTAGAGCGGACAGGTCCTTGCCGTAAAGCACCCAACTCGCTGGTATCGAGTGTCTGTCAGCCACACTGATACACCACGTATTACGTCACAACGGCATCGGAGGACGCCATAGAACGATTTCGAAAGTCCTCACAATCCTGCTGGATGTCCAGACCATGTCGCGCAAGCTCAAGGACCTTCAGAGCTATGGCTACCTGATCGACGATTCGGCTCTGTGTGCGCTATCGCCCATACCGGTCTTGCCGTATCAACCGATCCGGGGGCTCAACGCTCGATCCGGAGCGGCTGGCGTCGCGAACGTATTGGCGGAAACCCTGCCTTTGGCATTGACGAATTGCTAGTGAATGCTGCGCGCCACATCATGCTGATTCGATCGACTCGCCTTTCGTCATCGCATGAGCGCAATCCTGCAGGGCATCAAGGTACTGGACCTGACCCGTGTCGTGGCCGGGCCGTGGGCTACCCAGAATCTGGCGGACATGGGTGCCACCGTCTACAAGATCGAGAAACCCGGTGATGGCGATGACACGCGTCGAATGGGTCCATTCCTGACCGACGGCGATGGCAACGTGACAAACGATTCCGCGTTCTTCCTCTGCTGCAACCGCGGCAAGCAATCGGTCACCGTCGACATTTCGCAGCCGGAAGGCGCCGAACTGGTACGCCAACTGGCAGCGCAGTGCGATGTCGTCGTGGAGAACTACAAGGCGGGCAGCCTGAAGAAGTACGGACTCGACTACGAGAGCATCCGTGCGCTGCGTCCCGACATCATCTATTGCTCCGTGACCGGCTTTGGTCCGGACGGCCCTTACGCGCCCCGCCCGGCCTACGACTTCATCCTGCAAGGCATGGCGGGGCTGATGAGCACCTGCGGGCAGCCCGACGGCACCCCTGGCGCGGCGCCGATGCGAACCGCGATTCCACTGACGGATATCCTCACCGGGCTGTACGCATCGGTGGCGCTGATGGGGGCGCTCTATCACCGTCAGGCTACCGGTGAGGGGCAATTCATCGATGCCGCGATGATCGATGCCGCAGTGGCTGCAAACGGCCATCTCGCGCTGGGCTATCACATGACGGGGAAGGTGCCGCAGCGCGCCGGCAACTCCAATCCGGTGGCATCGCCGTCGGAGGTGTTTGCCTGCCTTGACGGCCACGTTATCGTCGCCGCCGGTAACAACGGCCAGTTCGCGGCGCTGTGTCGCGTGATCGGGTGTGCGTCGTTGATCGAAGATCCGCGATTCCTGCAGAACATGGACCGCGTGCGAAATCGCCCCGTTCTGCGCGAAGCATTAGGCGAACGTCTGCTGAACTGGCGTCTTGGCGATCTGATCCAGGCCCTGGAAGGCGCAGGCGTGCCATGTGGCCCGATCAACGGCATCGACGACGTTTTCGATGATCCGCAAGTCCGGCACCGCGAACTGCTGGTACGCCTGCCGCACGGCAGTGGTGTCGAGGCGCCGACCCTGCGCAGCCCACTGCGCTTCTCTGCCACGCCGGTCACGATGACCGCGCCACCGCAACTTGGCCAGCACACCGAAGCGGCGCTGCGGCGCGAATTGGGGATGTCGGCAGCGGACGTGGAGGCCTTCCGGGAAAGAGGCGTGATCTGACGCAACGGACCATGGAATGGACGCGGGCTGCGCAAGGCAGCCCGCTTTTCATTGTGGTCGGGATATGCCGGCGCTACCGGCATATCGCATCAGTCCGCATCAGTCGAGTTTTATCCCCGCCTTCTGCACCACGCTGGCCCAGCGCTCCGCTTCTTCCTTGATGAACGTCTGGAACTGATCCGCCTTGCCGCCGACCGGGTCGATGCCATAGTCGATCAGCTTGGCCTGGACGTCCGGCGCGTGCACCACGGCGTCGAGTTCCGCGGACAGTCTGTCAACGATGGCGGTTGGCGTCTTTGCTGGTGCCAGCACACCGATCCAGCTCGAGGGCATGATGTTCGGATAGCCGGCTTCAGCCATGGTGGGCACATCGGGTGCGGCCGGCCAGCGGCGCGGATTGGTGATGGCCAGCGCGCGAACCTTGCCTGCCTTCGCCAGCGGAATCATGGTCTGTACAGAGTCGAAGATCACGGCCACCTGCCCTGAGATAAGGTCTGGCAGCGCAGGCGAGATGCCCTTGTATGGCACGTGCGTCATCGTCATGCCCGTGCCCTGTGAAAACAGCTCGCCAGCCAGATGCGCGCCTGACCCACTGCCGCTCGAGGCAAAAGTCATCTGGTTCGGATGCGCCTTGCCCCACGACACCAGTTCCTTTACCGACTTCGGTGGCAACTGCGCACTCGAAACCATCAGTAGCGGAATACGCCCAATCTCGCTGACACCAGTCAGGTCCCGGATCGGGTCGTAGCTCATCTTCTGGTACAGGCTCGGGTTGATCGCGTGCGCGGCCACCACAACCAGCAGCGAATAGCCGTCCGGCGCGGATTTGGCGACGTTGTCTGAACCGATCATGCCATTGGCGCCCGGGCGGTTCTCCACCACAACCGGTTGTCCGATACGTTCGGCCAGTTTCTGCATGACGAGGCGGGTTACCGCGTCCGACACGCCACCCGGCGGGTATGGCACCACCACGCGTACCGGCCGCGACGGCCAATTCTGCGTGCCGGCACTCTGCGCCATGGCGGGCACCGCGAGCATCCATCCACTGGCGAGTATTACCGCCTGCACGAGCCGCCGCCTTGCGGCACGGCGGGAGTCCTTCTGCGCTGTCATCACCACTGTCTCCTCCTGGTCTTGTCGCTGTTGTCACATAGCGGCACCAGCCGCCTCGTTCATTCCGCGTCGTCCGACTTCCTCTGCCCAGGCAATGGGCACCAAGAGCGGAAAATCGAGCAGCATCTGCGCGAAGCTCTTGCCCAATGGGTCGGATCGCAGGCTCGCCACGCCGCCACCGGCAAGCGCGTCATGCATCAGGAAATTCAGCGCATTCAGCCCGGGTACCTCGAAACATTCCACCTCACCCGTCACAAGATGCGCGAAGTACTGACCGACGGCCTTCGGCGTCAGTTGCTGGCGCAGCAACGCCAGATACTCGGGCTTGCGTGCAATCACGCCGATGTTCTCGTCATCGCCCTTGTCACCACTGCGCGCGCACGCCAGCGCCACCAGCGGGCATGTCACGCGCGGGCCGTCCGGGATTGGGGCGTCGGTTAGCGCCACAGGCGCGGCGGCCTGTGGTGCGACCACTTCGGCCGCGCTGCTCAGGGCCACGCGGCGGTTATCGAGTTCGACCGTCATTGGCACCGCATCCTTCGGCACAAGAAACGAGAAGACCTTGACCACCGGCTGGATATCTACGCGTCCCGAGAACGACGAACGGGTGCCGGCCGCCATCGACGTGCCGGCGGAAGCGCATTCGCGCTGCAGGATGGCCAACGCCTTTGCCCGAGCGTGCCGGGCGCCGATGCGCAATACCACTTCGCGCGTGGGCATCTCCCGTGCATGGGGACCGTAGTGCGATTCGCAACCAAGCAGTTCGACGATGGTCGCGCTGTAGTCGCCGAACCCCTGCTCGGCCATCATGCGGCGCGTGCGTGCAAGCAGCGCTTCGGCGGTACGGTGGGCCTTGGCCGGCGCGTCGATGCCGCGAATCGCCATCATCGGACTGATCTGGTAGCCATCCTGCCAGGTGGCATTGGCCTTGTAGTGCGTGCCCGGCGGACGGCCGCGCGCGCCTTGCACGCGAACATGCCCTTCGTCGATGACCTCGACATGCACCTGACGGAAATCGCAGGTCACGTCTGGCATCAGGTAGTTGGCTGGATCACCGACTTCGTACAGGATCTGTTCGGATACGGCCAGCGGATCGATCAGGCCACCGGTGTCGTCGGGCTTCGACAGCACGAAGCTGCCATCCTCCGCGCAATCGATGACGGGGTAGCCAATGCGGTCCCAGTCGGACACGCGTTCCCAGTCGGTGAACAGCCCCCCCGTGGCCTGCGCTCCGCACTCGATAACGTGCCCCGCAAGCGTGCCAGCCGCCAGCCTGTTCCAGTCGTCCCAGCCCCAATCGAACTCATGCGCCAGGGCGCCCACCACCACCGCGCTATCCACGCAACGGCCGGCGATCACGATATCGGCGCCCATTTCGAGCGCTCTCGCGATGCCCTGCGCGCCGGTGTACACGTTTGCGGACCATGGCTCGGTGGTTGGCACGGCGCTACCGTCCAGTTGTGTCAATCCCGCGTCGCACCAGCCTGGGAATGCGGTACCCACATCGTCCCCAGTGACCACGGCAATCTTCGGCGACAGACCCTGTTGCGCGGCAACCTTCAGCAACGCGTCGCGACAGCCCTGCGGATTCAGCCCACCAGCATTGGCGATGACGCGCACGCCACGCTCGAGGATGGCGGCCAGATGGGGCGCGATCGCGGCGTGAACAAAGTCGGTGGCGTAACCCAGGGACGGATCCTTGGCGCGGGCACGGGCCAGAATCGACATCGTGGTTTCGGCCAGGTAGTCATACACCAGGTACTGAAGTCCGGGCACCGTTAGTAACTGGGGCGTGGCGGTGGCCGAGTCGCCCCAGAAACCGCTGGCGCCACCGATGCGGACCGTGCGGGGCAGGCTCCGGCTGGTTTCCGTACCCCGGCGGCCGGTGGCGGAGGCGCGTTTCATGCCTTGCCCTCCCCTGCGTCCTCAGCCTCCACGCGCACCAGCAGGGTGCCAGCGCTGGCCTGTCCGCCAGCACGTGCCGACAACTCAGAGACGACGCCGGCGAACGGGGCGACGAGCGTGTGTTCCATTTTCATCGCTTCCAGTACAACCAGCGACTGGCCCGCCTCCACACGATCACCTTCCGCGACGTTCACCGCCACGATCCGGGCGGTCAGCGGCGCGGTGAGCGCGCCCGATGACTCGCCTTCCGTACTTCGACGGCGTGGGTCGTGTCGGATGAAGCGCCAGGCCCGACCGTCGGCAAACAGATGTATCGCCTGATCGTCGTCAGCATGGAGAACAGGCCGAGCCATACCGTCGCACTCGATCCATGCGGCCCCATCGGCGGCATGGTCGCGGAGCATCCGCACATGGACTGGCTGCGCGCTCGGCTCTCCGCGCGCGCTGACGGTAACGCGCCAGCCTTCTTCTGTCGCCTGCACTGTCGAGTCCCACGGCCTCCCTTCTGCGTGCAGTCCCACCGACGTTGTCATGCGCGATAGCGCGGCGGGCTCGCTCCGCGACAACTGGCCAGATGCCGCCAGTGCGGCAATGGCTACCACATGACGAGATGGTTCGGCGGGTTGCAGCGACGCCTGCATATGAGCCTCGACGAAGCCTGTGTGCACGTCATTGCCCGCGAACGCCGCGCTGGCAAGGCACGACGCCAGGAACGGCTGGTTCGACGGCACGCCGAGCAGCACGCAGTCCTGCACCGCACGCAACAGCTTCTGGCGCGCTTCCTCGCGCGTGCGCCCATGGGCCACGAGCTTGGCGATCATCGAGTCATAGTGCGTGGGGATGGTGCCCCCGGTGTCCAGCGCATGGTCGACGCGCACGTCGTGGCCCGCATCCGGGGCGCGCCACCGCAACACCGGGCCGCCCTGCGGAAGAAATCCCGCAGGCACGTCCTCGGCCGTCAGGCGCACTTCGATCGCGTGACCGTCGAACGTCACCTGGTCTTGCGTCGCTGGTAGTGTCTCGCCCGCGGCAACGTGCAGTTGCCATGCCACGAGGTCGAACCCGGTAATGGCCTCAGTCACGGCGTGTTCCACCTGCAGCCGGGTGTTCATCTCCATGAAGTAGAAATTGGCGCCGGCATCGAGCAGAAACTCCATCGTGCCGGCGCCCACGTAGCCGATGGCCCGCGCGGCCCGCACGGCCGCCTCGCCCATCCTGGCGCGTAGCGCGGGCGATACCGCCGGCGATGGGGCTTCCTCGATCACCTTCTGGTGGCGGCGCTGCACCGAGCAATCGCGCTCTCCAAGGTGGATCACATTGCCATGCACGTCGGCAAAGACCTGAATCTCGACGTGGCGTGGTTGGATGACCGCGCGTTCCAGGATCAGTTCGTCATTGCCGAACGCCGTCGCGGCTTCCGACCGCGCACTGGCGAGCGCCGCGGGCAACGCAACGGCATCGGGCACCAATCGCATGCCACGCCCGCCGCCGCCTGCCGCAGCCTTGACCATCAGCGGGAAGCCGATGCGCCCGGCTTCTGCCAGCAAAGTCTTGTCGTCCTGCGCCTCGCCTTGATAGCCCGGCACGCACGGCATGTCCGCGGCCAGCATCAGGCGCTTGGCTTCGGCCTTGTTGCCCATGGCACGGATGGCGCTGGCCGGCGGACCGACGAAGACCAGGCCGGCTTCGGTCACGGCGTCGGCGAACTCGGCGTTCTCGGCCAGGAATCCATAGCCCGGATGGACGGCGTCGGCACCAGCGGTTCGCGCGGCAGCGATGATGGCCGCAATATTGAGGTAGGACTCACGCGGTGCGGCAGCACCGATACACACGGCCCGATCCGCGCTGGCCACGTGTGGGCTGTGGCGATCGGCCTCGGAGTAGACGGCAACGGTGCCAAGCCCAAGTCGGCGGGCCGTCCGCATGATGCGGATGGCGATCTCGCCCCGGTTGGCCACGAGCACGGTATGGAAGGGTCGGCAGGAAGCTGACATGAAATGCTCTCTGGAAAGTTTCTTTGCGTTCAGGCGTCTGTCGATTGCGCGGCGCAGACGATGCTGGCATCAAATCGCGTGACCCAGCGCGCATCGCGCTTTTCGCGGAAGGCCGCGATGCCTTCTGCGCCCTCGGTGCGCATGCACTGGGCAAACTGATGTGATGCGTCATCGAGCAGGCTGTCGACCGGCGTCGGGCCGCATCTGGCGACCAATGCCTTGAACTGGCGGTTGGCGTGTGGCCCGCAGCGGCCAATGCGGGTCAGCCACTCGGCGATCAGTTCGTCCAGTCCGGCGGCGTCTTCGGCCAACTGGTCTACGAGCCCGATCGCCTCTGCCGCCACGCCGTCCAGACGCTCGCCGGTCAGGCCTAGCCGGCGCGTCAGCGCGGCGCCGAGTCGATCAACGACGAATGGTGCGATCTGCGCGGGAATGATGCCCAGCGAGGTTTCCGACAAGGCGAACCGCGCCGCGCGCGTTGCGAGCACAACGTCTGCGGCACATGCCAGACCCATGCCGCCGCCCATTGCCGGCCCGTCCACGGCCGCGATCACGGGTATCGGAAGTGCCGCCAGCCGTGTCATGAAATGACCGAACTGGCGGTTGCGCGCGGCAACCGGGTCTTCGTGGCCAACATCGGCGTCAAGCCGCGCCTGGAAATTGCCGACGTTGCCCCCAGCGCTGAAGGTTCCACCCGCACCGCGCAGCACCAGCGCGCGGATGCCGACGTCGGCTTCAGCCTGCGCCACGATGTCCGTCAACACGGCGACCACTTCCGGAGCGAGCGCATTGCGCGTGGCCGGGATGTTGAGCGTGGCGAACAACACGCCCTCCACGCAACGTACGATGACTGGGTTGGTCATGGCTCGTCTCAGCGGTCGTGGCGGGACATCAGCCCCATCTGCTTGGCAATTACCTGCAGCATCACCTCGTCGGCGCCACCACCGATCGATCCAAGCCGGAAATCCCGATACGCGCGATTGGCGTGGTTGTCCCACGTGTAACCCATGCCCCCCTGGAACTGGATGCACCAGTCGGCAATCTCGCGCGACAGGCGCCCCGCTTTCAGCTTGGCCATCGACGCCAGCTCCACCACATCCTCGCCCTGGATATAGGCTCGCGTCGCGACGTGAACCAGCGCGCGCAGCGATTCGAGTTCGGTCTTCAGTTCGGCGAGCTTGAACTGGATGTACTGGTTGTCGAGCAGCGGCTTGCCGAACGCCACGCGCTGGCGGAGGTAGTCGGCGGTCTCCTCGATCAGCGCGCTGCACGCCAGCCGGCGGGCTGCACCGTTCAGGCGCTCCTCCTGAAACTGCTTCATCTGATAGATGAAGCCCATGCCCTCCTCGCCAATACGGTTGCGCACCGGCACGCGTACGTCATCGAAGAAGATCTGGGCGGTGTCCGAGCACCACATGCCCATCTTGCGGATCTTCTGCACTTCCACGCCACGCACGAGTCGGCCGTTTTCCCTCAACGGCACGATAATCAGCGACTTGTTCTTGTGGACCGGCCCGTCCGACGTGTTGCAAAGCAGGCAGATCCAGTCGGCCTGCGTGCCGTTGGTGATCCACATCTTGGAGCCGCTGATCACGTAATCGTCGCCGTCGCGACGTGCGCGTGTCTTCAGCGATGCGACGTCTGAGCCCGCTCCGACTTCCGACACGCCGATGGAGACCACCATCTCGCCGGCGATGGCAGGTGCCAGGAATTCACGCTTGAGCGCGTCAGAGCCGAATGCCGCCAGTGCAGGCGTGGCCATGTCGGTTTGCACGCCGATACCCATCCCAACACCTTGCGCGCGTGCATGGCCCAGGGCTTCGGCGGCGGCGACGGCGTACGAGAAATCCAGGCCCAGCCCGCCGTATTCCACAGGCTTGGTGATACCGAGGAATCCAAGCTCACCCATCTTCCGGAATAGCGCGTGGGCGGGAAACGTTTCCGCTGCTTCCCATTCGTCGACGAACGGGTCGATCTCGGCCGCGACGAAGCGGCGGATACTGTCCATGATGCTGCGGTGGTCCTGGGTATAAAGCATCTGTGTCTCCGGGGTACCTTGTTTGTTCAGATCTGGTGAGGCGCGAAAGCGTCGGAAGCGTCGGAAGCGTCGGAAGCGTCAGAAACGCGCAACGCCGAACTGCATCGCGCGGGGCGTACGGGCGGCGGCTTCTCGCGCGGTGGCCAGCACAAAGGCCAGCACCGCGCGTGTGTCGCGTGGGTCGATCACACCATCGTCCAGCAGCAACCCGCTGGTGACGAACGCGCTGCCCTGGCGTTCGAAGTTGGCGACGATCTCGGCGGTCTGCGTGGCCAGCGCCGCCTCGTCCACTGGCACGCCCTTGCGCGCGGCCTGCTGACGGGCCACGATTTCGAGTGTCATCGCAGCCTGCTCTCCCCCCATGACGGCCGTGCGCGCGTTGGGCCACGAGAAGCAGAAGCGCGGATGGAAGCCACGGCCGCACATGCCGAAGTTGCCGGCGCCGAAGCTCGCGCCGCAGTACAGCGTGACATGTGGGACGGTGGAGTTGGAGAGCGCCTGAATCATCTTCGAGCCGTGCTTGATCATGCCGGCCTCCTCCGATGCCTTGCCGACGATGAAGCCCGTGGTGTTCTGCAGAAACACGATCGGTGTGCCGGACTGGTTGCAGGCCTGAATGAACTGCGCGGCCTTGGTGGCGCCAGCGGGATCGATCGGGCCATTGTTGGCGATAAAGCCAACGGCGTGGCCTTCGATGCGGGCATGACCGCAGACCGTGCCTGGTCCGTAGTCGGGCTTGAACGGCAGCCAGGCGGAGTCATCCACCAGCCTGGCGATAACCTCGCGCATATCGACCGGACGCTTGTGATCCAGGGTCATGACACCTTCGAGCTCGACGGCGGGGAGCTTCGGCGCCCGTGCCGGCCGTGGCGGCGTCTGATCCACGCGGGGCCAGTCGAGGCTGGCGACGATGTCCCGTGCCGTGGCAATGGCGTGCTCGTCGTCCTCGGCCAGATACTCGGCCAGACCGCTGACGGTGGCGTGTAGATCCGCGCCCCCCAGTTCTTCGTCAGTGGCAATCTCGCCTGTTGCGGCTTTGAGCAGCGGCGGGCCGGCCAGGAAGGCGCGGGCGCGCTTGCGGACCATCACGACGTAATCGGACAGGCCCGGCATGTACGCCCCGCCGGCCGTGGACGAGCCGTGGACCACCGTAATGACCGGTAGCCCGGCTGCCGAGAGCCGCGCCAGGTTGTAGAAGATCGTGCCGCCTCGCACGAATTTGTCGACCCTGTACTTGCGCAGGTTCGCGCCGGCCGACTCCACGAGATGGATCAGCGGCAACCGGTTCTCCAGCGCGATGTCCTGGCAGCGCATCAGCTTCAGGTTGCCGGCCTCGGTCATGGCGCCCGCATCGATGCCTGAATCCGTGGCCAGCACCATGCAGCGCACGCCGCAGACAAAGCCGATTCCGGCAACCAGCGAGCCACCGGGAATCGACGTATCGGGATTCGGATCGTCCAGCCCATATCCCGCAAGCGTGGCCAGCGGCAGGAATGGCGCACCGGGATCGAGCAGACAGGCGACCCGCTCGCGCGGCAGCAGCGCCCCGCGTTTCTGAAAGCTCGAGCGAGCACGCGACGACGCGTCGACGGCTCGCTGTTCCAGCGCGCGCAGCCGGTCTGTCAGCGCCTGCATGCCAGCACGCTGCGTGGCAAAGGTATCCGAGGTGGAATCAATCCGGGTATCGATGGGGATCATGGTGGGAGACCGGCTGGCGTCCTGTGGCGTCCGATAGCGCGTGTTGGCTTGACGGGTTGTATGAAGTGAATCCATTGCAATCCACCCTTCGCCGCCGGACAACCACAACGGGCGTCGTTGTGCATAATGTGCACAACTTAGGTATTAACCCTGCAACCTACTCTCGTCCTGCCGGTTTCCTTATGCCCTCGAGCGCCAAAGCGGATGCCCCCCTCCCCCAACCCGGCGTGCAAAGCCTGACACGCGCCTTTGCGCTGCTGCACCTGTTGGGCACACATCACGACCCGGGATTGACCCTGCCCGAGCTTGCCACGCTGGCGAGTATCGATCGCACTACCGCGCATCGCATGATCCGTTTCCTTGAGGCGGCGGGATACGCCGAGCGCGAACCGGCCGGCAAGCGCTATCACCTGGGCAGCGCGGCCATGGCGTTGGGCCTGCGGGCAATGAACCGGCCGCCTCCCGATAGCCGCATCGTCACGCGGATGAAGGCGGTGGCGCGTCTGACTGGCGATGCGGTGTTCCTGATTGGGCGCCTGGGCGACCACGGACATTGCCTGCACACCGAGGAAGGCGCGCATCGCATCAAGACGTTTGACCTGTTGACTGGCACGTCGCGGCTGCTGGGTCAGGGCACGGCGAGCATGGCGCTGATGGCAAGGCTGGATAACGACGAAATCCGGAAGCACTACAACCGGCATCGGGCGGAGTACGAGCAAGGTGGATTGAGCCTGCTGGCACTGTTGCGTGGCGTGGACCGCAGTCGCAAACTCGGTTATGTGCTGGCCGGCGCCGGCGGGGTGGCCGGCGTGGGCTACCTGTTGCCACTGGCGTTGGAAGGCGACCTGGCAGTCAGCGTCGTGTCCGCCGCGTCACGGATGCCCGTGTCGCGGCGTCACGAAATTGGCGCGCTATTGCAGGCGACGTTCGGCGCGGATTGAGCCCCGAAGCCGCCAATGGTGCCGCTTACTGGTTCTTCATCGCCTCGGCCAGTCGCGCGATGATCTCGCCTTCGCTCTTGAATGCCTTCTGCGCGTAGGCCGTGTACTGCTCGGGATTCATGTAGTTGCTGACCATACCGTACTGGCGGGTCACGTTCAGGAACTTCGGGTCCTTGAGCGCATTGCGGAAGGCATCGTCAAGCCGCTTCACGACCGCGGGCTTCATGTTTGCCGGGCCGACGATGCCGAACGGCGAGTTCGACCACACCGGATAGCCGATCTCCTTCAGCGTTGGCGCATTGGGGAAGTCCGCGGCGCGTTTTTCCGACAGCGTCGCCAGCACGCGCATCTGCCCACCCTGCACGTAGGGCAGCAGCGTGTTCGACAGCACCGCCACATCGGACGAACCGCTCAGCAGCGCGGTGATCGCCTCGGCGTCGCCCTTGTACGGGACGTGGGTCCAGTTCGATTGCGACACCCGCGCCAGTTCGGAAATGGTCAGGTGCTGGCTGCCGTAGATGCCGGTGGTGCCATAGCTGATGCCCTTCTTGTTGGCCTTGGCATCGGCGATCAACTCCTGCATGGTCTGCCACTTCGCGTCCTTCTTCACGGCTACCGCGAAGTTGTAGTCCGCGATCATGGAGATGTACGTCAGGTCCTTGAGCGGGTCATAGCGCATCTTCTGCACATGCGGCAGGCGGAAGATCACCACGGGCGCCATGCTGAGCGTGTAGCCGTCCGGTTCGGTGGTGGCCATCTGCGTGGCACCGAGCGTGCCACTGACACCGGGCTTGTTTTCCACCACGATCGACTGACCCAGTTCACGGCCGGCCGCGTCGGCAAGCGCGCGTGCCACCTGATCGGTGACGCCGCCCGCGCCGTAAGGCACGATGAGCCGGATCGGACGGGTTGGGAACTCGTCGGCGGCCAGCGCCGGCGTGCCAAGGGAAGCCGTCAGCGCCAGGCCGGTGGTGGCCAGCGCGACACGGAAGAAGCGACGTCGTTGCATGAAGGTGTCTCCTGAGTTGTCTGCCGGATCTGTCATGTCCGGTCTGCGAGGTTGTCCGCACAGTATGACAATGCCGTCATGGAGCGGACCATCAGGAATTGGAGAATACCGGTCGCATATCCACCGATTTCATCGTCTACATGCACGGGTTGCATGTCGCCAAATAAAAAAACGCCCCGCAGTGCGGGGCGCTCCCTAACTCCATGCCCTACCCTCAGGCTGCTTTGTTTCCCCGTAGCAGCTTCTTGTCAATCTTGCCAACGCTGGTCTTCGGAATCTCGGCCACGAAGGCGATCCGATCGGCTTCAGGTACCGCGAACTTGCTCAGACGCTGGGCCGAGACATGGTTCATCAACTCCGCGCGGATGTCCTCGGCGCCCACGTCCGAATCCGGTTGCCGCACCACGAAGGCCATCGGCCGCTCGCCCCAACGCGCGTCAGGCACGCCAATCACGGCGCACTCCCGCACGCCCGGCACGCGCGTGACCAGATTCTCGATCTCGATCGAGGAGACCCACTCGCCACCGGTCTTGATCACGTCCTTGAGGCGGTCCACGATCTGCACGAAGCCGTTCTCGTGCACGACCGCGACGTCCTGCGTGTGCAGGTATCCATCGGCCCAGAGTTCTTCCGACGCACTCGGCTTGCGGAAGTAACTGCGGGTCAGGTATGGCGCGCGCAGCACGATCTCGCCCTGGCTTTGGCCATCGCGTGGCAGTTCCCGCATGTCCGTCCCCACGATGCGGAAGTCTGCCAGCGGCACCGGCCGGCCCGTCGAGCAGCGCAGGCGGACTTCCTCCTCGCGGCTGGCCGGCTGGTATCCCGGCGGCAACTGCGCCAGCGCGACGATCGGGCCGGTTTCGGACATGCCGTAGCCGGCGAAGATGTCGATACCCCGCTCCAGCGCGGCCTCGCACAAGGACGGTGGCAGCGCCGAACCGCCGATGATGATCTTCCAGCCGCTCAGGTCCTGCCCGCCTGCCTCTGCGGCGTGCAGCAGCATCTGCAGGATCGTCGGCACGCAGTGCGAGAACGACACCTTCTCCTCGGCACGCAGCTTCAGCAGCATTTCGGGCGCGTAGCGGCCCGGCAGCACCGTGCGCAGGCCCAGCGTGATCGCAACATACGGGATGCCCCACGCCATCACATGGAACATCGGCGTGATCGGCATGTACACATCCTCGCGATGCATGCGCTGGCCTTCGCGCGGCGAGCACAGGCTGGCCGTCGCGGTCAGCGTATGCAGCACGATGTCGCGATGGCTGTAGCACACACCCTTGGGGTCGCCGGTGGTGCCTGTCGTATAGAACGTGGCGGCCTTCGTGCGCTCGTCGAACTCCGGAAACTCGAAGTCCGGCGAGGCGGCGCCGACCAGTGCTTCGTACTCGCCGGCGAACGGGATAGCCGTGTCGGGCACGGTCTGTCCGTCCGCCATCAGCACGAAGCGTGGCTTGCACGTGAGCTTGTCCCGGATCTGGTCGATCACGGGCACGAAGTCCGGATGCACCAGCACGACGTCTGCGCCCGCGTCATTCAGCGTGTACAGGATCTGCTGCGGCGACAGGCGAACGTTGACCGTGAAGAGCGTGGCGCCCATCATCGGCACGCCGAAATAGCACTCCAGGTAGCGGTGGCTGTCCCAGTCCATCACGGCCACTGTGGAGCCGTGATGTACACCGAGGGCCGAAAGCGAATTGGCCAGCTTTCCCACGCGCTCGCGGAATTCGCGATAGGTGTAGCGCAGTTCTCCGCGGTAGCTGATCTCCTGGTCGCCATACAGACTCATGGCGTTGATCAGGAGCTGCTTGACCAGCAGAGGGTATGCGTAGGCCGAACGCGCGGAAACGATCAGGTTCTCCATATTGACTCCGGTACTGCTCAGAACGGCACGCTGCCGATAATGCCCGCGCGCTCCATCTTGCGATAGCAAGGCGGATAGTCCATCACGGCGTAATGCTGTGTGGCGGTGTTGTCCCAGATCGCCACGCTATTGGGCTGCCAGCGCCAGCGCACCTGGTACTCAGGGATATAGGCCTGCGAGATCAGGTAGCGCAGCAGGTCCGCCGCGCCCGGGTTGCCATCCTGACCGAAGCGCACGCGCGCTGGAGTGTGGTAGTTCGTGAAGTGCGTGGTGAAGCCGTTCACATAGAGGATCTTCTCGCCGGTGTCCGGATGGGTGCGGACCACGGGGTGCTCGGCATCGGGATAGCGCTCCTTGAGCGCCAGCCGCTTCTCGATCGGCATCACGGCACCGAAGCTGGCTTCGATGCTGTGGCGCGCGCGCAGGTCGGCGATCTGGGACTTGATATGGTCGGGCAGGTTCTCGTACGCGAGGGCCATGTTCGCCCACATCGTGTCGCCGCCCACGGGCGGGCATTCCACGCAACGCAGCACGGCGCCGAACTGCGGGGCCTCGCGCCAGGTGGTGTCGGAGTGCCACGCGTTCTCGTAGCGGTCGTTCGGCTGGTCCGGCGACTTGTAGATGCGGACCAGGCCCGGATGCTCCGGATCGCTGCCCGCCACTGGGTGATCCTCGAGTTCGCCGAAGCGGCGCGCGAACGCAACGTGCTCGGCGCGGCTGAAGGTCTGGTCGCGCAGGAACACCACGCGGTGTTTCAGAAGCAGCGCGCGAATTTCGGCGAACAGATCGTCGCTCTTGATCGCGTCAGCCAGGTTGACGCCAACCAGTTCGGCACCGATGGCACAGGTCAGTGGTTTGACTTGCATGGCAGGCTCCTCAGACGACGAAAATCGACGAACCGGTGGTCTTGCGCGATTCCAGGTCGCGGTGAGCCTGCACGGCGTCTTCCAGTGCGTAGCGCTGGTTGATCTCGATACGGATGCGGCCGGCACCCACGTGGTCGAACAGTTCCCCAGCCAGTTCCGCCTTCTCGCCCGGATCGGCGATATAGTCGGCCAAGGCCGGACGCGTCACATAGACCGAGCCCTTCATGGCCAGCAGTACGGGATCGAACGGCGGGATCGGGCCCGATGCGGTGCCCACGCAGACCAGCAGCCCACGGCGCTTCAGCGAATCGAGCGAGGCCATGAACGTGCTCTTGCCGACGCTGTCGAACACCACCGTGGCGCCCACGCCATCGGTCAGTTCACGCACGCGCTTGGCCACATCCTCGTGGCTGTAGTTGATGATGTGATCGCAACCATGCGCGCGTGCCACCTCGGCCTTGGCCTCGGAAGACACGGTGCCAATCACGTTCAGGCCCTGCAGCTTGGCCCACTGGGACACGATCAGGCCGACGCCGCCTGCCGCGGCGTGCAGCAGAATCGTATCGCCGCGCTTGAACGCGTAGATGCGGCGCATCAGGTAGGCGGAGGTCAGGCCGCGCATCGTCATTGCCGCGGCGGTTTCGAAGCCGATGTTCTCCGGCAGGCGGATCAGCGGCGCGGCCGGCACCAGACGCTCGGTGCTGTAGGCGCCCAGCGTGTTCAGGAAGCCGGTGTATGTCACGCGATCGCCGACGGCGACGTTGGTCACGTCCGGACCGATGGCCTGCACCACGCCGGAGGCTTCCACGCCCATGCCCGCGGGAAGCGGTACCGGATAGGTGCCGTTGCGGAAGTACGTATCGGCGTAGTTCAGGCCAACCGCCACGTGGCGAATGCGCACCTGCCCCGGGCCCGGATCACCCACTTCCATGTCTTCGCAACGAAGGACCTCGGGTCCGCCGGTCTCATACATGCGCACGACTTTTGCCATCGCATCGTCTCCTGTTGTGTGTTGCCGCACGACGTGTGCCGCCATGTCAGCCAATCTAGATGCGCCGACTGCTTGCCGCTTTGCAATCGCTGCATCCAGCTTTGCATTTCATGCCAACACGGCCTATCATCCACGCCGAGTACGACGCGGCATGGTCCAGGGCACTCCGGGCACGTGACGCGCGAAGAACAAGATGGGAGACAAGCTTGAGAACACTGGTGCGCGCTGCGGCACTGACCAATTTCTTCGAGGTGGCGGCGGCGGAAGGCCTGAACCCACAGCCCTTGCTCCGCCAGGCCGGACTGACACGCGCGCTGCTGACCGATCCCGAGCAGCGCGTTCCGGTGGACGCGTGCGCGGTATTGCTGGAGGCCGCGGCGGACGCATCGTCCTGCCTCACCTTCGGGCTGCGCATGGCGGAGTCCCGGCAGTTGTCGGATTTCGGCCTGATGAGCCTGCTGATCAGCCAGCAGCCCACGCTGCGTGACGCGCTCGACACCATCATTCGTTACCGTCATCTGGTCAACGAGTCCGTGGCAATCATGGTGGAGTCGGCCGGCAAGGTGGTCATGATCCGGCAGGAGGTAGTGCTCGGCGCGCCTTCCCGACAAGCCACCGAACTGGCCCTGGGCGTGGTGTTTCGCTTGTGCCGCGCCCTGCTCGGCGCGCATTGGCATCCACTCAGCGTCAACTTTACCCATGCCGCGCCGCCCGACCTGCAGGTGCACCGCCGGTTGTTCGGATGCCCACTGGAGTTCGGCAGCGAGTTCAGCGGCATTGTCTGCCTGGCGGCAGACCTCGACGCGCCGAATCCGACAGGCGACCCGGCCATGGCTCGCCACGCGCAGCGACTGGTGGATACCCTGCCCCGTGTGAACGAGGCGTCGATCGGGCGCGAAGTGCGCAATGCGGTGTACCTGATGCTGCCAATGGGCCGCGCCAGTTGCGAGGCCGTGGCCCAGGGGCTGGGCCTGAGCTTGCGGACCATGCAGCGGCAACTCGACGAAGCCGGCGAATCGTTCACCGACATCCTGAGCGAGGTACGCCGCGATCTGGCGCAGCGGTACGTCAGCAACCCGGACTACTCCCTGTTACGCGTTTCGGAATTGCTCGGCTATGGTTCAGCCAGTTCCTTCACACGCTGGTTTTCCACCCAGTTCGGTGAAGCCCCCTTGGCTTGGCGCCGGCGCCACAGTGTCAACCGGTGACTTGCACAGCACCATCGAATTCGCCTAGTCTGAGCGTGCGTCGCCACATCGGAGCTCCCATGGAAATGCCTACTGCAGTGCTGCTGACCGTTGCCCTCACCCTTGGCGTGCCTGCCGTTGCGCTGGCTCAGTCCACATCGCCCGCCCAGGGCAATGCCGCAGCGGCCATCTCCGATGCCGTACAGGAGGGGGCGAACCCCTATCGTCCGCCTTCGGCGAGCAGCGTCAGCCCCGAGGAAGCCCGCCGGGCGAAATGCGAGGAACTCAAGAACCAGTTCGCCGCTGGCGCGCATGGGCCCAACAGCTACACCTCTCCGGGCATGGCCACGCAGAATGCGCAGGGTCGCGCAGTGCCAAAGATCGAGCGGGACAAGTCGCGAGATGCGCTGGAAGAGACCTATCGCGCGAACTGCACGTAAGGGCTCAGGGCTTCGCCTGATCCATCAGCCTGGCCATGTTGCTCTTGATGACATCAAGCACGGCAGCCGTCATCAGTGACGTCGACATGCCGAACATCAGAATGCCGTTGGCTGCCTCGATTGGCCCCAGCATGCGCCAGCGCTCGGACATGACGATATCGCCATAGCCGAGCGTGGCGAAGTTGACGCTGGAGTGATACAGCGCTGGCACGAAGCTCTGAAACTCGCCCAGCATCAGGAACAGCACGGCCCAGATCGCGATCTGCACGATGTTGCAGGCCAGCGTCAGCAGCATCACCGCCATCAGCAGTGCGATCTCCATCCATAGCGCCTCGCGCCCTTCCCAGCGTTTGCGATAGCGCGCATAGCGACGCAGGCAGATCGCCACCACCACGCCTTGCAGGATCAGGCACAACAGCATCACGGGTGCGGCGACCAGCAGGTGTATGCGCATGGGGCCTCCTCAGGTACTCAGATCGTTGTCGATGCCGTGGACACGGTTCGTTGCCGCCGATGGTCGAGCCATCTCAGCATGAATACGCCATAGAGCGACACCCCGATGAACAGTCCCATGCGGACGGCGAACGCCTGGTAGACATCCTTGCCTGCCGCGCTGTCTTCGACCGACTGCCCAAGCAGGATGATCATCGTCACCAGGCTGTTGAGCCAGAATCCCGGGGTGGCGCGTGTCGGCCGGATCGCGAAGAGCCGGCGGGCAACCACCAGCGCGAACAGGATCGTCCAGAGAAAGAACATCCACAGATTGACGGACAGGCCAAGCGCGAACCAGAACAGGATCGCCAGCAGCCCGCCGAGCAGCGTGGACCCAAGTAGTTCGGTCGCGGCGCTACGCGCCGTCGTGCAGCTTTGCCGGCCCAGGCTGACAGCCTTCATGACGATAGGCAGGTATCCGGCCGGATCGGCCATGGCCAGCAGGAATGCCGGCATGACGACCAGCGTCGCGCGCCACGCCATCCAGTCCGCATCGCTGACAACCGGCGCGGGTGGCTTGGCCGCGGGCGTGGCCGTGCCGGGTTCTGGAATCAGCCAATGGCAGACCGCCAGCATCACCACACCGAGCAGCAGCCCGCGGGCCAGCGCGCCAATCACGCTGAGGGCGAGTCCCATGTCAGCGGTGCCGGCCACCGAGATCAGCGCAATGCCTGCCACAAGGAACGTCGACACGAGCCCGTTGCCGCCGCGCAGGCCGTAACGGAAGGCCAGGAACAGGCCGAGCGCGGTCATCAGCACCCCACTCAGCGGCGCGTGCCGCAGGAACGGGATCAGCAGCAGTCCGGTTCCGGTGGTCGCCATGACAAGCAGCGCCAGCGCCAGCCCCGCCTTGGCGGGCAGCGGGCGCCCTACCGTGGCGAACAGGAACACGGCCAGCACGGGTGCAACCATCGGAATCGCCCATTGAAAACCGAAGCTCGTCGCCAGGCAGAGCGCGGTGCCGACAGCCAGGCGCAACGCGCGGCGGGACCGCGCCGCGGTTGCGGCAGCGGCGGCGGCCGATGCGCCCGCGTCAGTAGACATAGGACAGCCAGCTCATCAGGCGGATGTACAAGCGGCCCAATGGATTGAGTGGGTTGCCTGACGTCGGGAACGCCATCACTTCGGCCTGGCCGCCCACGCGCACGCCGCGCATCGAAGAGAGTTGTCCCGGATCGATGTCGACGATCACCGGGAAGCGCTGCGCGGGCCGCAGCCAGTCGCGGCTGTTCTGCACCGTTGGCAGGCTGCCTGGCGGTGGGCTCTGGCCGGTGCTCACGCCGTAGCCAATGCTGCGCACCTTGCCTTCGAGCACCTTGCCTGGCAGCGCGTCGAGCACGATGGCCACGGGCGTGCCCGGCTCTACGTGGCCCAGGTTGTTTTCGGTGAGGTCGGCGGAAATCCATATGTCATGGATCGCGATCAGCGTCATGACCGGGCTGCCGGCGCCGGCAAAACGGCCGACTTCCGTTTGCAGGTCGGTGACCAGCCCGCCGGTACGCGCCCGGATCTTGGCGTTGGACAGATCGAGTTCCGCCTTTTCGACCGCCGCAGCGGCGCTGCGCAGCTTGGCGTTGTTCTCTTCGCTTCCGCCCTGCTGCTCCTTTGCCCGTTCAACCTCGGCGCGGGCCGCGCCGACCTGGCTGACGGCCTGCGTGTGCGTGGCGCGCGCCACCTCCAGCCGCCGCACGGAAACCGTGCCGGGGTCTTCCCGATACAGACGCTCAAGCCGCTCGCTGTCCTGTCGCGCCTTGAGCTCGTTGGCCTGTGCCGCTCGCAGCGATTCGCGCGCCGAATCGATACCCGCTGTGTTCGCGCCGATCTGCCGGCGCGTGGATTCGAAATCGGCGCGGGCGCGGTCCAGTGCAATCCGGTATTGCTGTGGATCGACCTCGAACAGCACCGTGCCGGCCTCCACGCTCTGATTGTTGTGAACCGGCACCTGGGTGACACGCCCAGAGACTTCTGAAGCAACTGGAATCACGAACGCCTGCACGCGCGCCTGCTGGGTATAGGGCGTGAAGCGGTCGGCCAGCAGATACCAGACCAGACTGAGCACGATCGCGATGACAACCCACCGCACCCCTTTTCCCGACGCGTCTCCAGATGCCGCCGGGCCTGGCGGGGCAGGCGGCGTGGCTGGCGCATTCGCATCACTGGCGTCACTCATTGGCGTTGGCTCCCGGTGGCTTTGGCCGAGGTGTTGATGGATGTCGGCGGCGTGCGCGGCGGCTCGTCAAGCAGGTCTCCCCAATCGGTACGCTGCCGCATCTGGTCGCGGGTGGCTGGGTCGACCAACGGCTGCTCGCTGTACCAGCCACCGCCAAGTGCCTTGTAAAGGTCGATCAGATAGCCAACGGCGTTGCTGCGATTGACCAGATAGGCGTCCTGCTGGGCGAACAATGCCCGTTGGGCATCGAGCACGCGCTGGAAGTCGGAGTACCCCTCCTTGAACAGGGTGTTGGCCAGCGTCAGCGAGCGTTCCGCCGAGTACGCGGCCTCACGCAGGATTTCTTCGCGTTCGAGTGCCTTGAGCAAGCCGCTGGCGGCATCGTCGGCCTCGCGCGCCGCCACGCGCACGTCGTTCTGGTAAGTGAGGATCAGTTGCTGGAGCCGGGCATCCTGCACCCGCACGTTGTTGTGGATCCGGCCATAGTCGAAGATGTTCCAGCGAAGGCTGGGGCCGCCCACCAGCAGCAGGCCGTTCTGCGTCCCGGGCAGTGAAGTCGCGGACCAGCCGATGCTGCCGACGAGCGTCACCGATGGATACAGGTCCGCCTTCGCCACGCCGATCTGGGCCGACTGCGCCGCGATCTGGAACTCGGCGGCGCGAATATCCGGGCGGCGCAGCAACAGGTTGGCGGGCACGTCTTGCAGAATCGCCCGATCGATCCGGGGCAACACGCCCTCCTTGCCCGATGCCTCGCCCAACTCGGGAATCGGGCCGGGTGGCCTCCCCAGCAGGATCGCCACGGCGTTGCGCGATAGCGCAATCTGCCGCTCCAGTTCGGGGATGCTACTCAATGTGCCGAAGTACTGCGTCTTGGCCTGTTGCAGGTCCAGTTCATCGCTTTCGCCGGCCTTGAACAGTCGCTCGGTGATTTCGTAGCTGCGCTTCTGCAGTCGGCCGTTCTCCCGCGCAATCCGCACGCGGGCCTCCGCGGTGCGCAATGCGTAATAGGTCTGCGCGAGTTGTGCGTGAAGCAGTACCAGTACGTTCTCGTGATTGGCCTGGGCCGCGAAGTACGCGGCATCGGCGGACTCGATCGCGCGGGCGAATTTCCCCCAGAAGTCGAGCTCCCAGCCGACATCGACACCTGCGCTGTACTCCCAGACGCGAGCGGTTTGGGCGGTTGGCCCGGATTGGCGGCTGTGAACATACATGGCGTCCGCGCCCGCCTGCTGCATCTGGGGATACCGGCCAGCCAGCGCCATGCCGAGTTGCGCGCGGGCTTCCATGACCCGCAGGCCGGCAATCCGAACCCCGGCGTCATTGGCATCGGCCTCGGTGATCAGGCGTTCGAGCACGGGGTCGTTGAAGACCTGCCACCATTGGCGCATATCCGGCTGGTCACCTGCCTCGCTGGCCTGCCCGATCGCCTCGCTGGTCCATTGGCCGCTCCACGTCTCGTGCTGCGGCTGGAAATCCGGGCCAACGCGCGCGCAGCCGGCGAGCATCGTCGCGGCCAGCATCCAGCAACGGAACACGCGGCCCCGGGGCAACATCGCTATCCGGCAGCCGGACCGCTTTCGGTACGTCCCGACGCCTGGCCACTCCCCACGGCCTCACCACTCGCCACGGCCTCGCCGCCCTCGATGGCTTGCTGCTGGGTGTCTTCCACCCACTGCCAGAACAACTGGTATCCGACCGCGAGCACCACGGGGCCGACAAAGAGCCCGATTACGCCTCCGCTGACCATGCCGCCAAGCGCGCCGATCAGCACCACCGGCATCGGCACATCCACGCCACGGCCCAGCAGCATCGGCTTGAGCACGTTATCCGCCAGGCCGGCGATGAACACGTAGACGGCAAAGACGATGTTCATGCCGCTGACGCCCTCGGTCGCGATCACGAAGATGATCACGGGGATGGTGATCAGCGTGGCCGGCAACTGCATGATGCCGAGCAGCAGCACCGCCAGCGCCAGCAGCCCTGCCCCCGGCACACCCTTCATAACGAAGGCGACACCGATCAGCAGCATCTGGATGAATGCAATACCCACCACGCCCTGCGCGACCGCGCGCACGGTGGCCGTGCACAGCACGGTAAGGCGGGGGCCGCGCTCCGGCCCGGAGATGCGGGAGGCAATCTGAATCGCGCTGCGCGTGCCGAGCTCGCCGTAGGCCATGAAGATGCCCGCGATCATGAGCGCCGCCACGAAGATCAGCAGCCCGACGCCCACGCCACGCGCTGTGCCGAGCAGCGCCAGGGCCACCACCTTGATCTGTGGCGCAAGCTTTTCAGCCAGCGAGGCGAAGTCGGTGGAGGCAAGGTGCCAGAAGCCGTAGAGTTGCTTGCCCACAAACGGCCAGGCGGCCACCGATTCGGACGGTGGCGGAATCCGGATGTTGCCGCTGCGCGCGATCTCCAATGCGTGTTCGACCGAGTCGATCAATGCAATCCCGAGCAGGCACGAGGGCACGAGAATGATGCAGATGACCAGGAAAACGATCAGGGTGGCCGTGCGGCCCTCTCCATCGAAGATCTTGCCGCGCAGGTAGGTCTGCAGCGGATAGAGCGTGATCGCCAGGATCACTGACCACGCCATCAGGCTGATGAACGGCTTGAAGATCTCGAAGCAGGATATCGCCAGCAACAAGATCAGGCCGAAGCGGATATAAACGTCGATCAGCGTACGAGAGATCGTAGGGATCGAAAGACGTGTTTGCAGCATCGGCGGCCTCCTTGTGAACCTCGGGCGCGCGCCTCGGCCGCGCCACCTCTCACACGAGCCGGCTCTGGCGCCTGCGCCTCCAGCCAAGGGCAAGCAGGACAGCGCCGACGAACATGATCACGAAGCAGCCGATCAACCAGTCCCTCGCGAGAACCGTGAAGAGATAGTGCTGCGGCGCTTCTGACAGCTTGAACAAGTGAATCTCGAGACCATGCAGGGCGAAACTGAACAAGTTGACATTCTCTGGCAGCCCGCCCACCGGATCGCACAGGAATACCCCGGCGAGAGCCAGCCAGAAACCGATGATGATCAGCCAGTATCCAGTCTTGTACATGGTCGAGTACGCTCCCAATGAAAGAGTCAGCCAAGCCCGTGCGCAAAGCAATTGGTCCTTGGGCCAAGCCATGCTTGAGCCAAGCATTGGACCAAAGTCCCTTGCCAAGGCCATGCCCGTATCCGAGATTGATACTTGAGGCAATGGGGCCTGCTGCAAGCGCCGGGAGAAACACTTATGGTAAAGGACTCGCGCCGTACTGACGAGGATTCCGCAGCGCAGCAGGACCTTGACTCGAAGACGTACGAGAAGTCGCTGCGCTCGCTGCACGTTGAACTGGTGCACCTGCAGGACTGGGTCAAGGCTACTGGTGCCAAGGTATGCGTCATCTTCGAAGGGCGTGACGGCGCTGGCAAAGGCGGCGTCATCAAGGCCATCACCGAGCGGGTCAGCCCCCGCGTCTTTCGCGTGATTGCCCTGCCCGCCCCCACCGATCGCGAAAAGAGCCAGATGTACGTGCAACGGTACATCCCGCATCTGCCCGCAGCCGGCGAGATCGTGATCTTCGACCGTAGCTGGTACAACCGCGCCGGCGTCGAACGCGTGATGAAGTTCTGCGACGAGGAACAGGTGGAGTTGTTCCTGCGCGCGGTGCCGCTGGTGGAGCGCGCTATCGTCGGCTCGAACATCCAGCTCATCAAGTACTGGCTCGAAGTCAGCCCCGAAGAACAGACGCGCCGCCTGGAGCAGCGCATTCTGGACGGCCGCAAGACGTGGAAGTTGACGGACATGGACCTGAAGTCATACAGCCGCTGGTATGACTACTCGCGCGCGCGGGACGCGATGTTCGAGGCCTCGGATACCGACTTCGCGCCGTGGAATGTCGTGCGATCGGACTGCAAGCGGCGCGCCCGGCTCAACATCATCAGCCATCTGCTTGCGTCGATTCCCTACGAGCCCATCCCGCGCAAGAAGGTCACGCTGCCGGACCGGCAGAAGCGCGGCTCCTACAAGCAGCCCGACTACCCCTATCGGTATATCCCGGAGAAGTTCTGAGTTCCGGACGCAAACTGCAACCGTCAGGGGCCGCGTCATCGCGGCCCCTGACGGTTGTGGCATCGGATCTTCAATCCCTCAGTCGTTCAATCCTTCAATAGCGCCTTTTTCCAGTTGCCATCGGCCTCCTGGCAGTACCACCCTTCCCAGCGTTCCGACCTGCCATTCTGGCGCAGTTCGCTGCGGATCTTGCGGCAGCGCTTGGCGTTCTCGGTGCGCGTGGTCACGGGCGTGAATGTGCCCTCCGTGGCCTTGGACCGCCCCTCGGCAGGCAGACTGAACGGCACGGTGGCGCCATCGTCGGACTCCGACAGCGTCTTGTTGAAGACGCCGCGCAAGGTCGCCATCTGCTGCTTGGCGAGCGTGCCAACGATCGTGCCGCTCAGGTAGTTGTCAAAGTACGCATGGGCGGGCAGCGCGCTGGCAATCAGCACGGCCGCCCCCAGACAACGCAATGCTGCAATGTGCTTCATGACGACAGTTCCGTTCGGGTGCCCGGCATTCGGTGGTTACTTGCCTGCACCGGGGGTTACCGAAACCGCGACAGCCTCGGTGTAGACAGCCTGCACGCGGTCCCCCTTCTTGATGTTCTTCAACTGGTCCGGGTCCTCGACAACCAGGTCGACGACATGGCCCTTCGGTCCCTTGACCGAGACAGTCTTTGTGTCCTTGTTGACCGCGACAACCTGGGCGACCACCGTCACCTCACGGCCAACCGTGCCGCCAGGCTTGGCGCCGGCCTCGGCGCGTTGCTCGATCGGCTTCTCGTTCATGGAGAGCGGTCCGCTGCCCTTCTTGAGGCTAACGGTCAGTGCCTCGTTGTACTGTACGGTGACCTTGTCGCCGACCCGTAGCTGATCAAAGTTGCGAGCCTCGTCGCCAACGGTCATGTCGGTGACCTTGCCGCCCGCGCCTTTCAGCGTGATTTTGCGATTTGCCGCGTCGATGGCTGTGATCGTCGCAACGGCAGTTGCGGAGCCGGAGGCCGTGACCGAGCCGTCGGCGCGTGTGACATCAGTCTTGACGTCGGTCTGCGCCCAGCCAATGGCCGGCACCGAAAGCAGGATCGCGACGGGAATCAGTACTTTCTTGAGCATATGCACTCCTTTTGGCAAAGCGCTCCGGGACCTACTTCACTCACTTGATCGAATAACCACGGCCTTCCATGCACGCGGAATAAGCACGGTAGTACGTGGACATGGCGCCCTGGGTGTTGGCCTGGGCGTTCGCTTGCGCGTTGCGCTGGTTCTGCCGGGCGCGCGAGCCACCGACCATCGTGCCGGCTGCGGCGCCAACGGCGGCACCCTTGCCGGCATCGCCGGTGATCGCGCCGATTACCGCACCGCCGGCGGCGCCACGCGCGGCACCGCCAACACGCTCACCACCGCCGACTGCCGGGCCACTGGGAGGCGGCGGCGCCGAGGACACGGCCGCCGGGTCTATGCCCGTATTCGATTTGGCCCAGGAATAGCAATAACCGTCGTCCTGTTGCTGCTGGGCGGCGCTCTGTCCCTTGGCGGGATACGCAATCGGCTTGGACTGAGCCATCGCGCCAAGGGCGATGCCCGCCGTGGCCAGCAACAAGACCGGCCTGATGATCGACCTCGACATGAAATCACTCCTTGTTACGGGTTTCCGGTTGACTCAGGCTTGCCTGAGGCGCCTGTGCTGCTTCCGACTCCACGGGCCAGCCACCACCCAACGCCTTGTAGAGCTGGACAAGCTGGCCAAACTCCGAACCAATGAGGGTGGACTGGTCAAGTTGCGCGGCGAACAGCGCGCGCTCGGAATCCAGCACTTCAAGATAGCTCGTATAGCCGCCTTCGTAGCGATCTCGTGCCAGCGAAGCGTAACGGCCCAGCGCATCGACCTGGTCGGTCTTGGCATTGAGCTGATCGCGCGTACGCTGCACGCTGACCAGCGCATCCGCCACTTCCCGGAACGCTGTCTGGATGGATTGCTGGTAGGCCTGCAGCGACTGCGTCTGAATCGCCTCCGCCTGCTTGACGTCGCCGGCGATCGCGCCACCGGTGAAGATCGGCATACTGATGAGCCCGGCGAACGACCAGGCCCGTGCCGGACCGGTCCACAGCCCCGACAGTGCCGTGCTGGCAGCTCCGAACGCGCCGGTCAGCGAAATCGTCGGGAAGTACTCGGCACGCGCGGCGCCGATACGGGCATTGGCCGCCACGAGATTCTGCTCGGCCAGGAGTACGTCCGGCCGCTGCTCCAGTAACGTCGACGGCAGGCCGACCGGCACGCCCGGCAAGGTCAACTCGGAGATCGACTTGCCGCGCGGAATTTCACGCGGGTTCTCGCCCAGCAGACCGGCCAGCAGGTCCTCCTGCAGCGCGACTTGCTGGCGGAACTGCTCGACCGAGGTCAGTGCCGATGCGTATTCTGACCGCGCTTGCGCGAACTCGACCTCGGAGACCACACCGCCCTGGAAGCGCTCCCGGAACAACTCAAGCGCGCCCCGACGGCTTTCCAGGGTGTCTTGCGAGATACGCAGGCGGTTATCGAGATCCCGCAGCGTGATATAGGCACTGGCAGTCGCGGCGACAACCGAGATTTCCGTGCTCCGACGCGCCAGTTCGCTGGCCTGCCAGTCAGCCTTGGCCGCCTCGGTCAGGCGGCGTATCCGGCCAAACAGGTCGATTTCCCAGGATGCGGTGGCGGCGACGTGCGTCTGGTTGAACGGGTTGTTGATCGGCAGCGCCGTGCCATTGGTGGTGCTGATGCGCTGGCGCCCACCGCCAGCCTCGATCCCCACCTGAGGGAACAGGCCAGACCGGGTGGTCATGACACGGCCGTAGTATTCCTCGACCCGTGCCGCGGCAATCAGCAAGTCCTTGTTGTTGGCCCGCGCTGTGGCAATCAGCCCGTCCAGCACCGGATCGTTCATCTGCGACCACCAATACGTGGCCGGTGTCTGCGGCACGTTGATACCTTCGTCCGCGAAGCGGTAGGCCTGCGGAACATCGACAGGCGGACGAACGTAGTCCGGCCCAACCGCGCACCCGGCGGCGGCCAGCGTGGCGAGAAGAATCAGTCGGGACACCGTGCGGCGCTTCATGACGTGCCTCCCGGAGTAGCCTCGGTGTCACTCGCCGGGCCCGCCCCTGGCCCGGTCCCAGTCCCTGAAGCCGGCTGCTTGCCCTTCCTCTTCTCGCTACGCTGCTCCAGGCCCCAGAAGAACATCGGGATGAAGAAGATGGCGATGACGGTTGCGCCGAGCATCCCGCCGATCACCCCGGTACCGAGTGACTGGCGGCTGGCGGCGGATGCTCCGCTGGCGATGGCCAGCGGCACGCAGCCCAGGATGAAGGCCAGCGAGGTCATGATGATCGGGCGCAGACGCATCTTGGCCGCCTTGACCGCGGCATCGAACGGGCCCAGCCCTTCCTTCTCTTGCATTTCCACGGCGAACTCGAAGATCAGGATGGCATTCTTGGCCGCCAGCGCGATCAGCACGGTCAAACCGATCTGGAAATACACGTCGTTTTCCATACCTCGCAGCAAGATGCCCATCAGCGCGCCAAACAACGCGAATGGCACCGCCAGCAGCACGCCCAGCGGCAACGACCATTTTTCGTACTGGGCGGCCAGGATCAGGAACACCATCAGCAATGCGAAGGCGAAGACCAGCGCGGCAGTGGACCCTGCCTTCTTCTCTTCGTACGCCTGTCCGCTCCACGCAAAGCTGTAGCCTTCACCAAGGACTTCGTGGGCTACCTCTTCCATTGCTGCCAGCGCCTGCCCGGAGCTGTACCCCGGTGCGGCGTCGCCAGTAATCTTCGCTGCGGGGAAGTTGTTGAACCGCGTGACCAGATCCGCGCCAGAGACCCAGCGCGAATTCGTCACGGCCTTGATCGGGACCATGTCTCCCTTGGCATTGCGTACGTAGACGTTGTCGAGGTCGTCGGGCCGCGAGCGGTACTTGGGCTCCGCCTGCAGGATCACCTGGAACAGACGACTGTTCTTCGGGAACTGGCTGACGTAGAGCGAGCCGAACATCGTCTGCAAGGCCGAGTAGACCGACTCCACCGCCACGCCCTGGGTTTCCGCGCGCTCACGGTCGAGGTCCACCAGCAACTGCCTGGAACGCGTGTTGATCGTGCTGTTCACGCCGCGCAATTCGGGCCGCTGATGGGCCTTGGCGATAAACGCCCTGACGCGTTCCTCAAGTTGCGGATAGGTGCCATCCCCGGTGCTTTGTAGCCAGAACTCGAAGCCGCCGGTCGTACCCAGGCCCGGGATCGATGGCGGATTGACCGGCACCACGACGCCCTCGCGGTAGGTGGAGAACTCCTTGTTGGCCTTCGCGATCAGGTCCGCCGCGCTTTCGCCCTTGCCGCGCTCGCTAAAGCCCTTCAGTGTGACAAACAGCGTGCCGGCATTGGACTTGTTCTGCGAGTCGATCAGGCTGTAGCCGTCCGGTACTGCCACCGCCTTGACGCCCGGCTGCTTGGAGAACCAGTCCGCGGCGCGCGAGGACAACGCGGACGTGCGGTCCAGGCTGGCTGCGTCGGGCATGATCACCGCGCCCAGCAGATAACCCTGGTCTTCCACCGGCAGGAACGACGACGGGATGCGCATGAACATCAGCACGCTGACTGCGATCAGCGCGGCCACGATTGCCAGCGATATCACCGAACGCCGGATGATGAGCTGGATCGACCTGCCGTACCCTTCCACGAGCCGATCGAAACTGCGGTTGAACCAGCGGAAGAAGCGATTCTTCTCGTGGGAGCCCGGTTTAAGCAGGATGGCCGCCAGTGCCGGCGACAAGGTCAGTGCGACAATACCGGACAGCAGCACCGACACCGCCAGCGTAATGGCGAACTGCTTGTACAACTGGCCCGTGATGCCGGACAGGAACGCCACCGGGATGAACACGGCCAGCAGCACCAGCACGATCGCGATCACCGGGCCGCCCACCTCGTCCATGGCGTGCTTGGCCGCCTCCTTGGGCGGCATCTTGAACTCGACCATGTTCCGTTCGACGTTCTCGATCACGACGATGGCGTCGTCCACCACAATGCCGATGGCCAGTACCATCCCGAATAACGTCAGCATGTTGACCGAGAAGCCGAACGCCGACATGGCCATGAACGTGCCGATGATCGACACCGGCACGGCCAGAATCGGCACCAGCGTGGCGCGGAAGCTCTGCAGGAACAGGAACACGACCAGGATCACCAGGATCACCGCATCGCGCAACGTATGCACCACCTCGTTGATCGACTCATGCACGAACTCGGTGGTATCCAGCGCGACTTCATACTCCATGCCCGGCGGGAAGCTCTTCTTCACTTCCTCCAGCGTCTTGCGGACCTGCTCGGCCACGGCCAGGGCGTTGGCGCCTGGCTGCTGATAGACCGCCAGCAGCGTGGCGGTCTTGCCCTTGTAGCGGCTGCGCAACGAATAATCTTTCGAGCCCAGTTCGGCACGGCCGACGTCCTTGAGACGCACCAGCGCCGCGTCACCCGAGGCGGCGCGCAGGATGATGTTCTCGAACTCGGCCGGCTCGGTCATCCGCCCCTTCGTCGTCACCGGGAAGGTCAGTGTGACCGGCCCGTCGGTGGGTGACTGTCCTATTCGGCCAGCGGAGAACTGCTCGTTCTGGTTGGCCACCGCGTTCTTGATGTCCTCGACGGTGATGCCTAGCTGGGCCATCCGGTCCGGCTTCAGCCAGATGCGCATGGCGTAGTCGGGTGTGCCGAAGATCGACGCCTGGTTAGCACCTGGAATGCGCTTGAGCGCATCGAGAATGTAGATGTTGGTGAAGTTATCGACGAAGGTCTGCGGATAGCTGTTATCCGGCGAATAGACCGCGATCACCATCATGAAGGCAGACGAACGCTTCTGCACGCTCACGCCCTGTTTGGTCACCGCGTCCGGCAACGTCGGCAGCGCCAGGTTCACGCGGTTCTGCACGTCCACCTGTGCCAGTGACGGGTCCGTGCCGATCTCGAAGTACACGGTCAGCGTCATGTTGCCGGTGGACGAACTGGTGGACGACATGTACAGCATGTTGTCCGCGCCGTTGACCTGCTGCTCGATCGGGGCCGCGACGTTCTGTGCCACCACGTCCGAGCTGGCGCCCGGATAGGTCGTGGTGACGGTGATGGTCGGCGGTGTGATGTCCGGGAACTGCGCGATCGGCAGGTTGACCATGGCAACCAGACCGCCAACGACGATGATGATCGACAGGACCGATGCGAAGATCGGACGGTCGATGAAGAAGTGTGAAAGCTTCATGACGTCGCCCCCTTCTCAGGGGCGGCGGTTGGGGCCGAGGCTGGCGTGGGCGCGGCGCCCGGGGGGCCAGGCGGCCGTTCGGTGGACACGGGCTGCGGAGGCGCGGCCACGGGTTTGAGGGGCGCTCCGGGGGCGAGGCGCACCGTGCCGTCGACCACCACGGTATCGCCTTCGCGCAGGCCGGAACGGATGATCCAGTTGCCCTGCGCCCATTCTCCGACATCCACCACTCTGGATTCAGCCTTGTTGTCCTTGCCGACGGTCCAGACAAACTGTCCACGCTGCCCTTGCACCACAGCCGCCTGTGGCACCGTGATCGCGCGCGTGCGCTCCGCGCCAAGCACGCGGACGCGCACGAATTGCCCCGGACGCAACGCGCCTTCGGTATTCGGGAATTCCGCGCGCAGCAGATAGGTGCCGGTCTCGGAGCTGAAGGATGCATCGGCAAACGTGATGTGACCACGCTTGCCATAGGTCGCGCCATCGGCCAGCACGATCTCCACCTCCATCGAGCCACGCGGCGGCATCTTCAACTGTCCGGATGCCTGCTGGGACTGGTACTGCAGGACCTCGTTCTCTGACAAACTGAAGTTGACCCAGATCGGATCGAGCTTGGCGACGTAAGTCAGCAAGCTGTTGCTCGCGTCGATATACGAACCGACCTGCTTCTTGGCGTAGCTGGATAACCCGGAGACTGGCGCGGTGATCGTCGTGTAGTCCAGATTCAGACGGGCGTTTGTCACGTTGGCCTTGGCCTGCTCCACCGCGGCCGCGGCGCCCTGCTCCTGCCCAACGGAATCGTCGAGATCCTTCTGGCTCAACGCATTCTTGGCGGCCAGCGGGCGAACGCGGGCAAGGTTCTGGCGCGCGGTGGTCAGGCGTGCCTGTTGCTGCGCCAGTTCGGCCATGGCCGCGTCCAGCGCGGCCTTGAATGGCTTCTGGTCCATGCGGAACAGCACCTGCCCCGCCTTGACCATCGTGCCTTCGGTATAGAGCCGTTGCTCCAGGAAACCGTTGACCCGCGCCCGGATTTCAACCTGCGGCGAGCTCTCGGTCTGCCCGACGAACTCGAACACGACCGGCACGTCGTGGAGGTCGACCTTGACGACCCCAACTTCGGTCACCGGCGGCGCGGCGGGCCCCTTCGCCTCCTGCTTTCCGCATCCCGCGACTGCCAGTGCGGTGAGGAACATGAACGCATACTGCCTGCCCTTGGACTCCAGCCCACTCGCCATTGCTTGCTCCTCCGCTACGCGCCCGCCTGCTTGCTGGCGCGTCCTCGCCGTCTGCGTGGTTGATGTTTTGCCTGCGTGGTCAGTTGAAGCGTTCTCTCAACACCAGCGCGTTGATCCGGTGGCCATTCCAGAACACGTCATGGATGCGCGGGACGAAATGCTGCAACGCGATTTCGTCCACGGCATGGAATGTCAGTGTGACCGCCGGGCGCGTACCGTCTCCTTCCTGGAGTTCGTATTCGTCGTACGCCGGAAACCCGTAACGACCGAGGAACTCTTTCACCTGCTCCTCGGTGGTATCCGGGTTGAGGTTGGAAATCATCAGAAGTGCCATGTTCGATCCTTGTCACGGCGCCAATGCCACGCGCGGCGGACGCATGTCGGCCCCGTATTGTTGAGAGTGTGCCGCTTTGAGTCTAAATCGCAATTGGACCAAGGACCAAATTCCGTCACGTCAGATAACTCAAGGCGTCATCACACCCCGCACCAACTCGATGAGCTGGTGCGTATTGAAAGGTTTGCGCAGGTATCCGATCGCGCCGGCGGAGAGCGCCTTGTTGCGAGCCTCGGGCACGTCGTGGGCGGTAATGAAAATGATCGGCAAGGACAATCCGCCGAGACGGCGCTGCACTTCAAGACCGTCGAGGTAGGGCATGCTGACGTCGAGGATCACGCACGCAGGCCGATAGGCCGGCTGCGACAGGATCTGGTCCAGGAATGCCGTGCCGCTTGTGAAGGTATCGACAGCGATGCCGGCGGCGCGCAGCAAACGCGAGATGGCGCGCGCAACGGACTCGTCATCGTCGATAACCACCGCAAATTGTCCTGAAGACCCCATATCCGCGCCAGGTTAACGTCGACCGCGTAGGCCGCGGGGAAGAAGTTGCCTTCCCCAAGGCTACGAGACACCGGCGTCCGGCGATATTGGACGATGGTCCAAACGGGGGAGCCAGCGCGGGGTCAGGTGCGCGCGACGATCCCCATACCCATCTTGTCGGCGATGCGGACCAGGGCCGGAAGCGAATCCACTTCGAGCTTTTGCATCACGTGCGCGCGATGCACCTTGATGGTCTTTTCCACGGTCCCGAGTTCGCTGGCCACCTGCTTGTTGCGCAGGCCAGACACGATCCAGCCCAGGACTTCACGCTCTCTGGGCGTCAGCCGCTCGATCTTCTGCCGCAGCACGCGGAGTTCGGCCTTGCGCGCGAACTGTTCCCGCGCGCGTTCACACGCCCGTTCGACCGCGGCCAGAAGCAGCCCGTCCTGCACCGGCTTTTCGAGAAAATCTATCGCGCCCGCCTGCATGGCCTGTACCGCCTTGGACACGTCGGCATGTCCGGTGAGGATGACGACGGGAACCCGCTGGCTCAGCGTCTGCTGCAAGGCGATGCCGTCCATGTCTGGCATCTGCAGGTCGACCACGGCGCAGATCGGCGAATTCTCCAGTTCGACGTTATCCAGAAAGCGCTTCGCGGAATCGAAGCAACTGGTGTGATACCGATGGGCGCCAAGGACGCGTGCCAGGGCACGTCGCACACTGTCGTCGTCATCGACGATACATACCGTTGGCTGCATTGCGTTCATTGTTCTTTCCTCCGTGATGGAGCGGATGGATGCCGCGCGGTGGCAGTGGCAACACCGACCCGCGCAGGTCCTGCGCGGCGTCTTCCGTGCGCAGCGACAGTTCGAAAGTCATACCCGTGCTGCTGTTGCGGATCGCCGACAGGCGTCCGCCATTGCGCTCCACCAGGGCGCGGCTGAAAGACAGCCCCAACCCCATGCCCTTGTGCTTCGACGAATAGAACGGCTGGAAGATACGCTCGAGCTGCCCCGGTTCGACGCCGCAGCCGTTGTCGCGCACCGAAACGACGACCATTCCATTGCGTTCCTGCGCCAGGATCGACGCTGAGCGTTCACCGTGCGGGCGCACGGATTCCACCGCATCGAGGGCGTTGCTCAGCAGATTGAGCAGCACCAGCTGGATTTCCATCGGGTCGCCAACGGCGCGGGGAAGCGAATCGGCAACTTCTCGCGACACCAGAACGCTACGTGCCCGCGCATTGGCATCGACGAGGGCAATCGCCTGATCGACGACTTCGCCGACATTGAAGTGGATCGACGAAGGGGCCTCGCCCAGGATCAATGCCCTCACCCGCCTGACGATCTCGCTCGCGCGAGACGCATCGGCGACGATATCGTCGAGGATCTCGCGTACCTCCGCGGGGTCGCATGGCCCCGATGCCAGATACTCCCTGGCCGCCTGAGCATTGCTGGTGATAGCCGTCAGTGGCTGGTTCAATTCATGCGCGATGGAACCGGCTAGTTCGTTCATGCCGGGCGCGGGCGACAGATGGGCGATCTCCCTTGCATGATTGCTGGATTGCACGGATTCCGTTGGCCCGCCGGAATGCGACCTGCGACGCCCGAAGCCGGGAACGATCGCGGCGGCGAACGCCACGCCGCTGGAGACGCCTACCAACAGGAAGGACAGCCATCGCATTGCTGTTGTCCTTCAGCGGTGGAGTGAATGAGGCTTGCTGCGTTGCCGCAAATGACGGCCACTGCGGGCATTGGCCCGTGCGCGGACATGAGAGAGTTTCGCCACTGCAACCAGGGACGCCAGACCCGACAGCACGACAGGCAGGACAACAAATGACATGACATCCCTCCAAGATGCTGGGGATGTCCCGGGAACGGAATAACGGCGTGTCGCCGCGCGCGAACATAGCAAGCCCGCGCGGCTATCCAGCTCGATACGGCATCCCTGAGCGCTTACCCCAAGCGACTACGACTAAATCCGACTCAACGTCCGGCGCCAGTTCCAGAGGAACCGGCCAGGAATCCGTGCTGGTGGCCCCAGCAGATGTGGGCCACTTCGTTTTCATTGGTTTCTAACTTTGCGTCCTGTCAAAATTAACTCGGGCCTTTAGGGAAAGCAATCGCAACTTCGCGGCGCAAAAAAAAAAGAAGCTCGCATTACTGCGAGCTTTATCTCACTAGTCAGATATCTGGAAGTCCGAAGCGGAGTCTGCGGTACTTCCGCCTGTTAATTTCCCGCTAGGGTGCAGTGGCGGATACCTTGCTCCAGCCCGGCACCGGATCGAATGACTGGATGCCATCGGCGCGCGCGCTCGTGTTCTTGCCCAGATCGCGTTCGTAGACCTGCCCTTCGTGATTGACGATGAAGCTCTTGATGCCGGTCTCGCCGTACTTGACAGGCCACGCCAGTACCGCGAACCCGCCGAACAAGCGGCCATTCACGAGGTAGTTGTACTGTCCGCCCGGTGCCGCAGGCCCCTGCGACGTGAGCAACTTGAACCGGTAGCCGTTATAGCCCTCTGCACTGGCATTGCGGCCCACGGCGCGCAGGAAGGCTGACCCCAGCGGGCTCTCGGGCTCGCCGGCCGACGTCGGCCAATACAGGCCGTCACGCTTGCCAGGCGAACTGACCAGATGCGCGGCGTAGACCAGCATTCCGTCGCCCGAATGATCGGTGCTCGCATATTCGCGCTGCGCATCGTAGACCGCCAGCATGGTCTGGATCGTCGACAACTCGTTACGGCCGATCCGGCGCAAGCGGATTTCAGTCAGACCGGCTTGCGTATCGAACTGCCACTGTCCGTTGCGCTTGACCAGCGGAATGGGCATCGTCCAGCCATCATTGCCGACGGCGATGCGGGCCGTGTTGTCGTCCTGCTTCTGGATCGAGTGCGACTGGCTCCAGGCGGACAGGAACTTGTAGCGAATCTCGGCCCCCAGTGGCGGGATCAGCCGACGTGCCTGATTCCCGAAAATGGCGTCGATGGCGGTGTCGTTGCTCGTGGTGACCGCATCGCCAAACGCGTTCATCGCGGCCTCGGGAGTGGCGAACGACTTCTGCGCATGCGCAGCCGGCACCAGGCCGAGCATCAGCACGAGCGGCACCGCGGTGGCCGTGATGGCCATTCGCAAGATACGGGTCAAAGCGAGCATGAATGTCCCCTTCTGCATACGCCGGTGTGTCGCATATCAACGCCTTCCGCCGCCGCCACGGCCACCACCGCCACCGCCGCGTCCGCCGCCGCCGCTGAATCCACCACCGCCGCGTCCTCCCCCTCCGCTAAAGCCACCGCCGCCGCCACCACCACCACCACGCTGACCACCGCTGAAGCCTGCCTGGCTGGAACTGGCCCGGCCACGATCCAGGTCACGCTGGGCCGTGTTGCCACCGCCCACGCCCTGGAAGGCATTGTCGCGTCCGCCGCCACCGTAGCTGTTTCGATTGCCGCCGCCAGCGCTTCGGTCGGCAACGCCGGCACTCCGGTCGCCGACGCCCGCGCCACGGTTCCCGCCTCCGGCGCTCCGATCACCAACGCCTGCACGATCCGAGCCGCCCATGCGGTCGCCCGTGCTGGCGCGGTTACCGCCACGATCGCCGCCCCTGTCACCACCGCGATCGCCCGCACGATCCCCTGCGCGGTCGCCTTGCCGATTTCCGGCACGGTCACCTGCCCTGTCTCCTGCGCCTTCGCGGCCACGGAAGTCGTTGCGCCTGTCGGCGCCGCCAACGTTGTTGCCGAACTTTTCCCGCGTGGCGTTATCGCGATACGCCACGCCCTTGCGATGGCTGGAATCGTGCTGCCAGCGGTTGCCGTTCTGGACCTTGGTTCGGTCGAAGTTGCGGTCGATGTTCGCCGCCTTGTTGACGTTGATATTGACGTCGCCACCGCCCCAGTTGCAATTGGAGAAGATCGCGCCAGCGGCGGCCAGTCCAACGCCCCAGGCGAAGCCGGTCATCAGCGCGCCGCCCGGATAGTAATAAGGTGACGGCGGCCAGTAATACGGCGGGTAGGACGGATAGCTCCACCCGCCATAGACGACGGTGGGGTTGTACGACGGTACGTAGATCACCTCCGGATTGGCCGGCTCGATCCGCACGATGGTCTGGGTGGTGCCTCCCCCACCAGTCGCGCCGCCGCTGGCCTGCGCTGGCGGTTCGACGATGACCTTCTGCTGCTCGTTGGATTTCAGGTTGCCGGACTGCTGGGCCTTGGCGCGCAGCCGTTGTACCGCCGCCATCACGTCCTTCTCTTGCGCCAGGAACGCGTCGCCGAGCTTCTGGGTCCAGTCGAGCTTGTCGCTCATTGGCTCCAGCACCTGCGGAAACGCGACCAGCGATTTCACGCTGACGTCCCACGGCTGACTCTCGACCGCCTTGATGGCGGCATCCCCTTTGACGTTGGGGTTGGCCTTAACCCATCTTGCTGCCTGTACCACCTCGAGCGGATAGGTCGACGCCATCAGCGCCTGCGCCAGCACGGAGTCAGGATAAAGCGCGATCGGTGCGACCAGCGCTTCGAGCTCCTCGGGCTTGAATGACGCCGGGCCGGCGCTATTCTCCTGCGCCCAGGCGCTACCGATGCTTGCTAGGAAGCAAGCTATGATCCATGCTCCGATCCAGTTGAGTCGTCGCACGCTGCAACGCGTCATGGCAGCCTCCTGACACCACATCGGTTTCGCCCGCACCGATGCCAATATGGTGATCTTATAGATGCCCCGTTTGCTACCCGCAATGGAACCTTGGTCCAATACGCGAGCGAACGGACCAACGGTACGCTTCCGCCAGGAACAAGGTTTGCAGGACATCTCGGACGAACGCATGGACCGTGTCACGAAACGGAAACATCGACCGGGTACGTTCAGCGCCCTCGCGTGCAGTGGGGCGCTGCTTCTGGTAATGGCGACCGCCATGCCGGCCGCGCACGCCCAGGCGCAAATTTTCGGACCCGGTGTGCAACGGCAGGCCAACGCCGTGCTGTCGCTGATGAGCTATTCGGTCGTGCCGGATCTGGCATCGAGTTCGCTGTCGATCAAAAGTGCCCAGACGGACAACCCCGGCATCGTCATGTCGCAGCTTGGCGGCGGCTTCACGATGAGCAAGACGTTTCCGCTCTATCTCGAAGGCTCGATCGCGTACAGCCGCTACGATCCGACCTTTGTATCGACGGACGGTGCGGAATCGCGCCTGCTTCCCACGCGCTGGAACACTTTTGCCGGAACGGTCGGTATTGGCTGGGATTTTCCGCTAACTGACGACAAGGAACTGGTGATCCGCCCGATCCTCAACGCTTCGCTGGGCAATGTGTCGAGTGACCTCAAGCTTGCCACGGCGGTTGTCCAGCACGTGACGGACCGCGACATCAACTTTCTCAACGGTGGCACGTTGAATGCCTACGGCCTGGGTGGCGCGCTGATGCTGGACTGGGAACACTACCGGCCAGAGCACGACATTGATATCGAGCTCCGCTACACCAGTATCCATTTGCAGAGCTTCGGCGGTTCCGCGCCATCGGTGCAAGGATCCGTTACCTCGCAAACTGCGAATCTCTATGCGCGCTGGCGCGCCCCGACCGGTCTGATCGCACTCGATCGCCCGCTCAGATACGTGCTCGAACTCTCCCATTCTCATTACTTTGGCGCGCAGGCGGGAGTATTGGGATTCAATTACCTGACAACGCTGGGAGCGGGACTGGAACTGGATACCACCGCGCACGAGGTGTATGTGACACGTGTGCGGGCCGTCGTCCGATATGTGTTTGGCAATAATGTTTCTGGTGTTTCCCTCGGACTGGCGGCGAGCTTCTGAGGCGGATATCGCAAAACCGATCGGCTGAGAGTTGTTGCGATCGACTTCCTCCGTCTTGCACCAATATGGTTATTATCGATCCATTTTGGTGCAGAAAACAAATCCCATAACTGACATCGGACTTCGGTCTTGCGCTGAATGCCCGCGCTCGCACGCGCCGTGATGTATTCAGATATTTCTCGTTAGCGCCTTCAAAAACCGGCGGCGGCATACCATACCAAGTTTACGTCTGCCCTATGGCTGTGCGCTTTTCGGCCAGTTTCATGCCATTAATGTGCGCTATTTGATGCACGGCGCGCCCAAATGTTGATCATAGTCAATAATCTACAACCATCATCTATCCCATTTATATAGGATTGAGTGTGAAATAAATTCAAATGCATTTTGATCTGAACAAGTATCAGTGTCTCAAGAGGGTTGGCCGCAATCCGTAAGGCTTTAATGAAGTGGCCATCCTGGACCCCGTTGGCGTTTCTGGTCCTATTTCGCATCATGGCGTGTGGTTACATTTCCATACAAATGCAAGCGAAAGAAGGTTCGTTTTTCAGAAAATGAAGAATATGCTTATCAGCATCAAATCCAGGCTTATAGCGGGGTTCGCATTGTTTGCATTACTGCTGACCGGCGTTGGCGCATTTGGCTATTATGGACTGTCCACGCTTGGTGAGCGCATCGAGGCACTCTACGCGTCCAATACCACACCACTTATTCGCGTGGCTTCGGTCAGGGCGCATTCCTTGCGTATACGTATGAATCTCTGGCGTGCGCAGGTCGAAGCTTCACCGCAAGCCACTGCACAGGCCGAGAAGGACATTGCCGCGTCGCGCGCCGCCATCGAGGATGCCTGGGCGCGCTACTACCCGAACGGCATCACCTCCCCCCGCGAACGGGAGCTTGCCACGCAGATCAATGCTTCTCTGCAGGAACTGCTCCCGGAGAACGACAAGGTGCTGACCCTGCTTCGCGCGGAAAACTATGCTGCGGCCAAGGAATACCAGGACGCCAACGTCGCCGCGCAAGCTGACCGGCTGAACGAGTTGATCGACAAGGCCATATCCGACAACGCCGCGCAGGCGGAAGCGGCCGTGAAAGAAAGCTCGGGCATGACAAAGACGATCCTGTTGATGGCCGCTTTGCTGATCGCCGCCGGCATCCTGTTGTCGCTGGTAATCGCTACCTTGCTGACGCGTGGGGTGACAAAGCCGCTCGACAAGGCATTGCATATTGCCACCGATGTTTCCAAAGGAAAGCTTGGCCAGCCTGTCGTCGTCGATACCCAGGACGAGATTCGCCGCGTGATTGACGCCCTGAAGTTGATGGATGAAAAGCTCTCTGCCACCGTGGAGGAAGGAGCGCGCCAGGCTGGCGAGGTCGGCGCATCCATGCAGGAAGTCATCCGCGTGATCAACAAGATGTCGGACATTATTGGAGAGATCGTCGTCACATCCGATGAGCGAATCCGTGGGGTTGAACAAATACACGTCGCCAACAGCCAGATTGACGCAGCCACGCAGCAGAACGCCGCGTTGGCAGAAGACGCTGCGGCCGCCTCCCAGTCTCTTCAGGAACAGGCGCGGCGAATGAAGGAGGACATGATGTTCTTCCGTCTCGCGAACGATACCAGCGCCATCACCGTGCCTCGCGCCTCCGTGCCAAAAGCCGCTGCGCCCGTCGTCAAGAGGGTTGCGAAAACCAATGTGATGAACCCATCCAGCCAGTTTGCGCTGGCCGCTCTGGAAGGCAAGTCAGGTCACGGCGACTGGCAAACCTTCTGAGCTCACGCACGAGGGAGTTCCCTCTGCGGGTCCAAAGCAATAAAGCCGGGGGTGGCGTCAAGCACACGCCACCACCCAGGTGTCCGCCACCGCCTCTCGCCTTCCGGGTAGCCATCGCTGCCAACGGTCAGCAAGTTACGGAAACTGCGCCCCTCTCGCATCGCCTCACTTGAAAATGCCTCGCTGCTCTGCATGTACCTTCGCCAGCTTTTGCCTCCCGGGTGGATTGAATCGCCGCGACATCGATCGCCTGGACTCCGTCGTACATGGCCGAATCAGCCTGCATAAGGGCGAATCGCTTTATCGGCTGGGTGATCCCGTGAAAGCCATCTATGCAATCCGTGTCGGCACATTGAAGAGCCAGGTTTCCACCCAGGATGGACGCGTACAGATCGTTGGGTTTCATCTTCCCGGCGAACTGGTCGGCCTCGACAGCCTGGTGTCCCCGCAATATATGTCTCACGCGGTGGCCCTCGAGGACGCCCGGCTCTGCCGCATCAATCTGACAGCGTTGCGCGATCTTGCTGTCGCGCTGCCCGGGCTGTACAACAACATCCTGCGGCTCATGGCAAACGAAGTCCGTCACGACCATGGCATGTTGAGAACGCTTGGGGTGCTCAATGCCGAGGAAAGGCTGATCGCGTTCCTTCTCAGTCTTTCCGCGCGGCTGTCCGCCAGGGGATTTGCGGCAAGCGAGTTCCAACTGCGGATGACCCGGGAGGAAATCGGCAGCTATCTGGGCCTGAAGCTAGAGACGATCAGCCGCCTGTTCTCCAGGCTTTCGGAGACGGGACTGATCACCGTCCGACACCGCAGCGTGAAGCTCAACGATCTCAACGGGCTACGCCTGATATATGAAGGCTCGTCAGGCGCTCTGGCATCGTTCCAGAATGGTTGTCTTGCTGACTGAAGTGGTGTCAGGTATTAATTTCAGCGCGATTAATTTTGGCATTTCACACGCTCATAAATTTGCGTCTATGCAATATTTTAGCGTTCATTTCAATTATTTTATTGAAAATAATCATATAATTGAAAATGTAGTCAAGTTTACTCCCCATTGGACTTGGCTATATCCGCGTTTATGCCCTCCTCTGGAGGGCATTTTTTCCCATTGAGGAAGATTGCGTGCAGGCGGATTACTTGGATCTGAATATGAAGAATCGCAGCCCCCTCGTTGATAGAGAAAGCTGCCAATACCGATACTGCCGGGGGGAAGCAGAACTCAGGGCTTCAGATTGCCCATCCGACGGAAGGATGCGTCCTCCGAGCGATTCATCGCCGCGGGTTCGATGGATATCGTTTGCTGCAAGCCTTCTGGCACGACGATGGGCATAGCCAGCTTCTTCCCCTTGGCTGCGCGTGGGGGCGGCGCGCATAATCCACAGACGAAGTTGGTCTGCAGGTCATACTTGTGCCTGACGAACGAACCACCACAGCATTTGCAGGTGGAACTGACCAACGTGCCAGAGTCCAGGAACCTGAGCATGGTCCAGGCTCGCGTAAAGCTCAGGGTGAATTCCTCGCCTATCAGCGAGATGTGCTCCGCGTACAGGCGATAGGCAGACACAATGCAGCGGATGCGCGATTGCTTACCCCGAGCCATCAGAAACCTGTAGGCGGACAGGAACAGCGATGCATGCACATTCGGTCGCCATGTAAGGAACCACTCTGGCGAGGACGGCAATTGCCCTTTCGGCGGCGAGACACCTCGCAACTCCTTGTAGAGCCGGGTAAGACGGTCACGCGATATCGCGACTTCGGACTCCAAAACCTGCAACCGCGCGCCGAGTTCAACCAGTTCCACCGCCAACCGGAACTCCTCTACTTCTCTAAGGACACTCTTCCGAGTCGTCATGTTCTGCCTGCATCGTCAGTTGATCGAGTCCACGGGGTGCGCCGAGAGCAGAATAGCCATGTGCATTTGCTGGAGATCGTGTTGCGGCGACCCATTTGCCAGCGTTGATAGCAGTGAATGGTTATCGAATCTGAAGGCGCAAAGAAGTATGTTGGTTCGCGCCAGCTTGACCAACTGCGTGGGGCTCAACCCTCCAATGATCTCGGCCACTTCCTGACTGACACCTAGCCGGAACATGGCTTCTGCGTCATGCTCAAGAATCATGCGCTGCGCGAGCAAGAGATAAGAAAGATTGAAATCTGAAATGCTGATGACCCTGTCGTCGACTTCCATTTTTAAATTTATTACTACGTTGTTGATGTGCCAATACTAGCCCACCAAAAGACTCCGCTTCGGAATATTGACGGCGAAATTTGTGAATAGTCAAAATGCGATAAATACCTTCATCACAGGACATCGTCATTGTATTTATCGGGATATTTTTCGATATAAATAGATGTAAATTTTGATGAAAATCAAGATACATGTCCTTGTGGAGTTAAATTGACGATCAGACTTCCGTAAATAATGGCCGCCTCACGTGCTCCTCCTTGTCGGTGGGTATTACCGCACGGCAATGGAGCCAGCGTTCCTGTTACAGCGTGGCGTCCGGACTTCCGATTGACGAGGCAAAACAGAACGCATCTTTTCCATTGCGCTTGGCCTGGTACATAGCGACATCCGCCTTTCTCAGCAGTTCTGCGGGTGTCAATGCATCCGTCGGGTACACGCTGATGCCAATGCTGGACGTCACGAAAACCTGGTGTTCGCCGATCTGCCGCGCGGACCGGATCATCCGGAGAAGGCTCCGCGCCAGCGTTGGGAGATGGTCCTGGTCTCCGATGCCTTCCAAAACGATGGCAAACTCATCGCCACCAATCCGTGCAACCGTGTCGGAATCGCGCACCGCGTTCTGGAGATCCCGCCCAATCAGGATGAGCAACTCATCGCCGACGCCATGCCCCAGCGTATCGTTGACGGCCTTGAATCCGTCCAGATCGAGGAACATGAGTGCAACCGGCTGTGGCATGCGCCTGGCACGGGCAAGCGCCTGGCTGAGGCGCTCGTCGAGCAGAAGCCGGTTTGGCAGGCCTGTCAGCATGTCGTGGGTGGCAAGATAGCCAAGCCGCTCTACAGTCTGTTGCCGATGCGTAATGTCAGTGCAGATAGCAGCAAAATGCGTGTACTCGTGGTTTGCCCCGCAAATGCCCGCAATCGACAACGACTCCAGGTACACGCCACCATCCTTGCGCCGATTCCACAGCTCGCCTTTCCACTGGCCCGCCTCTCTCAGCGCTTTCCAGAGTCCGCGATAAAACTCCTTCGTCTGTCGTCCGGAATTGAACATGCGAGGGTTGTTGCCGACCAGTTCGGCCTGGCTGTATCCCGTGAGGCGGCAAAATGCGGGGTTCACCTTTTCTATCGTCCCTTCCGCATTCGTAATCATGACCCCATCCAGGGTCATCTCGATGGCCTGGTCCGCCAGCCAGAGGTGATAGCGCGACTCCTCCATGGCGTCGTCACGCTGGCGAACCAGGTGCGTGAAGATAGCGATCGAAATCGTCGCGCCAGTCGCCAGCAGCACAAATACGAAGGCGGTGGTGATGACCACGCTCAGCATGGTGGCACTTTCCTGCCGAAGCGCGGCCGCCATGGCGACGTTCAGATCGACCTCGCTCGCGATCAGCGTATCCAGCTGATTCAGCGCCTCGACGTTCTGCTCCAGCCAGTCGCGCGTGTCATCGTGTTCGCCGAAGGGAATCCGCTCCAGCGAAGACCGGACGATTCCGCTGAACAAGGTCAGCCGATGCCCGATCTCGGTGGCGAGCACGTCCTCGTGCTGATTGTCTGGCGCATCCGCGCAATACCGGGCCCAAGCGTTGTCGATGGCCCTCAGATTCACATGTATGGCCGCGATGGCCTGGCGTTCCTCTTCGCGGCCGCGCAAGGCAACAAGCCGCCAGAGCAAGCGGCGGATGTCGGTCGCACGTGTCCTGATTTCTGCTAGCTCTTTGATCGGCGCGGTGTTGTGCTCGTAGATTGCCTTCACGTATCCGTCAAACCTCAGCATGACGAACGCGCTTCCGCCGATCAGTGCTGTCAGGGCGACGACCCCGGCAGCTATGGCTTTGATACCTCGACGCCTTAGCGGTTGGGCATATGATTCCATTCCCAATGACGAATGTGGCCAGCAGGCCTTGGGTGTTTCCACAAAGCCAGCGACGAATTGCAACAAGAACGTTGAAGTGTCGGCAGGATACTGGGACTTCACTGCCTCCCCAATCTTCCATGTTGATTCGCATCAAGGCGAAGCCGGAATATGTATTGCAGGAGCTCGCGCAACATGGACGACGTCGGCGACACGCTGCCTTCGACGTCTCCGGCTAGCAACAACTTGCCGCGAATTGCCCACGGTCAATATCGCAGACCCATATCTGGATCCGCAGGCCGTTATTAGCAACCGAAGCACGGCAGCCCATCGGTTAGACACCAGACACCTCGAGTGTGGCCGTGCGTGGCGCGACGGCAGCGTAGGCTGCTATCGCGAGAGAGAGGCCTATCCGCACTTTCGCCTCCATGCAGGCGAACCTAATCCATGAAGATCAATATGAGTCGAAATCCACAGTCCGCCGCATTCGGCGTAGCAACTCAGGCAAGATCCGAACTGACACCTCCCTGCACCACCTCCGAGAACCCAGGATCAGGCGGCACGCCCGCTGATCCGCTCGGTGCCATGATGAGCGATATCGGCGTACTGGGCGATGCGTCGCTACATTACGGAGCCAGGCTGCTGGTTATTCGAGAGTTGCTCAGAGCCTTGTGCAGCCATCTGCCGACCGCGCTGCGGGCCGGAATCACCAACGAACTGCGAGCCGGTACGGAGCGAATCCTCGCGCACGCCGACGAACGGCCCCTGCCGGACGCCTTCTACCACGCACTTCTGGACGAGATGAACCACTACCTCGAGTGCCTGTGAGGGATTGAAAGCCGACTGCCATATGCCTGAATTCGGAATCCGGCGCAACCATAGTGAGGAATTTATTTAATTCGCCAAATAAAAGATTCATGTCGTGAATCAAAGTCCCCACGCAGAGCTGCGATATTCTGGGGGGAAACCCTGACGGGGCACTCCACGTGCCCCATGCCCCCGGATTATTTCACGGCGCGCCATGCGCGGTGATGCCTGCATGGAATGGCTACCACGCATGTCACTTGCCTTTGCCAGAGAGTTACTCATCAAGCGTCATATCTCACGTCGCGGGCCAGCCGCGGCACTGATAGTCGTCCCGATGCTGCTTGGCGGCTGCATCTCGATGGATCCGACCTACGAACGCCCTGCTGCACCAGTGCGGACCGCATGGTCGCCAGATGCCACGGCGCCGGCCGTCACGCCAGCCGCCACGATAGGCTGGCGCGAGTTCTACGCGGACCCCGAGCTTCAGGCACTGATCGGACAAGCGCTCGACAACAACCGGGACTTGCGCATTGGCGCAGCGCGTGTCGCGCAATCGTTTGCTGCCTACGGCATTCAGCGGGCGGAGCAATACCCGTGGATCGGCGCATCCGCCGATGGAACCCGGGCTCGGGTACCCGGTGATCTGAATCTGACTGGTCGACCTCTAATAAGCAGTCAATATCAAGTTGGCGTTGGACTCAGCACGTGGGAGATCGATTTCTGGGGACGTATTCGCAGTCTCAAGGACGCCGCCTTGCAGAACTATCTGGCGTCCGATGCTGCGCAACGGGCTGTCACACTGTCGATCATCACGCAGGTGGCGCAGACGTATCTGGCCATTCGCGAGCTCGACGAACGGATCGCTCTGGCAAAGCAGACAACGGACACCCGGGCCGAATCGCTGCGTATCTTCACGCGCCGGGAACAAGTCGGTTCCGCATCCAAGCTGGAACTGACCGAAGTCATTACCCTTTATCAGCAGGCCCGAGCACTGGTCACCCAACTCGAGCAGGACCGCGCTACACAGTCTCACGCGCTGGAGGTTCTGGTCGGCGCGCCGGCCGACGTCAAGCCGGCCATCGGCCTGGTCAACGACGCCGAGTTGATGCGCCAGATCGACGCTGGCCTGCCATCCGAGCAACTGGAGAACCGGCCCGACATCGTCTCGGCCGAACACCAGTTGATGGCCGAGAACGCAAACATCGGCGCTGCGCGGGCGGCATTCTTCCCGCGAGTGACGCTGACCGGTTTCGCCGGCACGGCCAGCGCGGACCTGGATGGTCTGTTCCGTGGAGGCAGTGGCGTATGGTCCTTCGCACCAAGTATTTCCATTCCGATCTTCCAGGGCGGACAGTTGCGTAGCAACCTCGACCTCGCGAAAGCGCGGCGCGTGGAGGCGGTAGCCCAATACGAAAAGACCATCCAGAATGCTTTCCGCGATGTGGCCGATGCCCTGAGCGCGCAGCGCTGGCTGGCCGAACAGGTCGATATTCTGCAACTCACACAGGCGGCCCAGGCCGAACGCCGACGACTGGCGAAGCTGCGCTACGACAATGGTGCCGCAACCTTCCTCGAAGTCCTCGATGCCGAGCGTGATCTGCTTGTCATCGAGCAACAGGCCGTCCAATCGCGCCGCGCCCTGCTTGCCAGCCGCGTCAGCCTGTATGCCGCACTGGGCGGTGGCACAGCCGTCGCCTCGCCGTCGGAGGTGGCCGCTCCGGAAGTTGCGCCCGCCAGAGCAGCGCCTGACGCCAAGCCCTCCACACCTTCTACTGCTCGTTAACCAAGTCGGCCCATGAAGCTTCCTACCAACAAGCTCGTTCCCGCCCTGGTCGTGCTCGCTGTCGTCGCCGGCGGCTGGTACGCGTGGGATCGCCTGCGTGACAACGGCCCCGGCGAAGGTTTCGCGCGCGGTAACGGCCGCATCGAGGCCACCGAGGTCGATGTGGCGACCAAGCTCGCTGGCCGCGTCAGCGACATCCTCGTCTTTGAAGGCGATTTCGTGACGGCCGGCCAGCCACTGGCCCAGATGCAGATCACCACGCTCGAGGCCCAGCACGATGAAGCCGTGGCCCAGCATCAACAGGCCATCAACGCAGCCGCGGCGGCTGTGGCGCAGGCCGCGGCGCGCAAGAGCGACAAGGCCACGTCGGAAGCGTTGGTCGGCCAGCGCGAGGCCGAGCTCGACGCGGCGCTCCGCCGGCGCGCACGCTCCGAAACCTTGTCCAAGGAAGGCGCCTCGTCGATCCAGGAACTGGACGATGACCGGGCGCGCGCGCGCAGCGCCCAGGCGGCCGTTACCGCAGCTCGCGCCCAGGTGGCCGCTGCCCAGTCTGCCATCGAGGCTGCCCAGGCACAGGTAGTTGGCGCGCAGTCGACGGTCGCCGCCACGCAGGCCACTATCGCCCGCATCCGAGCCGATATCGACGACAGCGAACTGAAGGCACCGCGCGACGGCCGGATCCAGTACCGCGTGGCGCAGCCGGGCGAGGTGCTCGGCGCTGGCGGCAAGGTACTGAACCTCGTTGACCTGTCGGATGTGTACATGACCTTCTTCCTGCCCGAAGCACAGGCCGGTCGGCTTGCCATCGGCCAGGACGCCCGAATCATTCTGGACGCCGCGCCGGAGTATGTGATTCCGGCCAAGATCTCCTTTGTCTCGAGCACTGCGCAGTTCACGCCAAAGACCGTCGAAACGGAAAGCGAGCGTCAGAAGCTGATGTTCCGGGTTCGCGCCAAGATCGACCCGGATCTGCTGCGCAAGCATCTGAAGGTGGTCAAGACGGGGCTGCCGGGCGTGGCATGGGTCAAGCTCGATGCCAAGGCAGAGTGGCCCGCGTCGCTGACCACCAAACTACCTTGAAGACCGCGTAATGAACGTCTCGACGGGTACGCACGAGCACGTTGCCGAAGTCGCGCACGTCACGCTGCGCTATGGCAAGACGGTTGCTCTCGACGACATTTCGCTGGAGTTTCCCGCGGGCCGCATGATCGGCGTGATCGGTCCCGATGGTGTTGGCAAGTCGAGCCTCCTGTCGCTGGTGGCCGGTGCGCGGGCCGTGCAGGAAGGCACGGTCACCGCGCTCGGCGGTGACATGTCGCGCAAGGACCATCGCGACGCCGTCTGCCCGCGCATCGCCTATATGCCGCAGGGGCTGGGCAAGAACCTCTACCCGACATTGTCGGTCGAGGAAAACCTGCAGTTCTTTGCCAGACTGTTCGGCCACGGTGCGGCCGAGCGGCGTCATCGCATCGACGACCTCACGCGCAGCACCGGTCTGCAGCCGTTCCTGGATCGCCCGGCCGGCAAACTCTCCGGCGGCATGAAGCAGAAACTTGGCCTTTGCTGCGCGCTGATCCACGACCCCGACCTGCTGATTCTGGACGAGCCGACCACCGGCGTGGATCCCCTCGCACGCGCACAGTTCTGGGATCTGATCGCCCGCATTCGCCAGGATCGTCCGGGCATGAGTGTGATCGTCGCCACCGCCTACATGGATGAAGCCCAGCGCTTCGACTGGCTGGTGGCAATGGACAGCGGCAAGATCCTCGATACCGGGACGCCGGCAGAACTGCTGGCCCGCACCGGCGCCGCCGATCTCGAAGGCGCGTTTATCGGGCTGCTGCCCGAGGAGAAGAAGCGTGGCTACGAGCCCGTGGTGATCGCGCCGTTGGCCGTGGACGAAAACACCCCGATCGCCATCGAAGCGAAAGACCTGACCATGCGCTTCGGCGATTTCGTCGCCGTGGACCACGTGCAGTTCAAGATCCGGCGGGGCGAGATCTTCGGATTCCTCGGCTCCAATGGCTGCGGCAAGTCCACGACGATGAAGATGCTGACCGGTCTGCTGCCCGCCAGCGACGGACGCGCGTGGCTGTTCGGCCAAGAGGTGGATCCGCGCGATATCGACACCCGCCGCCGCGTGGGCTACATGTCGCAGGCGTTCTCGCTTTACACCGAACTGACGGTGCGCCAGAACCTGGTGCTTCATGCCCAGCTCTTTCACGTGCCGAGGGAGGACATCGAAGTCCGCGTAGAGGAAATGGCCCAGCGCTTCGGGCTGCAGGACGTGATGGAGAGCCTGCCGGACGGCTTGCCGCTCGGTATGCGCCAGCGGCTTTCGCTGGCCGTGGCAATGGTGCATAAGCCCGAGTTGCTGATCCTCGACGAGCCGACCTCCGGCGTCGATCCCGTGGCGCGTGACAACTTCTGGCGGCTGTTGGTTGCGCTGTCCCGCGAGGATCACGTTACGATCTTCATCTCCACGCACTTCATGAACGAGGCGGCCCGCTGCGACCGCATCTCGCTGATGCACGCGGGCAAGGTGCTGGTCAGCGACCCGCCGGAGAAGATCGTCAGCGATTGCGGCGCGGGTACGCTGGAAGCCGCCTTTATCGACTACCTCGTGGCAGCCGGTGGCGGCACGCAGGCGGCCGCGGAAGACACGGAGGCCCCTGCGTCCCCGGTAGAGGCCCAGGCGGAGACAGAAGCAAGGAGCAAGCATCAGCCATTCTCGCTCGGTCGCATGTACAGCTACCTGTGGCGCGAGTCGCTGGAGCTTCAACGCGACCCGGTGCGCCTGACCCTGGCCATGCTGGGCTCCGTGATCCTGATGCTTGTAATGGGCTTCGGCATCAGCATGGACGTTGAGGATTTGACCTATGCGGTCCTCGACCGCGACCGGACCACATTGAGCGAGAACTACGCGCTCAATATCGCCGGCTCGCGCTACTTCGTCCAGAAGCCGCCACTTGAGAGCTATGCCGACATGGACGCGCGCCTGCGCAGCGGCAAGCTGGCCCTGGCTATCGAAATCCCGCCCGGCTTCGCGCGCGATGTGGCGCGTGGCAAGCAAGTCCAGATCGGCGCCTGGATCGACGGCGCCATGCCGACGCGGGCCGAAACCGTTCAAGGCTATGTCCAGGGTATGCACCAAGCCTGGCTGGCGGATCAGGCGCTACGGCGTTACGGTGTGCGGGCCACGTCGAATGTAGCGATCGAAACCCGCTTCCGCTATAACCCAGACGTCAAGAGCCTGCCGGCGATGGTGCCTGCCGTGATTCCGCTGCTACTGATGATGATGCCGGCGATGCTGACCGCCCTGTCGGTCGTGCGCGAGAAGGAACTCGGCTCCATCCTGAATCTGTACGTCACCCCCGTCACGCGAACCGAGTTCCTGCTGGGCAAGCAGATGCCATATGTCGCTCTTGGGATGCTGAATTTCTTCCTGATGTCGTTCCTGGCAGTCACTCTGTTTGGGGTGCCAGTGAAAGGCAACTTCCTGGCGCTGGTGCTGGCGGCCCTGATCTTCAACGTCGTGTCCACGGGCGTTGGCCTGTTCGCGTCCACGTTCACCCGTAGCCAGATCGCCGCCCTCTTCTTCACGATGATCGGCACGATGATCCCGACCATACAGTTCTCGGGTCTCCTGACGCCGGTATCCTCGATGGAGGGTGCGGGCAAGGTGATCGGCGGCATCTATCCCGCCACGCACATGCTCATCATCAGCCGTGGCGTGTTCAACAAGGCGCTTGGCTTCTCCGATCTTCACGCTTCGTACTGGCCGATGCTGATCGCCATCCCCGTCATTCTCGGGTTGACGGTGGCGCTGCTAGCCAAGCAGGACAAATGATGGACGCCGCGCCCAACGCCTCCACCCCAGCAGCCCCAGCGACCCCACCCGCTCGCACCGATGCGCGACGCGGCACGCTGCGCCATCTGGCGAATATCTACCGGCTCGGCGTCAAGGAGCTCTGGAGCCTGGCGCGTGACCCGATCATGCTGGTGCTGATCATCTACACGTTCACGGCCTCGGTGTACACAGCCGCCACGGCCCAGCCAGATACACTGCACATGGCGCCGATCGCCATCGTTGACGAGGACCATTCGCCGCTGTCGCAACAGATCGCTTCCGCCTTCTTCCCGCCGCAGTTCACCATGCCGCAGATGATCACGTCGTCGGAGGTCAACGCAGGTATGGATGCGGGCAACTACACGTTCGCGCTCAATATCCCGCCGAATTTCCAGCGGGATGTCCTGGGCGGACGCTTCGCCGAGATTCAGCTCAACGTCGACGCCACGCGCATGAGCCAGGCATTTACTGGCAGCGGTTACATCCAGCAGATCGTCTCGGGCGAAATCCAGACGTTCGTGGACCGGTACCGCTCCACCCCCCGGCTTCCCGTGGAACTGGCGCTGCGTGTGCGGTTCAACCCAACGCTGACACTGGCATGGTTCGGCGCGCTGAACCAGATCATCAACAACATCACCATGTTGTCGATCATCCTGACCGGCGCCGCGCTGATCCGCGAGCGTGAGCACGGCACGATCGAACACCTGCTGGTCATGCCCGTCACGCCGTCGGAAATCATGCTCAGCAAGGTCTGGTCTATGGGGCTGGTGGTGCTGGTCGCCGCCGCCATGTCACTGATGTTGATCGTGCGTGGCGCCCTGCATGTGCCGATCGCCGGGTCGGAGACGCTCTTCCTGTGCGGCGCCGCGCTGCTCCTGTTCGCCACCACCTCGATGGGCATCTTCATGGCCACGCTGGCACGCTCGATGCCGCAGTTCGGCATGCTGCTCGTGCTCGTGTTGATGCCGCTGCAGATGTTGTCCGGCGGAAATACGCCACGCGAAAGCATGCCGGAGGTTGTCCAGTACATCATGCTGGCGGCGCCCACCACTCACTTCGTGGAACTCAGCCAGGCGATCCTGTTCCGTGGCGCGGGCCTCGAGGTCGTGTGGGTGCAGTTCGTGGCGCTGTTCGTGATCGGGGCGGCGTTCTTCGTGATCTCGCTGCGGCGCTTCCGCAAGACGATCAGCCAGATGGCGTAACGGCGCGAGCCGTCCGATGGACGGCTTTCCATCTGCCACCGACCTCGGGCTCGACCCCGCCGAGGGACGGGTAACGCCGATAGCCCCTACTCCGCCGCGGGCACCAGCCGTGGCGCCCTCGGTGTGGAAGCAAAAGCGAACGCAACCTGGATCAGCCCGAGGGTCAAGCCAAGCGACGCACCGACCTTCCACGCCAGCGAGTAACTCTGCATCTGGTCGTAGAGCCAGCCGCCACCGAAGGCGCCAATGAAACTCCCGATCTGATGGCTGAAGAACGCCACGCCGGCGATCATTGCCTGCCAGCGCAGACCAAACGTCTGGGCAATCCACCCCTGCACCAGCGGCGACACCCCGAGCCACAGAAAGCCCATGATTGCGGAGAACATCATCGTGCTTTCTGGTGTCGGCAGTGCATGGAAGAACCAGATGAAGCCGATGGATCGGCAGATGTAGATGCCACCCAGCAATAGCAGCTTGTTGACCCTGCCGCCGGCCCATCCAAAGAACAGGCTTCCCAGAATATTGAATCCGCCGATCAGGCCGAGCGCCTTGGCGGACAACATCGGATCCATGCCGCAGACTTCCAGGTACGCAGGAAGGTGCGTGGTCAGGAAGACCAACTGCATGCCGCATACCGTATAGGCGAGCGCCATGACGACGAACGGAGGGTGTCGCAGCGCCGTCATCAGGGCCTGGCGGCCACTCTGTTCCGGCTGCGCCCGCGCCGCCGGCGCTTCCCGCACCTTGTCCGCGCGGCCTGCGAACCATGCGGCGGGCAACATCACGACCGCCAGCACTGCAAAGGCTGCCACGCCCATGCGCCAGCCCCACTCGCCCGTGATGCCCTGGCCCAGCGGCGCAGCGATCATCGCGCCGATCGATCCCGAAGCAGACACCAGGCCCAGAATCATGCTTCGCACGTTCTGACTGACCGCGCTCGAAGCCGCGGCCATGGCCAAGGCTGTACCCGTAGTGGCCATGGCCATGCCAATCAGCACACCAGCACCAATCACCACGGCCCACAATCCATTAGCCGTGGCCAGCAACACCAGGCCGACGAGATACAGCAACGATCCCCCCATCATCAGCGGACGAAAACCGGTCCGGACCGCCAGCGCGCCGGCGAATGGCTGCAGCAAGCCCCAAGTGAGGTTTTGGACCGCTACCGCGATGGTGAAGTCGCCCACCGTTATCCCGATGTCCCGCGTCAGCGGCGGCACGAAGATTCCGAGACTCTGACGCAGTCCCATGGCAAGGGACAGCATGACTGACGCGCCGATGAGAATCGGCAAGACGGGGCGCAGCGAGGATCGAGAGGACATATCGTGGTCTTGTTCTGTGTCCTGCCTTGATGAAGACAGGTTCGCCCATTCTCCATTAATTGCGCCGTCAAGGAAATGCTCCCGAACACCAGTGCTGGCCTGCCCTGCAGAAACCGGACGGGTCAAATGTCTGCCCCGTTCCTTTCACGCCTTTCATGCCTTCCGCTCATTTAAAATCTCTCCCGATCTAGCCTGCGGTATCACAATGACAGGTTTGCCGGGTTCCGCTACAAAGCCTGGTTGGCGTCAGCCGCCGCACAATATTTCCCAGTTTCCCCCAGGAGTCAGCCATGAGTGATCCACAAAAGTCCCCGCCCACCGTTGCCGAAGGCTGGCAGGCGCCGCCGGACCGCACCAGTGTGACGGACGATGCGCGCGTGGAGGACATCATCCCGCTGCCCCCACCCGAGCACTTGATCCGTTTCTTCCCCATCCGTGGCACCCCCGTTGAGCCGCTGGTCACCCAGACGCGCCAACGCATCTCCCGCATTCTGCATGGCAGCGATGACCGACTGCTCGTGATCATGGGCCCCTGCTCGATCCACGACCCGCAGGCCGCGCTCGACTACGCGCGGCGTCTGGCGGCCGAGCGCGAGCGCTACGTGGACTCGCTGGAAATCGTGATGCGTGTGTATTTCGAGAAGCCCCGCACCACGGTCGGCTGGAAGGGCCTGATCAACGACCCCTACCTGGACGAGAGCTATCGCATCGACGAAGGCCTGCGCATCGCGCGCAGCCTGCTGGTAGATATCAACCGTCTCGGGTTGCCGGCGGCCGGCGAGTTCCTGGACGTCATTTCACCCCAGTACATCGGCGATCTGATCTGCTGGGGCGCGATTGGCGCCCGCACGACCGAAAGCCAAGTACACCGGGAACTGGCTTCGGGCGTGTCCGCGCCCATTGGCTTCAAGAACGGCACCGACGGAAACATCAAGATCGCGATCGACGCGATCCAGGCCGCATCGCGCCCGCACCACTTCCTTGGCGTGCACAAGAACGGCCAGGTCGCAACGGTCCATACCAAGGGCAATCCGGACTGCCACGTCATTCTTCGCGGCGGCAAGGCGCCCAACTACGATGCGGAAGCTGTCGCCGCAGCCTGCAAGGAACTGGAAGCGGCGCGGCTGCGCAATTCGTTGATGGTGGATTGCAGCCATGCCAACAGCAACAAGCAGCACCAACGCCAGATCGACGTCGCGCGCGATGTGGCGCAACAGATCAGCGGCGGGAGCCAGTCGATCTTCGGCCTGATGGTCGAGAGCCATCTGGTACCCGGGGCGCAGAAGTTCACCCCAGGAGAACACAACCCGTCGGTTCTGACTTATGGTCAAAGCATCACGGACGCCTGCATCGGGTGGGAGGACTCCGTGACGGTGCTGGAACTGCTGAGCGAGGCGGTCAATGTGCGGCGTGGGGTGAAATCGAAGGCATAGGCACGCTGCCCGGCGCCGCCGAAGAGGCAGAACTTCTGCGGCGCCGGTTTCTGACTTCGCTAGAGAACTCGAGACTGCGAACTGCGTTCACTTAACGCCAACTGCAGAGGCGCGGCAGTCATGTCTTGTAATGCCTCGAACGAAAGTCCTTCGCACATCCAGCGCACAACCAAGCCGTCTGCGGTCACGTCGACGACCGCACAGTCCGTATAGATGCGATCCACGACGCCCGCCCCCGTCAGCGGATAAGAGCATTCGGCAACGATTTTTGGCTCTCCAGCCTTGCTGACATGCTCCATCACCACAAACACCTGACGCGCCCCTACCACGAGGTCCATGGCGCCGCCTACGGCAGGAATAGCTTCCGGGGCACCGGTGTCCCAGTTAGCCAGATCACCCCTGCTGGACACCTGGAACGCCCCTAGCACCGTGAGATCGATATGCCCGCCTCGCATCATGGCGAACGAAGTCACATGGTCCGTGATGGAAGCACCGCCCAGCAGCGTGACAGGCTCCTTGCTCGCATTGATCAGGCTGAGGTCCACGCTGCCATCCGCAGGAGCGGGCCCCATTCCCAGAATGCCGTTCTCGCTGTGCAGGATCACATCACAGTCTGGCGGCAGGCACCTGGAGATAAGCGTCGGGATGCCAATGCCAAGATTGACGTAGCTGCCGTCAGGAATGTCGCGTGCCACCTTTGCAGCCATTTCGGCGCGGCTGAGACGCTTGATGTTTGCCTTCATGCCTGTCCTCCGACCTGAACCACGCGCTGCACGAAGATGCCAGGCGTCATGACGTGCTCGGGCACCAGCGTGCCCAGTGGCACGATCGTATCCACCTGGGCCACCGCCACCCTGGCTGCCATGCACATGACGGGACCAAAGTTGCGCTCCGCATTGCGATACATGAGGTTGCCCCAGGGATCCGCCGTCAGTGCTTTCACAAAAGCAAAGTCACCGTGCAATGGCTGCTCCAGCACATACCCCACACCCTCGATGACCCGGGTCTCCTTCCCCTTCGCAAGACTGGTACCGTATGAGGTGGGCGTGAAGAAGGGCCCCAGACCCGAGCCCGCCGCGCGCATGCGCTCGGCCATCGTGCCCTGTGGTACGCATTCAAGCTCGATCTTGCCTGCGCGATACCACTCGGCAAATGCCGCGGCATTTGGCTCCACTGGATTGGACGAGCGCGCGAACGAACACACCATGCGACGCACACGGCCGGCCTCGACCAACTGGCTCAGGCCGATCTTGCCATTGCCCGCATTGTTGTTGACGATGGTGAGGTCGCGCGCGCCCTGATCAAGCAGCGCGCAGACAAGTTCGGTGGGTACACCCGAGATGCCAAAGCCGCCGATCAGGATCGTCGCGCCGTCACGTACGTCGCGTACGGCGTCATGCACTGAAGGGACCGATTTGTTCAACATGCCGAATCCTTTTCCTGTGTGTTCACAGCGATTCCTCCACACCAAAGATCGCCGTCGACTGGCTCGACAATGTGCCGCCATTGCCGTGCGCCAGGGCAACGCGCGCACCCTTGACCTGACGCGCTCCACAATCGCCGCGCAATTGGCGCACCGCCTCGATCACGAGGAAGACACCGTACATGCCGGGGTGAACACATGAGAGCCCGCCGCCGTTGGTATTGACCGGCAGGCGGCCGCCCGGAGCAATGCCCCCGTTCTCGACGAAAGCGCCGGCCTCCCCCTTCTTGCAGAAGCCGAGATCCTCCAGGAAGAGCAGCGTGTTGATCGTGAACGCATCGTAGAGACCCACGACGTCGATATCCGCGGGCGTGAGGCCCGCCATATCAAAGGCGCGTCGACCCGATTCGGATGCGGCGGTGACAGTGAGGTTCTCCATCGACGAGATCTGCCGGTTCCATACCGCCGTGGCGTTGCCAAGCACGTACACGGGCTTGGCAACCAGATCCCTGGCCCGATCCGCGCGCATGAGTACAAAAGCGCCAGCGCCGTCAGTGACGAGGCAGCAGTCGCGCACGGTAAGCGGTGTGGATACCATCCGCGCCGAAAGCACATCATCGATGCTGAGCGGATCGCGCATGACGGCCTCGGGATTGAGCTGCGCCCAACGACGAGCGGCCACGGCGACCTCCGCGAGCTGCTCGCGCGTCGTGCCAAACTCATGCATGTGCCGCGAGGCGGCCAGCGCATATGACGTCAGTGGCTGGATAGGCGCGTAAGGGTGTTCATATGGCTGCGGGTCGATCATGCGGAACGCATCGACCATGCCTTTGCGTGAAAACGTCCCGGTCTTCTGCGTGCTGCCGTAGCAGACGAGCACCGCGTTGCACTGGCCACTCTCCAGTGCCATGATCGCCGGCATCAGGTGAGCAATGAAGCTCGACCCACCCAGCATCGTGCTGTCGATGAACTGCGGCCGCAAGCCCAGATACTCGGCAACTGGCAGCGCCCACATACTGGCTGCCGAACTACAGGTCGCGAGACCATCGATATCCCGCAGCGTCAGCCCTGCGTCGGCCACCGCCGCAAGCGCGGCCTGGCCCAGGATCTCCATGGCGCTGAAACCATGAGCCTCTCCAATCCCGGCATGGCCAACACCAACGATGGCGGCCTTGCCGCGTAGTTCCCTGATGCTCATTGCGCACCTCCCACACTTTGGGGAACGAAGACCACGAGCGGCTTGCCATTCTGCTCAACAATGCGAGCGAGAACACGCATCCCGATGCGCACCTGGTCTTGCGCGTATTCCTGCACACGTCCCATCATGCGCACGCCTTCGTCCAGATCCACAAGCACGATCGCATAGTCGGTGCCTGTGCCTGGCTTGCCCATGATCAGGCTGGATGCGTAGATGGTGCCCTGGCCGCTCGTGGCGACCCAGTGCAGATCGGAGCCACCACAATGCGGGCAGGCGACCCGAGGATAAAACACGTGCCGGCCACATTCACCGCATTGCTGGATACGAAGCTGGCCTTGCGCCAAGTGATGGAGATAGGCGGCGTCTGGGCCGCCTGGGGAAAGTGCTAGGTCGTTCATGTGTGTTACTCAGTGGCCTCGCCTGTGATAGCCACATAGCTCGAGATGGACTTGCCTTGCGCCACCAGTTGCGCGAGCAGCGGCGCAGGTTCCCAGAGCTGGCCATGGATGCGGTGGAATTCCTCGATACGCGCAAGCACCTTGGGCAGCCCCACGGTGTCCGCGTAGAACAGCGGACCACCACGCGCGGCTGGAAATCCGTAGCCATTCACGTAGATGACGTCGACATCGCTGCCCCTGCGCGCCACGCCCTCCTGCAGGATGCGCGCGGCCTCGTTGACCAGGGCGTACATGGTCCGTTCCACGATCTCCTCGTCGGTAATCGCTCGCCGTGCGATGCCGGAGTCGCGAGCGCAGGCATCGATGATCGCCTCGACGGCCGGATCCGATACCGGCACGCGGCCGCCTGGCTCATAGCGGTAGAAGCCTGCGCCGGTCTTCTGTCCCAGGCGGCCTGATTCGCAGAGCCGATCTGCGATGTGGCAGTAGCGCAGGTGCTTGGGACGCGTGGGAGCCTGACGCTTGCGTGCGGCCCAGCTGATATCCAGACCCGCCATGTCACCCATGCGCAACGGCCCCATGGCCATGCCGAATCGTTCGACGGCCTGATCCACCTGCGCGGGGCTTGCGCCTTCCTCCAGCAGAAAATGCGCCTCGCGCGTGTACGGGCTCACCATGCGATTGCCAACGAAGCCGTCGCACACCCCTACGACTGCGGGCACCTTGCCAATGCGCTTCGCTACGTCGAGCACCGTGGCAATCACGTCAGATGCCGTAGCCCGAGCGCGCACGATTTCCAGCAACTTCATGACGTTTGCTGGGCTGAAGAAGTGCAGACCCACGACGTCCTTCGGACGGCGCGTTACGGCGGCGATATCGTTGATGTCAAGCCGGGAGGTGTTGGTTGCGAGAATCGCGCCCGGCCTGGCGATGGCATCCATCTGTCGGAAAAGATCATGCTTGACGGCGATGTCTTCGAAGGCCGCCTCGATGATCAGATCCGTCCCCCCGAGATCCTGCATGCTGGTGGAACCATGAATGCGTGCCAGCCGCGACTGCATCTGCGCCTCATCCAGCTTGCCCTTCGAAACCGTGGCCGCATAGTTGCGACGGATTGTCTCGACTCCCCTGGTGAGCGCCACCTCGGAGACTTCGACCAGCGTTACCGCATAGCCCGCGTTGGCAAACGCCATGGCAATGCCGCCCCCCATCGTGCCCGCGCCGATCACCCCTACACGCTGCACCGGACGCAAGGCAGCGCCTTGCGCATCTGGTGGCGGCTTGGCGGCTTCGCGCTCACCGAAGAACAAATGGCGCATTGCCTTGGACTGCGTGCCGTTCACAAGCTCGACGAAGCGCTGACGCTCGAATGCCAATCCTTCCTGCAGCGATCCGCCGAGCGACTGTTCCACACAGGCGATGCACTGAAGCGGCGCGTCCAGCCCGCGTGCCGTCTTTCGTGCCATCTCTCGCGCGGTGCGGAATAGCACGGCTGCATCAGCGGGCGGCGTGACCCTGCGGGCGCCGGTCGGGCGAAGTGCCGTCGCGCGATCGAGCTGCGCCGCAAACGCGATGGCCTGCGCCAGCCAGTCTCCTTCGAATATGGCGTCCAGCAGGCCCGCCTCGAGGGCCCTGGCCGCGCTTACTGTCTTGCCCGAGACAATCCAATCCAGCGCTGTTTCCACACCCACTAGCCTGGGCAGGCGCTGCGTTCCGCCACCGCCGGGCAGCAAACCAAGCTTCACCTCGGGCAAGGCGACAGCCGCCTTGGATTCGGCCACGCGCCAGTGGCAGCCCAATGCAAGCTCCAGACCGCCGCCCAGCGCGGAGCCGTGGATGGCGGCTACCACGGGCTTGCCCAGGTTCTCGATACGCTGAATCAATTGCGGCGTGGTCGGCTCGGCTACCCCCTGGGGCGTGTTGAACTCGCGGATGTCAGCGCCGCCGGAGAACATACGGCCCTCGCCCGCCAGCACAATGGCATCGACAGCCGGGTCCGCCATTGCCGAATCAAGCGCTGCCGCCAGGGACTGCCGCAATGCAAACGACAAGCCGTTGACCGGTGGGTTGGCCCATCGGATCAGCGCTACCTTTCCATGGCGCTCGAAGTGGCCGAGCGATTCAGTGCTTCCGCTCATCGCATCTCCACCACGGGCTGGCCTTCGGCGATATCCGCGCCGACCTCGACCAGATAGCGGGCTACGGTGCCACTCGCCTCCGCCTCCACGGGAATTTCCATCTTCATGGATTCGACGATCAGCAGTGGATCACCCGCCTGCACGCTGCCATCGGGATTGGTGCAATGGGCAACGACGCGGCCCGCCAGAGGGGAACAGATAGTGAGCATGAGGAACTCCTGATTTATCTTGATTTCAGAGGGGGCGCGATGCGATCGAGGCACCTAGCTGGGTATGCAGCTGGCCGGCTACGAACGCCGGATCGCGCAGCACGCGCAGCACATATGGGATGTTGGTTTTCACACCTTCGATGCGAAAGCGATCCAGCGCTCCGGTCAACCGGGCAACCGCGACGTTGCGATCCACGCCATGTGCAATGACTTTCGCAAGCATTGGGTCGTAGTGGCTCGACACGCGGGTGCCAGCGGCATAGCCCGTCTCCACCCGGATACCGTCTCCCGACGGGGGCTGGAACACTGTGAGCTCACCGGGGGATGGGAAGAAGCGCACCGGGTCTTCGGCGTAAATACGCGCTTCGACGGCGTGACCGCGACACTCGACAGCGACGGGCAGCACTGCGGAAAGCGGCTCACCCGCAGCCAGCCGGATTTGCGCTGCCACGATGTCCAGGCCCGTTACCTCCTCCGTTACCGCGTGCTCCACCTGCAGCCGTGTATTGACTTCGAGGAACGTGAACCCGGTAGCGGGTGTGTAGAGCATCTCGACGGTGCCAATGACGTCATAGCCAATGTCCGACAGGATCGTCTCCAGCCGTCTGGCCATGGCCTGCACGGCTTCACGAGGAATATATGGCGCTGGCGCCTCCTCGACCACCTTCTGGTTCCGCCGCTGTACGGAGCAGTCTCGCTCGTAGAGGCAGCGTACTTGCCCGTGCCGATCGGCAAGAAACTGGAATTCCACATGCCGGGGCGCATCGATCAACGTCTCGAAGTACAGTTCCGAGGCGCCAAACGCCTTGGCTGCCGTGGACTGCGCCTGCCGCCAGGCTGCGGCGATCTCGTCCGTACCCCGCACTGGCAACATGCCAATGCCACCGCCACCGTTCGCTGGCTTGAGCATGAGAGGAAAACCCATGTCGCGGGCGATTCGGGTAACTTCGTCAAGGTCGTCTGGCAGCAGTTCACTGCTGCGCATCATGGGCATCCCATGTACTCGCATCAGATCTCGCGCCGCCGTCTTGTGGCCCAGGGTCTTGATCCAGTGCGGGCTTGGGCCAATGAAGCAAAGTCCCTCAGCCTCCACGCGCTCCGCGAAGGCAGCGTTTTCAGACAGGAAGCCATAGCCTGGATGCACCGCATCGGCTCCGGTGTCCCGAGCCGCGCGCAGCAGCGCCTCTTGATTCAAATAACTCGCGGTCGCTGGCGCGTCGCCAATGCAAATCTTGGCGGCGGCTTCCCGCAGATAGGGCATCTGCGCATCAGCGGTGGAATGCACGGCCACGGCCTCCAGTCCCAATGCTTTTGCCGCACGAATCACGCGGGCCGCCACCGCACCGCGGTTGGCAATCAGGATTCGACGGATGGAGCGGGATGCTCGTTCTGGCATGGTCACCTCCCTCATGGACGGAACGCAAAGCGCACCGGGCCGGCCTGCCTCAGCGGTGCGGCGAGGTTGGCGAATTCCACCAGCAAGGCGCGTGTGTCCTTCGGGTCAATGATGTCTTCCACCACGAACGCTTCGGCACTGCGGAACGGAGAGGTCAGGTTGCGTACACGGGCCTCGATCCGTGCACGGGCGGCGTCAGGGTCGCTGGCCGCTTCGATCTCGGCCTTGTAAGCCACTTCCAGTCCGCCCTCGATTGGCAGTGACCCCCATTGCGCGGACGGCCACGCATAGCGGAAATTGAAGCGATCGGCATTCTGATGTCCGCCCCCCGCCACGCCGAAGGCTTTACGCAGGATCACCGTGCACCAGGGCACCGTGCTCTGCGCCACGGCTGTGAGCGCGCGGACACCGGCGCGCATCACGCCTTCCTTTTCTGCCTCCAGGCCGATGCGGAAGCCCGGCACATCGACAAGATTCAGCACAGGCAGGTGAAACTGCTCGGCCAGATCGACCATGCGCATGTATTTCTCTGTTGTCTGACGGTCCCAGGCGCCACCGTAGTGATACGGGTCGCTGGCGACCACAACGACCGGCCAGCCATCGATGCGAGCCATACCCGCCGCGATCGCCTTCCCCCAATGACACCCTATCTCCATGAACGAGCCGCTGTCCACCAGCGTCTCTACAATGGTGCGGATCTTGTAGACCGAACGTGTGTTCTCCGGAATAGCGTTCCGCAGCACCGCCTGATCCGACGAGGCTTCGCGCCCATCGTCCGCTCGCGGTGATAGTTCGTGCACGGACGAAGGCAGATACGAGAGGAATCGACGCGCACGAGCAAAAGCTTCCTCCTCGGAAGCGACCTCGTCGTCGACAACGCCGTTGCGCGCATGGATTTGGGCGCCACCCAGTTCGTTCTTCTCGAGCACTTGGCCGGTGCGCGCCACTACTGGAGGCCCCGCCACGAAGAGCTGCGCTGTGTCGCGCACCATGACGGAGTAGTGGCTGGCCGAAACACGCGCCGCGCCCAACCCCGCCACCGAACCCAGTGCCAGACCAACTACTGGCACGGTCGCGAGATTGCGCGCGATATATGGCCAGGACTTGAGCTTGGGCAGGAGCGTATGCCCCTTGATCTCGATGTTCTTGACGGACCCACCTCCGCCAGTGCCATCCACCAGGCGTACCAGCGGGAGCCGCAGGTCGTGTGCCAATTGCTCGCCTACGATCATCTTGTCGCCGACGGCACCATCGTTGGCACCACCGCGCACAGTGAAGTCATCGCCCATCACTACCGCAGGTCTACCGCCGATCCGCGCGCGACCCATGACGAAGTTGGAGGGCGTCACATCGACCAACTTGCCGTTGTCGTCGTACTGCCCCGTTCCAGCCAGTCCCCCTACTTCCACGAATGATTCGCCGTCTACCAGGAGCGCGATGCGCTCGCGCACCGGGATCTTTCCATTGTCCCTATGTCGCTGCACCTTGTCCGCACCGCCCATGCGCTCGGCCAGCATCTTTCGCTGTGCAAGTTCAGCCAGTTCCTTTTCCCAAGCCACCTTGATGTACTCCCTTGTGCGTGCCGGTCAGTCCAGCTTGATGTCCGCCTTGCGGATAATTTCCGCGTATTGCGCGGTTTCCTTTTCGATTTGCTGGGCGAAGCGCTTGGGGCCAAACATGCGAATGTTGCCTTGCTGCTCGAGCCGTGCTTTCACCGCCGGGTCCTGCACGGTGCTCGCAATGGCTTCAGAAAGCGCGTTCACAATGTGTGCAGGTGTCTGGGCAGGTACCAGAGCGCCAACCCAGAATGAAATATCGAAACCCGGGTAGCCGGCCTCGGCAATGGCTGGCACATCGGGCAGTTCGTGCCAGCGCTGGGCCGATGTCACTGCCAGCGCGCGCAACTGTCCGGCCTTGATCTTGGGTACCGCGGAAGGGTTATCGAATTCGGCGTCCACTTCACCGCCCAGCAGCGCTACCTGCGCAGGAGCCGACCCACGATATGCCACGTGGGTCATGCTGACACCGGCCAGATTGTTAAGAAGTTCGAAGCTCAGTTGTGTGAGATTGCCCATCCCCGCCGATCCGTAGGAATAGACCCCCGGTTTGGCCTTGGCCAGATCCAGCATGCCCTGCAAATTTGCGGCAGTGCCGATCGGACCTTTTTGCGGATTGACCGTCAGGATGAAGGGCACGGAGACCATGAGCGACACCGGAGCAAAGTCCTTCTTCGGGTCATAGGTCATCTTCTTGTAGAGCAGCGGGTTCACCGTGATGGTGCTCGAGTTGCTGATCAGCACCGTGTACCCGTCTGGCTGCGAGCGCGCAACTTCAGCGGCCGCGAGCATGCCATTGGCACCTGTCTTGTTATCCACGACTACGGTTTGGCCCAGTTTCGTGGACAAGCGCTGGCCAATGATGCGAGCCACCGTGTCGATGGAATTGCCCGCGCTGAAGCCCACCACAAATCGGATGGGCTTGGTGGGGTATCCCTGTGTTTCCGCCCGAACGCTCCCTCCAGCCACGCAGGCCACGAGCCCGACCGCGGTCACCAGAAACCGTCGTTTCGTACGCATCACTGTCTCCTCTTGGTTTTTCGCTTGTTTTTACGCAGTTCTATTCCACAGAACACGTGTTCTTTTTTTAAGTTTTAGGCAAAAGAAGTCCCAAGTCAACAGTTAATAATTGGTGTAAACCCCGATATTTGCGGACGAAATTGACGATACTCTACTGAGAATCGTGATCAATATTGATTCCAACCATTCTGTCAAATGGAATTTCAATCTCACGTAGAGAAGATTCGCATAGACCCCATGAGCGAGATAGATTGCGCGCGTAGGCAACCAACCAGCGACAGATGCAACTAGACCAATCGAGTCAGATTTCCATGCAATCCTCTGCGTCCTCGGAAAGGAGTGATGGGGTGGCCGCGGTTGATCGAGCGCTGCATGTCGCCACCACCCTGGCCAATGCTCCCCGGGGACTGACACTGTCCGAACTCGCGAACATCACCAGGATGTACAAGAGCACCCTCTTGCGTCTGCTCTCTTCACTGGAACGTGCCGGGCTGGTGACACATCGCGCCGACAAGCGATACGCACTCGGTTCGCTGGCGTTCATGTTTGGCCGGTCCTACGAACAGGCCCACGGGTTGAAGGGCGCGATTCAGCCCATCCTGCAATGGCTCGTTGACCAAGGCACGGAGAGCCCCTCCTTCCACGTGAGACATGATCGTGAACGTCGCCTTTGCCTGATACGCGTTGACTCCAATCATTCCACCCTCGATCGAGTCCGCACTGGCGATATGCTGCCGTTGCACAGGGGGGCGGCAGGCAAGGTAATTACCACACTGGACTCAGCCATCCAGGCGCAGGTCCCGGCACCATCCGACCTGATCTTCACCTCGTTTGGAGAGCGCGACCCGTTGTGCGCGGCGATCGCGGCGCCAGTGTTTGGCCCCTCCATGCTCTTGCTGGGCGCGATCTCGGTTTCGGGCCCGCTCGAGCGGTTCTCCGAACTTGCCGTGGAACGTATGAAAGGCCTGGTATTGGCCGCAGCGCAGAGCGCCACGCGGAGTCTCGGTGGCAACTGGTAGTCCCCCCATCGACCTTCCGAGTGCGATGCACTCCGCACCGCCTTGTCGTAGTCAACCTATGCGTGGCACTTAGGGCGATGAGGTGCTCGCATCGCCCCTGGCAGCCGAGTTACGTGAGCGTGCAATCGCCCGGCGGCGGTGCGGCGTATGCGATCGTGGCGAGGACAGATGCACTCGCGCCGTCCCCTGATCGGGAAGCTGATGGATGCACTTGAGAATCTGGCTCAAGTGCCATCGTGGCAAACAGAAGGCGACGTATTTCCGCGCGGATGGCCCGTCTAGCGCCTTTCCGGTATCTCGAAGATGTCCCAACCCTTTCGCTGGGTCTTGAGGAAGGCTTCGATCGATTCCACGGTCACGGTACGGATCCTGCCCGCAAACCGCAGGGAATCAGGGTGATCATCGAATGCCACGTTGGCCTTGAACATCCGTCCACCGAGTCGGGTCAGCGTGCCAATCTCCATTTCGGACGGCTTGTAGCCCGCCATCTCCAGCCACGCTTGTGCTTGCCCACGGTCACGGATCGTGGCATCGCGCGCGCTTGCGGCGGCAACGGTTTCGATGACCCAGCCGTTTGAATTCTGATAGCGCGTCGAGAACGGATATGCCACGAGGCTGTAAAGCTCGTCATGGACGGCGCGGAGAGCCTGTCCATCCGACAGACGCGAAAGTAGCGCCTTCGCCGTGTCTTCGGGCGGCACCATGACCAGAGTGTCGAACAGGAACAGATCGTCCAGATAGAAGTTCCCGACACCTTCATACCAAAGGTCCGACTGGTTCGTTCCACAGGTATTCAGCAGATGGGCGATTCGCCACGGTGACCCGGGCGTGCTTCGATAGACGATGCCCACATGGCTGTATTTGAGTCCGTACTTGCTGAGGTCCTGCCCGACCCGCCCCAACAGCGCAACCTGCACGCCCCGGCGGTCCAGTTCACCGGTCACCCGCTGAGCGGTTGCCATTGCCGTTTGCAGTACCGCCGGCGTGAGCGGGCTGTCATTGCACGGCTGGCCGGCGATGGCCTCCGGCGAGTTGGCCAGGCACATGGCGGCAATCGCGCTGGCGGCCATGGCCGCGATACCTCTCGCTTTCATCTTGCTGCCCCTTGCTGAACAACGGGGCTCGTGCCAGGCACGCGCGAATGATGCAATAGCGCCTCACCTGCCGCATTGGGCAGGAAGGCCAGGACCTTCCCCGATGCGACCAGCACGGTGCCAGTCGACTGCGCGACCACGTTTACCGTGGTGCCAACGGAGAGTCCAACCGCCTCCACCGCGCCACGCGTCACCTTCAAAGACGCCTTGCCAGCCTGCCTGGAGCCCTCCAGCAGCACATCGAATGCGTCCTTTCCTGCCTCGGTGATGCCCGTGACAACGAGGACACTCCCCACCCCCGCGATCGAGACCAGCGCCGCGGCCGGATCGCTGCCTTCGGCACTCGCGGCGGCACTGGCAGCCGGGCTGGCAATGATCGACAGCGTGCCAACGGAAATCTGCTCGGAGGGTGATTGATGATTGACCGATTGAGCCAGGGAAATTGCGGGAAGACTGGCTGCGGCCAGAAGACCAATGAACGATCGGAGTGGCGTCATCAGGGAAACACGAGGCAAAGAAGCGAGGAGGCGGAATTGCGGTCAAGGGCGCTCCAGGTGGAGTCCCGGCACAGGGCCGCTGTAGTAGCCGCCATGCTTCGCCAGACTGTAGGGGGCCGAGATGACTTCGGGGTTCAGAGGCAGCACAAGCTGGCCAGAGAAATTTCTGGAAAGCCTTTACGGATGGGTCGCAAGGCAGGTGCGCCACCGCATCGCGTCAACAGGAGTCGTCCGTCACAGACCAATGGGACAGGAAGGAGGGACACGCCCTCAGCGCTTACGCATCGCCCTGCCCATACACAGTCGTCATGTGACTATCCAGCGATGCCAGCAGCACCGCATCCTTCATGTTCCCCAATGACGACGCGGCCATATAGCCACGCATCTCGCTGGCGCAGGCAATGGCAGCTTCCACTTCGCGCATCGCCAGGATTTCCGCCGTCATGCTTGCCGCCATGGCGTACAGCGCTTCGGGATCCGGTGCATTCGTGTCGCGCTGCCGCTGCCGGGCGAAGATGTCGCCGAACGATTCAAGCAACTCGGCGCATTTGAAACTGCCTCCCATCGTCGTGCTGTAGTACCAAAGCTGCTCATCGTCGTCGACCTCCAGCTCGCCGCCGTCCCGGATGTGTTGCAACATGCTTTCGAGCGGAGCAAAGAGCTTGTCGAGCACCCACGGCTGCAAGCGTCCGGGGAGATGGGCCTCTGCCTGACGTGGACGATACGGCTTGCGGGGGCGGCTACTTTTTCCCATTTTCGTGCGGGGACGCCAGACGAATGACGACAAGCAGGATGACGCCGAGGATTGCGAGTGCTCGCCCCGTCAGCATGACAAACTGCTGGAATTCGACCGCTGTCATGCGCGCCTCCCAGTGATCTCCGGGAGCGCAGACCCCGGTGCGGGAGGCGATACCAACGTCAACGGCAAGGCATTCGGTTGCGCGCCGGCATTTGCTTCCAACAGCAGTGCTAACGCGGCCTTGCGCAGCAGACTGTCTGTCGGAAGAATCTCGGTTAGCGTCTTGAGTTGGCGAATAGCATCGGTCGCTTCGCTGCCAAGGCGCGAAGGTGGGGCTTGATGCATAGATACTTGGGACTGCACGACTGTTCCTGAAGAAAGCCCGTATACCAACAGCAAGTGCAATTGGATGGGAACAGATGTTTCCCAAGCTCTGGCGGGAACAGTCACAATTGGCCGGCAAAGCGAACTTCTGCCTGACCTATCCGGGGCATGCAGTGCTGCCCAATGTCGATGCTGCCTGCAGCTACGGTAATGACATCAGCGCATCATTGCCAATGAGCGGCCAGTCAGCACGCCCCGAACGTTCAATCCTCGAAATCACTGCGCACCACCAGCACAGGGATCCTGGATTGCGTCAGTACGCCCTCCGAAACGCTACCAAGCACCATTCGCTTGATGCCGCGTCGGCCATGCGTTCCCATTACGATCAGATCGGCGTCCCAGTCATTGGCTTCGCTGGTGATCGTGTCGGCAATCTGCCCTGCTGCCGATCCGGCCTCTTCAAGCAGTTCGGTGGAATAGTGCAAGCCGTTGGCTTCCATCTTCGAGCGAGCATGTTCCAGTATCCGCTTGCCGATTGCCGCGGTTGCCGCCTCGGCGGGCGTCAAGGTGCTGCCAAGCGCCTGTGTGACAACAAATAATGCCTTGACCTCCGCGCTCATGGCTTTTGCGACGGTCACGGCCTGCGCAAGGGCAAGCTCGGCGGCATCACTATCATCAACAGCCAACAGGATTTTCTTGTACACGATGACCTCCTCCTCTTCTGTTTGTGGAATCGTCTGGCGAATTGCGCTTATCGGAACACGAGAACGGGGATCGTGCTATGGGAGAGCACGTCCTGCGTGACGCTGCCAAGCAGCAGCTTTCCCAACCCCTTTCGACCGTGAGACGCCATGAAAATGACATCGCACTGCAATTCATTGGCTTTCTCGATAATCCCAAGATGTGGTGCCGAGGCGGAGGACGTTTTTCCGATACACGGTACTCCCGCCAATGCGGCTGCGGCTTCAATCCGGGAGAGTTCCTCCCGGGCCGCACTTTCAAGCCTGCTCGCGACACTTTCGGTATCGACCGCCGCGCTCATCGAAATGGACAAGCGAGGCTCTTCCTTGCAAATGTATGGCGTCAGACGGGCCCTGGTGCTACGGGCAAATTCAATGGCCGCCGATACAGCCTTGCGCGATTGGTCGGAACCGTCAACGGGCAGCAGGATGTGTTTGAACATAGAGGTCTTGGGTTGAGGGCGAATCGGTTTGCAAACGGCTGACCGATTGCCGAACTGGCGGCATTCCCCTGCCTTCAGGCACGGGATACCGGCACGGCATACGGGGAGCGTTTCTCGATTCGTAAACTGAATCGATTTAGTTACAGTATCCCCGTACCGCCCCGGTCTCCTTGACTGGAGTCAACGTCCCGATGCCGGCCCTCTCCGACACGTGCTCCCACGGGAAGCGGCCGGCAAAAATCCAGAGCATTGATAGCCATCAGAGCGAACTGCCGCGATTTAGTGGCTTGCAGAGACGCCGGGACGACATCTGGGTAATGCTACAAATCCCCTGGTCAATTTGGATTCCCAAGGATTCGGCATTCAGACCAGAAACGTCTGAAATCGGGTGGGCAACCCGGTAGCCGCGGGTAACGCGCCATCCATTTGCATCGCTACGCTTGGCTCGCGTGGCACGAAATGTCAACGCCCTGGCTGTTCATGCAAAGTCGATCGCCAGTTGCCCACCTATGCTGGGGCTCTTGAATCCATGTTCGGTTCATGCTTGAGCGCCCCCGTCAGCAACCCCGTCCACGACACACGCCCGGACATTCCGCTTGTGAATGCCCCCGGATCGCCGATCGATATGCAGCCCCTGCATCGCAGGGCATGAAGAATCGATCGTCCGTTAGTCCCCGGTACAGCCTGCACGCGCACTCCATGCACTGAAGATGGGGCACGCACCCGTTGGGGCGCGGGACCAGGCTACACATCGACCACCCACTGAACGATACGCAGCGCCGCGCGCGTCGGCGAGCGGATATCGCCTGGAACTGGCGCCCGAGCAGCTTTCAACATTATCAAGGAGACCTCGTGAACACCCTGAATGGCTATGACTACGAAGACCTGCAGCTTGGCATGACCGCAAGCTACGCCAAGACCATCACTGAAACTGATATCGAGTTGTTCGCGACGGCTTCCGGCGACAACAACGCCATCCATCTCGACGAAGATTTTGCGAAGACCACGCCGTTTGGCGGACGCATCGCCCACGGGATGCTGACGGCAAGCGTGATCTCGGCGGCGTTAGCCAGTCGCCTTCCCGGCCCGGGATCGATCTACCTGAGCCAGAACCTGCGCTTCAGGGCCCCGGTGAAGCCTGGTGAAACCGTGCACGTGACAGTCACGGTCACGGATCTCCAACCGGAGAAACGGCGTGTCGCGCTCAGCACGGTCTGCATGGTTCAGGACAAGGTCGTGGTCGACGGTGACGCCCTGATCATGCCAACGTCAGCAAAACGACGTGAGCAATGAGCCGCGCAACCGTCCGATATAACACGCCATTCGTCATGAGAACGCCAATGCCTGTGCCGACACCGCTTGCCAATCCGCTGCTGAACGGCTTTCCCTCGCCGCTGACGTCGCTCGCGGAGCTATTCGCCTACCCACGCTACCTGCCCAGCGGCATCGACATGCCCCGCCTGATGCAGTCCGGCTTCCGGCACCTTGAAGGTCAGTTTTCGATACTGGCCTCGGCATTCGGTCAGGCCGGAGCAGACCAAAAGCCGGACCGCCGGTTCGCGGTGAAGGACTGGGACGAGAACCCGTGGTACCGGATGCTCAAGGAAGGTTATCTCCTCAATGCCAAGACGCTTGCCGAACTGGCCGAGTCGATCCATCTGAACGACGACGACAAGAGCAAACTGTCCTTCTTCCTGGGGCAACTCGTCGATGCCATGAGCCCGTCCAACTTCCTGGCCACCAACCCGGAAGCCATCCGGCTGGCATTGGAGACCAACGGTGAGAGCCTCCTGAACGGCTTCGCGAACTATGTCGAGGACATGCGCCAGCGGCGCATCGCCATCACCGACGAGTCGGCGTTCGAGGTGGGCCGTGACGTCGCCACATCCGAAGGCGCCGTGGTGTTCGAATGCGATGTGATGCAGCTGATCCAGTACAAGCCGCTGACGTCGAAGGTGATGTCGCGCCCGCTGGTGATCGTGCCGCCCTGCATCAACAAGTACTACATCCTCGATCTCCAGCCGGAGAACTCCTTCGTCCGTTTCGCCTGCGAACAGGGTTACACGGTCTTTGTCACTTCGTGGCGCAATCCGCAAGAAGACATGCGCGGTACCACCTGGGACGACTATGTGGAAGGTGTCATCAAGGCGCTGGAGGTCAGCCGTGCCATCGGTGGCGCAAGCCAGGTGAACGCGCTGGGCTGGTGCGTCGGCGGCACGCTGCTGACCTCGGCCCTGGCAGTCCAGGAAGCACGCGGCGAAGACATGGTGGCCAGCATGACACTGCTGACGACCATGCTGGACTTCACCGACCCAGGCGACCTAGGTTTCTTCCTCGACGAAGCCACCGTGGTGGCGCGCGAGCAGACCATTGGCAATGGTGGCATTTACTCTGGCAAGGAACTGGCCTTCGTCTTCCAGACCCTGCGACCCAACGACCTGATCTGGCCGTACGTCGTCACCAACTACCTGAAGGGAAAATCGCCGGCAGCCTTCGACCTGCTCTATTGGAACGCCGATGCGACCAACCTGCCCGGTCCCATGTACGCGTGGTACCTGCGCAATATGTACCTGGAGAACCGGCTTTGCAGACGCGACGAGTTGTCGATGTGCGGGCATTCGATCGACCTGGGCAAGATCAAGGTGCCGAGCTACGTCCTGGCCACCAAGGAGGATCACATCGTCCCCTGGCAGTCGGCCTATCGCAGTACGCAACTGCTCGGTGGCGATAGCGAGTTTGTGCTGGGCGAAAGTGGCCACATCGCCGGTGTCATCAATCCGGCCTCCAAGCAGAAGCGCGGCTACTGGAGCGCCGGCGCACAGGGAGATCATGCAGAGGACTGGCTCGCTTCCGCACAGTCCACGCCGGGAAGCTGGTGGACGCACTGGAGCGCCTGGCTCAAGCGTCACGGCGGCAAGCAAAAGGCGGCGCCGGCGAAGCTCGGCGACAGCCGGTTCCAGCCGATCGAACCCGCGCCGGGCCGGTACGTGAAGGTCAGGGCCGAGTAAGTCTCAACCGCCATAGCGCGCAACACTCGCGGCGCAGCCTGACGACCCGGACTCCGCTCACGGTACGCGCCGTAGCCGCGACACGCTCGCGGCTACGGGCACGATAACCGCGAGCCCAGCTATTGCCGTGACCTCCATGCGGTGATCGGGGCGAAGGAATATAGCCACTAGCACGCCGACGATGATCAGGATGCCTGCCCATGTGAGCCACGGGTAAAGCCACATGTGCAGAGGCATCTTCTGAGTCTCCGCATCGACCTTGGCACCCACCTGCAGTTGGGTAGCGGCAATGGCCAGTTACACCAGCGGAGCATGTGTTCCTATTCCATCTTTATCAAACTATTCCCATACGTTTTCGATCATTGCTTTATCGCAATGGATTGTGCAGGGGCATCAATCCCTTTGACGTAGACGGGACTAAGGCACCGGCGCGGCCGCGTCCTTCGACAACCCAAGCGGCGCGGCAGTGAGCGCCAGCCGCAACGTCTACGTGGCGGAATGGTGGACTGGTGGAATGGTGGAATGGTGGAACCAAAGTACCCGCAAGATCATGCTGGTACATTAAAGGAAGCTCCCAGTCCTTACCGGGCATCGATCAACGTATGCTTACGGATTGCCTTGCCCAGTGCAGTCCTGATTTACACGACGGGCGCTGACTCTCCACCGCTTACTGCTCGTGGTTCCGATGATGCGATCGATGCTTTCAAATATGCTGCGTTTCCGATCAATGATCGATGACCGCTTCGTTGTGGGGCACTTATGAGCGGGCTCCATGCCGCCTGGCGCAACCAGACTGATGACGCGCACACCCCACGAGCCCGTGCCATCGGGTTAAGCGACCCATGCCGATGCCAACGTGCAGTGTTGCTGGGAGACCGTCCGACTGTCGTCGTCATTCATCAAGGGTCGTCTCGCCTCAACGCCGATTTGGATGTCGTTGGCCACTCCTGATGCAGTGACAGCGCCATAGACCGATGGCTGCGACGGCGGCAGTCGTGCTCATTGGATGAGCACGGTCAATTGACTGTTGGCGTCTGAACCACGTACGTTCGCCACGTGTGTGGACGTCGCTGGCTGGATTCGGAGGGCACGTGGGAGGGAACACTCACAATTTGCCGGCGCAAGACGATGAGACCGGCGCGAACAAAAAAAACGGGCCGACGGGTGACGGCCCGGAAAGGGGGTCCACGAGTTTGAACCTTCCACACGTGCGTACGCAGCTTAGCGCATGGGGCTGGCAGAGCGGTATAGGCGCGCGCCTAAATGGCGCTTGTGTAACGATTCCCTGCGCTGCGGCATTGGGGAACGCGGCGGTTACCAGCGTCATTAACAATGTAGTGCTCTTGCGGAAACGAGTGCTTCGGCGTTTGCATGCACTTTCGTCATTGCGTAGACATAGACCGGCTCAGAATAGGAAGTTGGCGGGATTGGGAAAGCGCGTAATGTCGACACCGATCTCAGCCACGGGGACTCGCGGGAGTGCCCTTGCCTGAGGCGATGGTCATGAGCATGGTCCGGCCCGCTGCCGCCGCTAACAGGACACTGCCGAGCACGAGGTTGGCGTCCTTGCGCACGTTCTGGGTACGCAGGCGATTCTGAATGATCTCGCGGACGAGTCAGCGTGACTCCAATGTCACGCGTTCGCAACGCGGCTCAAGCAGTTTAGGCCGCGTCCTACTAGACCTTCGCGTCCGCTAATTTGACAATGCCCTGCATCCTATGCCGACGCGACAAAGGGAACGCGCATGTTCCAGACCAAGGCCATTGAAATCGAGTTGGGCACGGTTCCCGCCGCAGAATCGTGCGCGCAGGTTGACCATAAGGACTACAGCGAGCGTTCGAGACGCGAATGTGCTGTGTACATCCGACTGTTGCGACGAGTTTTCAACGAACCCAACCCTGGTCTGCTGACATTCGTGCGTCGCAGCTTTCCGCATGGGCTCGGGCGGTACAACAGCGTGGTGGCCGTCATGACAACTGAAGGTGCCATGCTGTTCGACCAGCAATTGGTACCGCACGAGTGGGACCACATCGCCCGTGCCGAACTGACGTGGCTCCGGCTGCGACAGAAGTGGTGCGAGACAGTGCATGCCCGTCCATCTGCAAAGGCATTGGTACCGGACATCTTTCTCCACCACGCGATCCCCAACTTCCCCAACCATCCTGCGGCAATATGGTGGGCAATGGGCTACATGCCCATTCCTGCGAACTATGCAACCGCCGTTCAATGAGCCTCGACTATGAAAAGCTTGCAATCCATGCCGACTATCGTGGTCCATTTGGACGGTGGCCGTGTGCGGCATTTCGAAAGCGATGACCCCGTGATCGTAATCGTGGTCGACCACGATGCTGAGGGCACCAATGCACACGAAGTGAAAACGCTGCCAAAAGGCGGCGCGGCGACAGTCCGTCAGCAGTTGGTCGTTGACGTGGCGCGCGAGACGGCTGAGGCGTGGCGCTGGCTGGCCCGAGGCTGAGACGCAATGCCAGGTGCTCTCCCATCTGGAGCCCCTCCGGCTGGGCGGTCTCCCGCAACCTACTGAGAGACCGGTACATTCAACCAGATCAACGACTAGTTCATTGCCGCCCAGAAGACGGCAGACCAGGTTGACACGGATCCCTAGCCGAGTTCAGCAAGTCGAGCAGAAAATCATACATATCCAGCAGTGACGCACCAACCTGCTGCACTTCCGAGCGCGGCGCCGCTTCGTACAGAACATCCAGTCGACGAACAAGCTGGACCAGGTAAGGTTGATTCAGCATCGTCAGGGCTGAAGCGGCCCGATGACACCAGAGGTGCAGGCCTGTGGGTGAAAGCTCCGCCAGATGCTTGCGAAGTGCCTCACGATCTTCCTTGAGAGCCTGCTGAAAGATCTGCCGTGCTTCCTGTCTTGCCAGTATGTCGCCTAGGTGCGAACTCAACTCAGCGGCGTTGATTCGCTCAGGACGAAAGCCGTCTGATCCGGGTGCTTCATGACCGGAGATCACTACGGGATCCTGCGCTCCAGCTGCGGGGGCTAGACCTAGAGGCTTTCCTTGCAACGCTGCCTCGATCGCATGATGTAACGATGCCGGAGTCGCCGGCTTTAGCAGGAACCCGTTCATACCAACGTTGATGCAATGGAGATGCTCCTCTTGATCGATCGTGGCGGTCACGCCAACTACGGGAATTCCGCGTACAGGAAGTCGCTCGCTCGCGCGAATCGATCGCGTCAGTTCGAATCCATCCATGACCGGCATATGGCAATCGGTCAGCACCAGATCGTAGGTGTCTGCATGGACTGCGGTCAGCGCTTCCTGTCCATTGGCGCATGTTGTGCAGCGATAGCCAAGCAGACTCAACTGCCGCTGTATAACCTCCCGATTAATGGGATGATCCTCGACAAGCAAGACCCTGGGCCCGCCAACTGCGGGCGTGGAATACTGGCTGGCCGACGGGACATGCCCGAGCACCGCTTCCAGTGCCCCGAGAAATGCTGTCCAGCGTAATGGATTGGTGCCAAGCAATACACCACGTTCATCCTGACGATAACCCAGCGGGAGAAATTCGTCGGTCAAATAGATCGTGATCCTGTTGTCTGGTTTTTCTGGTCCACAGTAATCGGTGAGCAGCACCCCATCCCTGGGAAGTACGTCACCTGCATCGATGTGCAGCATCCCGGCGGCGGCACCGAGCGCTATCAGTGCCTCTCGCATTTCAGCATCTCTGACCAAAACCGATAGCGGTCGACCTTTTAGGTGCGGGATGTCAAAGTCCTTGGAGACGACCTCGCAGGGTATCCGCAGCACCACAGTTGTACCGACGCCTTTCTCGCTCTCAAGCGTAACCTCGCCGTCCATCAGGTCAACCAGTCTTCGGACGATTGACAGGCCGAGTCCAGTGCCACCAATCCTTCGCGTGGCACTCTCCTTGCTCTGAACGAATGGTTCGTACAGTCGGCTGAGGTCCTCCTTGGCAATGCCAATACCGCTGTCCTCCACTTCCACGACCACATTCGGTGGCCCACCGCTTGCAGGCTCCACGGTTACGCGCAACGTAACGCGACCCCGCTCAGTGAACTTGACGGCATTGCCCAGCAGATTGAACAGGATCTGGCGCAGGCGGATACTGTCAGCCTGAACGATGGCAGGTAACTCTGCACCCACTGTTTGTCTCAAGCTCAAGTTCTTCTGGGCGGCTTGGGGTAGAAGCAGGCTCAGCACGCCATCGAACAGATTCCGAAGGTCCACCGGCGTACGCAGGATGATCATCCGGTCGGCTTCCAGTTTGGCGTAGTCCAGAATATCGTCGAGGATCTGCGCGAGTGCGTGCCCGGATTCGCCTGCCAGTGCCAGCATACGCTGCTGCTCTAGCGTCAGCGACATATTCTGCAACAGGTCAAGCAATCCAAGAATGCCGTTCATCGGCGTGCGGATCTCATGGCTCATCATCGCCAGGAAGCGGTCCTTGGCGATGGATGCTGCCTCCGCCGCGTTCTTCGCTTTTGCCAGCACTTCGGATTGTTCGCGGTCTTCCGTACGGTCAGCATAGTAGCCATGCCACAGGACGCTGCCATCGGCCTCTAGCTGCGGCATCGCCTGGACCCGAATCCAGCGTGTCTGGCCACGGACGAGAAAACGCAAATCCTGTGTCATGAGTTGAACCTTCGCCTTGGCATTGGCTGCCGCGGCCAATGCCTTGCGGAGGTCCTCCGGATTGACGATATCCAGCATCAGGTCGCTATCACCGACCAGCGAATCGGCGGAGCGATCCAGCAACTGCTGAGTGTTGCCGCTTACCCATGTGTACGCGCAAACGCCATCGCGTTCGCGCATCTGGAACACCGTGGCAGGCAAATGACGAGTCACGTCGACCAGCATGGCTTCGGCGGCTCGGGCTTTAGACTCCGCGTTGCGAATATCCGTGACGTCGACGGCCGCTGAGATGATGCCGGCGATGTCCTCACCAGCACCGATGATAGGTTTCGTCCAACACAGAAAATGGCGCCGCATCCCATCACAATCTTGGAAATCCACGGCAAACTGCTGCAATTGCCTAGTTTCCAGCGCTCGCTGCGAGCCAGCTTCCAGCGCTTCGGACACGCGTGCCGATTCCAACCTCTGTAAGTCGCTGGGCAACGCACCGATCATCTGCTCCCGTGTCATCCCGGCGATAGCCTGATAGACAGCATTGACTTCGACGTAGTACCCCTTCCCATCCTTGACAGCAATGGGGATGGGTAAGGCGTCCATCAGCGTACGCTGGAAAGCCAGCTGCGCTTGAAGCCGCTGCTGGGCAAGTCGCCTCGCGCTTGCCTCGCGCCGCAGTTGATACTGCCAGCGCAACAGGACACCGACAAAGACGACCACGGCAACCAGGTATGGAGCAATGCGCTTGAGTATCTGCTGCCATGATGGCTCCAGTGGGTAGCCGGCCGCAAAGTAACGGTTCACGATCGCCAGCCGTTCGTCTTCCGGCATATGATCTATGGCGCGGTTAATAAGCGGCACCAGTCTCGAACCGAGCGCAGGGGAGACGGCAAAGCCCATCTCCACCCCTCGCCTGCTGGAGCCGATGATGCGCAAAGCACCTGCGAAATGACGTTCTAACTCCACTTCAACGGTGACCAGATCGGCCACGTAAGCGTCGGCTTTCCCATCAGCAACGGCTTTCATCCCTGCATGCACCGAACTTACGGTCGACAAGCGCAGACCTGGCACTGCCTCCTGGAGCAAGCCCGCAATACCGCTTCCCTCGTTGATTGTCACACGCTTACCTCGGAGGTCTCCGGCGCCATCAATACCCGCGGCCGATAGACGCCCCGCGATGACCAGCGGAAATGTCGCGTAGGGTTGAGTGGCAAGCAATCCTGTCTGCATTGCATTTTCGCCTACTGCAACAGCAATGAGATCCGCCTCACCTTCCCGAACAGTCTCCAAGGCATGAGAAAAGGATGCGGTAGCCTCGTTCTGGAACCGCACGCCAAGCGTGCGATTCAGATAGGACAGATAGCCGGCCACCATGTCGTTGAGCCGCTTGTTCGCCTTTAGATAGCCGCACGGCGACGATCCGCTATGGAATGCTACCTTCAGCACAGGCAGAGACTGCAGGTACTCTCGCTCATCGGAAGTCAGAACGAGTTCCCCTGGGTGTGGTGTCGTAGTGGAGGTGGTCGGCGCCGAGACTGTCTCCGCTACTGGACGCCGCATGTCTGACGGCATTACCGACGCGGTCGTGACTGACGCGGATTCGGTCGGCGTGCCATGCAAAGCCAGTACTGGCAGGAGCAATTGCGCCCACGCCCGCAGGCGAAGCTGTCTGAGCCACCGCCGCGCTCGTCTAGGCACAGATATTGGGGTGCAGATCAAAGCCTCTCGCAGCAATGAGGATGTTTCGGGAAACTGTTGCCCTACTCGTACAGCGGTCTTGCAGACCTCAAGCGTGAATCTGCTGGGGATTTTCATAGTTGCGCAGGCGTGATAATCCATTGGCGTCTCGCCACGCCTGTACACGTCTCGTCGTTCCGTAAAGATGTCACGATGGCGCTAGTTAGCGCATCACTCTAGCCAGCCACGCCGCGCCAGATAATGAGAAAGGGCAAGGTCATTGCGCAAGCCGAGTTTGGCCATGGCCGAACATTTCTGAACACTCACTGTCTTCGGGCTACGACGTAGGTGCTTGCCAATCTCTCTCACACTCATTCCCTGGGCAATGAGCCGCATCACTTCACGCTCGCGCACGCTTAGGAGTTCGAATGCTCCGCCATCCTGCGTGGCAGTTAGGGGGGAAAAATTGACGCCTTGGGCCGCGGTACGCTTAAGGACATTTTGGCAGGCGCGCAACAACGTCTCGGTCCCTTCTGTCTTGGGGACGAAGGCATTGGCGCCGGCCAAGAGAATGTCATTGATGACAGGAGCCGACGTCACCATCGAATAAACAAGGATGCCGATATCGCTTCGTAGACGCCGCAAGCGGTCAACGAGATGCAAACCATCTCCGGGATGTCCGAAGACGTAGTCTGTAATGACCAACTGCACATCTGGGTTGAGAATGGCGGCGCAAGTTTCGTCTGCCGTCGACACCATCGCATCAACGGTAAACCCGTGTGAATTAAGGAAATGGCTCAATGCAATGAGTACGATGGGATGATCGTCTGCGATGACGATTCTACAATTTTTTGAGGGCGCGAAATCCGATCCTACTGCACGGATCATGGCGTCCCTGGATGATCTGTCGAAGCCTCGAAGGCGCTATTGGGGAGTGAACCCAAACGGCCCTGGCTGATGTCTGATTCAGCGCGTGTGAGCTGCATGATAGTGCCACGTGGATTCGATTGCGACGATGAAACATCGAGAATTGATTCGACAACGCAAACGATGTTCGGGCATGAAAAAGGATGAATCAATAGGCCTTGGATTATTTTATAATCTATCTTTTATTTCTGAAAATCATCCCTTCAGGGTGAAGCAGCGCGACCCGTGCGTCATTATGTCGGGACCATCGACATAAGAACCTATACATTGCATACGGAAGTGTGCAGAATCCGGCGCAGCCAACTTACGCGTGGGCGGTTAGCCTAATCACACAAAGAAAGTTCGTCAATCCGGATAAACGAGGGTAGAACTGAAGCAGCGAAGCGCAGTGCGCTGGCGCCATCTGGCCCCTTTGGTTTATGGAGGGTCTGCACAAGTCCACGTTCGCAGGTCCTCAGTCGTTAATGCGCGGAGCCACCGCAAATGGCGAACAAGATGAAAAGGCCAGCCCTGGACTGAACCACTCAACCAAACGCACTCGTCAGCACGACCCCATAATGAGACCTATTAGGCACTTTTCGCACTGAATCACCAGCAGCGCGCTATTGTGAATGTTCCAAGCCAATTAATTATTTGTCGATAGGCCATCGCCTAATCAATCGATGCAGGCGATGGCCTATCCAACAGCACGAACAAATCCGAAGAGAGCCTGAAGACATTCCGGCTGCATCCTTCAAAGCTCGCCTTTATCCATTTCAACGGTCCTGATCTCGGTCATCGGCATATGCTCCAGGATAGTCCTCCCCGATGACGCAGCCGCCACGGGATCTCAACGCTCCCCCAAGTCCCTGAAAATTTATACTGGTGGCCTAAGAACTCCGCCTCCGAGTCACGAATTACCTGAACCAGCCAGCCTCCTCAGTTTCCTTAGCGCCTCACAACTTCAATATTGAAAAAATCCTATGAAATTGTCAGTGACGCATTGGGCATCGAGTAGTATCTAAAAGCTCTCGCTTTCATTGATTTCGCGAACAACCATCCCTGCCCATGCTGCACGCCGGGATGAATCCGTCAGCAGTTGCTGTAGTGGCGGTAAATGAAGCTGGAATCGGATGCCAAGACGCAAGAAGAGTAATGCAGTGACGTGCTCAGCGACCGGAATTTGAAAAGGCCCCAACCGCACGGGGAAGGCTCGTCTCTTGCGTCGCGAGTGTTTCAGCCGCCGTTTAGTCTCTGTTACGCTGGCGGAAGTCTGACCTTGCCCCTGTTCCACGA